>NZ_DASWYS010000001.1:0-5669 GCF_036404855.1 Roseateles sp.
CAGATCACCGACTGGATGCTGGCCCGGGCCGTGCGCACGCTGGCCACCTGGGCGGCCGAAGGCCGCGAGCCGCTGTCCATCGCCGTGAACATCTCGACGCTGGACCTCCAGGATCAGACCCTGCCCGCCCGCTTGGCGGCGCTGCTCGCCGAGCACCGCGTCGATCCGAGCCGGCTGCAACTGGAAGTCACCGAGACCGGCCTGATGGCCAGCGGCAACGACCCCATCGCCGTGCTGCAAGCGCTCAAGAGCTGGGGCGTAAAGCTGGCCATCGATGACTTCGGCACCGGGCAGTCCTCGCTGGCCTACCTGCAACACCTGCCAGTGGACGAGCTCAAGATCGACCGCAGCTTCGTGCAGGACGTCGATCGCGACCCACGCCGCCAGGCGCTGCTCAAGTCCATCGTCGGCGTCGGCCATGGCCTGGGTCTGACGGTGACGGTGGAGGGCGTCGAGAACGACGCCGAGTTGGCCTGCACCACCACCTGCGGCTGCGACCTCATGCAGGGCTTTCTGCTGGCCCGCCCCATGGATCTGGCGGATTTCGAGACCTGGCTGGGCTGGGCGAGCTAAAATCCGCGCCTTTCGTCGTTTTGCCCCTGCAAGCGGGCTTTTTGTTTCACTGGAGAGCCATTCATGGGCAACAAGATCATCACCGAAGCGGCTCGCCGCGCCACCCCCCGCCCCGCCGCCCCCAAGGGCGTGACCTTCACGACCGGCAAGGGCCAGCTGCGCAGCCTGGAGCGCGGTTCGCACACCCGCTCGAAGAAGAACCCGGGCAAGCGCCCGCATTCGGGCTGATCTTTCAGGCCGAGCGCCTGGAAGTTCAACGCACACAGGCCCCGCGGGGCCTGTTTGTTTTTGTCGGCTCGACACTGACCAAACGACCATGATCCGCATCAACGAACTCCGCCTGCCGCTGAACCACGCCGAGGACGCACTGCGCCCCGCCGCACTGGCCCGGTTGAAGCTGGCCGACACCGAACTGGCCGCCCTGCACATCGCCCGTCGCGGCTACGACGCGCGCAAGCGCAGCGACATCCAGCTCGTCTACACACTGGACTGCACGCTGGCAGACGGCGCCGATGAAGCCGCCGTGCTGGCCCGCTTCGCCGGCGACCACCAGATTCGCGCCACACCCGACACCGGCTACCACTTCCTCGCGCAAGTCGGCGACTACGCCGGCCCGCGGCCCGTCATCGTCGGCTTCGGCCCCTGCGGCCTGTTCGCCGCACTGATCCTGGCGCAGATGGGCCTGCGTCCCATCGTGCTCGAACGCGGCAAGGCGGTGCGCGAGCGCACGCAGGACACCTGGGGCCTGTGGCGCGACAGCAAGCTCAATCCGGAGAGCAACGTGCAATTCGGCGAGGGCGGCGCCGGCACCTTCTCCGACGGCAAGCTCTACAGCCAGATCTCCGACCCGCGCCACCTCACCCGCAAGGTATTGACCGAGTTCGTCAAAGCCGGGGCACCGGAGGAGATCCTGTTCGTCAGCAAGCCCCACATCGGCACCTTCCGGCTGGTCAGCATGATCATCAAGATGCGGGCCGACATCGAGGCGCTGGGCGGCGAAATCCGCTTCCAGCAAAGGATGACCGACCTGCTCATCGAAGACGGCGCCGTACGCGGCGTGCAGTTGGAGTCCGGTGAACAGATCAGTACGACGCACGTCGTCATCGCGCTGGGCCACAGCGCCCGCGACACCTTCCAGATGCTGCATGCCCGCGGCGTGCAGATGGAAGCCAAGCCCTTCTCCATCGGCTACCGCATCGAGCACCCCCAGAGTCTCATCGACGCGGCCCGTTTCGGCCCCGGCGCCGGCAACCCAATCCTTGGTGCGGCCGACTACAAGCTGGTCCACCACGCCAAGAATGGCCGCTCGGTCTACAGCTTTTGCATGTGTCCCGGCGGAACGGTGGTGGCAGCAACGAGCGAGCCCGACCGCGTCGTCACCAACGGCATGAGCCAGTACTCGCGCAACGAACGCAACGCCAATGCCGGCATCGTCGTCGGCCTGACACCCGAGGACTACCGGCAGGACGGCAAACGCGACGGCAGCCCCGTGAACCCGCTGGACGGCATGGCCTTCCAACGCATCTGGGAAAGCCGAGCCTACGAACTCGGCGGCGGCGGCTACCTGGCCCCGGGCTCCCTGGTCGGCGACTTCGTCAAACGCCAGGTCAGCCAGGCCTTCGGCGACATCGAGCCTAGCTACAAGCCGGGTGTCACGCTGACCAACCTGCAGCAAAAGGGCAACGGCTCGCTGCCGAACTACTGCCTGGAAGCCATCCGCGAGGCACTGCCCGCCTTCGCTCGCCAGATCCGCGGCTTCGACCGGCCGGACGCGGTATTGACCGGCGTGGAGACGCGCACGTCATCCCCGCTGCGCATCAACCGCGGCCGCGACTACCAGAGCCTCAACGTGCGCGGGCTGTTCCCGGCCGGTGAAGGGGCGGGTTACGCCGGCGGCATCATGAGCGCCGGCGTGGATGGCATCGAAGTGGCCGAGGCGCTGGCGGCCGACCTGCTGGGCATGCCGGAGGCACCGGTGCTGCAGGGCAAGGGTGCGAAGGCGGGCGGGCAGGTGTGACGGTGCGCTCGGCGCCGTGACGCACCGCCACGAGCCGATCCGCGGCGCTGAAGGACGTCAGGCCTCGGGGGCGCCTTTCTCTGCCGACTGCCTCGCGGATTTCTTCCTGCTCGCAGAGATGGCAACAAACAGGCACAGACCAAAAGTGACCAGGCCAATGGCGGCAGCGCCTAGAGCGATGAACGTTGCTTGGGACATGGGTTTGTTTCCGGGTTGGAGGATGTCCAGGCTCGAGGCTCCGCCCGAGGCCCGGGGGCGGCCCGAGGCGCGATAGACCGCGCACAAATCTAGCACTTCACCCTGAAGATCCCGCCCTTCTTGTAGGCGGCCTGTTCGTGGAAGAGATCGAACAGGAACTGCTCCAGTTCCACGTCCGCCACGAACTCCGGGATGACGAAACCGGCCGGCGCCCGTTTGCCGTCGTTGCCTACTGCCAGCACCAGCCACTGCTCACCGCGACGCCCGATGTCAAAAAGCTGGCCGAAGACGTTGAATCGATGCACGGTCATGGCGCTACGTGTTTCATGCCTCTGGGAAGCGTTCACGCCACAGTGCGGCAAGCCGTGGCTCTGCGTCGATGCGGTGGATCACCTCCGCCATGCGTGGCGCGACCTCGCAGAACCGCGCGCGCCAGGGCCCGAAGCGCGAGACGGTGGCAACGTACAGGTCCAGGACCGTCAACTCATTGCCCAGCAGCCATCGCCCTGGTGTCAGCTGAACATCCATGTTGGCCCAGCAGAAGGCGATGCGTTCATGCACGGCATCCACCACCGCAGCCCGCGCGCCTTCCGGCGCGCCGATACGCGTCACGTCGGGCTTGATCCAGTGCAGCGCGTAGATCGCCGACGACACGTAGAGCATCCAGCGCAGGAATTGCCCGCGCCGCGGGTCGTCCGCCGCTGGCGCAAGGCGCGCCTCGGGATGCAGGTCGGCCAGGTAGATCAGGATGGCTGCACTCTCCGTCATGACCTCGCCGCCGGGTAGTAGCAGCGTCGGGATCTGGCGCATGGGGTTGCTGGCCGCAACACGGTCGCGCGCGCTGGCCTCTGCCCAGGTCGCGCCCTCGATCAGGCGGTACGGCAGGCCCAGCAGTACCAACGCGGCCTCCACGGCGACCGAGCCGGAAGCGGCCGCGCCGTACAAGGTCAGGGTTGCGGTCTGGCACGTCATGGGATCGATGGGCTCATGGATTGCGCGGCGAGAAAGGCCAGAAGGTCGGCCGCCTCACGCTCGGTCGTGCCCCGCCCCCAGAAGCGCATCTTGGTGCCCGGCACCAGGGCGCCAGGGTCGCGCAGGTAGGTGGCCAGCGTCGCCTCGTTCCAGACCAACCCCGAAGCCTTCAGTGCCGCGGAATAGCCATAGCCCGGCTGCGTGCCCGCCTTGCGGCCAGCCAGGCCATTGAGCTGCGGGCCGAAAGCGTGCCGCGCCGAGGGGCCGGCCTGATGGCAGTGGATGCATGCTGCGAAGGCCTTGCGGCCCGCCGCCGGATCGCCGCCCGCCCAGACGGGCTGCGACAGCAGGGCCGCCAGAGCCGCCGAAGCCCAGTCCAGCCGCGGTCTCATGCGTCGGGGGCTCCCGATGCCAGCATCTCGATCAATTCCTTGGCAAACGCCAGCGCGTCCTCCGGCAGCTCGAAATGCATCTCGTTGTTCAACTCGACGACCTCGCCATCCGGACCCTTGTGCACGACCGACCAGCCGCCCGCGCCGCCATCGATGGCGAGCACGCCGAACTGGCCGGGTTCGAGGTCCCGGGCGCTGCCGGCGGTGACGACGATGTCGCGGCCATGGTGGGAGTGGTAGCGTTTCATCCATTCCATTCTCACGGAGACAGCCATGAAAGCAGTCTGGAACGGCATCACCCTCGCCGAAAGCGACGACACGGTGGTGGTCGAAGGCAACCACTATTTCCCCGCCGAGTCGCTGAACAAGCAGTACACGACCTTCAGCAACCACGTCAGCCGCTGCGCCTGGAAGGGCGAGGCCAAGTATCTGAGCCTGCTGGTCAATGGCGAGATGAACCCCGACGCGGTCTGGTACTACCCGGACCCGCTGCCGGCGGCCGAGAACATCAAGGGCCGCTATGCGTTCTGGAAAGGCGTGAAAGTCACGGAGTGACCCCCTGGGGCAGCAGCGCCCACAGCCGCAACGGCTGCTTGGTGCGGCCGGCGCGCTGGCCGGCCTCCTCGCCCCAACCCCAGAACAGGTCGGCGCGCACGGCACCCAGGATGGCGCTGCCCGTGTCCTGGGCGAGCACGAGGCGGCGCAGCGGCGTGGTGGACAGCGGCTCGGTGCTGTCCAGCCACAACGGCGTGCCCAGGGCGATGAAGTTGCGGTCGATAGCAACCGAGCGGCCCGGGGTCAGCGGCACGCCCTGCGCGCCGCGCGGACCGCTGGCCGCGTTGGGTAGCGCCTCCTCGCGGAAGTAGACGACGCGCGGATTGACGGCCAGCGCCTCGCGCACCTTGGCCGGGTTGCGGCGCGCCCAGTCGCTCAGGGTGCGTGGCGTCGCATCGGCCACCTCGCCACGGTCCAGCAGCGCGCGCACGACAGACTGGAAGGGCTGGTCGTTGTGGCCCGCGTAGGCCACACGGCTGGTGCGCTCGGCACCGGCCGCGTCCCGCATGAGCAGGCGCCCCGATCCCTGGATCTGCAGCTGCAGCAGTGCAAAGGGGTCGTCCAAGTAGGCCAGCTCCAGCGCGGTGAAGCGGGGGTTGGTGTCGATCTCGCGGCGCGGCGTGCGGCGCAGCGCGGGGTCGGCAGGCAGCCCGTGCAGCGGCCACTGGAAGGCACCCTGGCGTTGGCTGCTGGCAACCACCTGCGGCTCGAAATAGCCTGTCAGCAGGCCAGTGGCCTCGCCGCCATCCGCCTGCAGCCGCCAGGGACGCAGGTGGTTCATCAGGAGCAAGCCGGCCTCCATCGCGTCGGCCGGCGCCAGCAGCGCGGCGCGGGCGCAGAACTCCGCCCAGCCTGGCGCGGGGCGCTGGCAGCCGGCGAGCAGCGCCGGCCAGGCGGCAAGCAGGTCGTCGCTGCCCCAGCCGGGCAGGTCCTTCCAGTCGGCGGCGACCCAGCGGGGCGCC
>NZ_DASWYS010000002.1:0-3135 GCF_036404855.1 Roseateles sp.
CCGGCGGTGCTGGACGGCGTGCGCGACATCCTGTCCGAGCGCTGGGCCGAAGACGCCGTGCTGGTGCAGTCGCTGCGCGAATGGCTGTGGGCCGAGGGCCTCTTGCGCAGCAAGAAGATCGACGGCAAGAACGAGAACGACCCCGAGGTCTCCAAGTTCCGCGACTATTTCGAGTACGACGAGCCCATCGGCCGCGTGCCCTCGCACCGCGCGCTGGCCGTGTTCCGCGGCCGTGCGCTCGAAATTCTCGAAGGCAAGCTGGTGCTGCCGGTGGAGCCCGAGCCGGGCAAGCCCAGCATCGCCGAAGGCAAGATCGCCCTGCACCTGGGCTGGAGCCATGCCGGCCGCCCGGCCGACGACCTGCTGCGCAAGTGCGTGGCCTGGACCTGGCGCGTGAAGCTGAGCCTGTCCACCGAGCGTGACCTGTTCGCGCGTCTGCGCGACGAGGCCGAGAAGGTCGCCATCAAGGTGTTCGCCGACAACCTGCGCGACCTGCTGCTGGCCGCGCCGGCCGGCCCGCGCGTGGTGATGGGGCTGGACCCGGGCATCCGCACCGGCGTGAAGGTGGCCGTGGTGGACGCCACAGGCAAGCTGGTGGAAACCGCCACCGTGTACCCGCACGAGCCGCGCCGCGACTGGGACGGCTCACTGCACACCCTGGCCAAGCTGTGCGCGACGCATGGCGTGAACCTGATCGCGATTGGCAACGGTACCGCCAGCCGCGAAACCGACAAGCTCGCTGGCGAGCTGATCAAGAAGCTGCAGGCGCTGGACGCGAACGTGAAGATCGAGCGGGTCGTCGTCAGCGAGGCCGGCGCCTCCGTCTATTCGGCGTCCGAGTTCGCGTCCAAGGAGCTGCCGGACCTGGACGTCAGCCTGCGCGGCGCCGTGTCCATTGCCCGCCGCCTGCAGGACCCGCTGGCCGAACTGGTCAAGATCGACCCCAAGAGCATCGGCGTGGGCCAGTACCAGCACGACGTCAACCAGAGCGAGATGGCCCGCACGCTGGACGCCGTCGTCGAGGACTGCGTGAACAAGGTGGGCGTGGACCTGAACACAGCGTCCAGCGCGCTGCTGGCCCGCGTGTCCGGCCTGTCGGCCTCGGTGGCCAGCAACATCGTGCGCTGGCGCGATGCCAACGGCGCGTTCCGCAACCGCCAGCAACTGCTGGACGTGGCGGGCCTGGGGCCCAAGACCTTCGAGCAGTCGGCCGGCTTCCTTCGCATCCGCGGAGGCGACAACCCGCTGGACTTCTCGGGCGTCCACCCCGAGACCTACCCCATCGTCGAACGCGCGCTGACCGCGCTGAAACGATCGGCCGAAGAGATCATTGGCCGCAGCGAAGTGCTGCGCACGCTCAAGCCCGAGCTGCTGGCCGACGACAAGTTCGGCGCGATCACCGTCAAGGACGTGCTCGCCGAGCTGGAGAAGCCCGGCCGTGACCCACGTCCGGACTTCAAGGTGGCCCGCTTCAACGATGGCGTCGAGGACGTGAAGGACCTGCAGCCCGGCATGCTGCTGGAAGGCACGGTCAGCAACGTCGCGCAGTTCGGCGCCTTCGTCGACCTGGGCGTGCACCAAGATGGATTGATCCACGTCAGCCAGCTGTCCAACAAGTTCGTCAACGACGCTCGCGAGGTGGTCAAGACTGGCGACATCGTCAAGGTCAAGGTGCTGGAGGTGGACCTGGCCCGCCAGCGCATCTCGCTGACGATGAAGCTGGACGCCCAGGCCCCGCGAGGCCCGAAGCAGGACAACAGCTTCCGTCCGGCCGCCCGCACCGAGCGCCCCCACGGCGGCGGCTCGCGCGATGCGGCACCCGCCGGCGGCAACGCGATGGCGGCGGCATTCGCCAAACTCAAACGCTGACCCTTTCGGGGGTCAGTCACTGACACACAGCATCGCCATGATCGCGGCTCGCCCCACGGGCCGTCGATTGATGCTCCCGAAATCGCAACTGGTCGCAACGCGACCGCCCGAGCCGCCTACCGCCGCTATGGTGCGCACCGCCTCAAACCCCGGAGTCTCTTCTTGAAAACCCCCGCCCTCGCCTCGCTGCTTCTGCTCAGCCCTGCCCTGGCCCTGGCCCAGCAGGAGGTCGATCGCGCATCCAGCCCGCCGACGCCAGGCAACCAGCTCGAACGCGTGTCCGTGACGCGCCAGCAGACCGACACCGACCTGCGCCGCCGCCAGCCCGTGGCCAAGCAGCTCTATGGTCGCGAGGAGCTGGACAAGTACGGGGACACCCAGCTCTCCGACGTCCTGAAACGCCTGCCCGGCATCAACGTCTCCGGTGGCCAGCTGCGCATGCGCGGCCTGGGCGGGGCCTACACGCAGATCCTCGTCAATGGCGAGCCGGCGCCCCCCGGATTCAGCCTGGACAACCTCAACCCGGCCCAAGTCGAGCGCCTGGAGGTCAGCAAGGCGCCCACGGCCGACCAGAGCGCCCAGGCCGTTGCCGGCACGCTGAACATCATCCTGAAGGACGCGCCGCGCGTCGTGCAGAAGGACTTGCGCCTGGGTGTGTCCTACGCCAACGAGAAGCCCACGGTCGGCGGCAGCTTCACGTATGGCGACCGCATCGTCGGCGGCATCGGCCTGGTGTTGCCGATCTCGTTCTTCCAGTGGGACATGCGCAACGAGACCCAGAGCGATCGGGTGCGCGACGCTGGCGCCACCCACCTCGCGTCGGAGGGCTTCGACCATTCCTACGGCCGCGGCGTCAACATCTCGCCGCGCCTGAACTGGAAGCTCGGTGACGACGAGACGCTGACCGTGCAGGGCTTCTTCCTGCGCAACCGCTTCCGCAACGAAGGCGAGAGCCAGACGCAGATCCTGGCTTCCACGCCGGGCCAGAGCGTGTTGCCAACCAGCGTGCTGGACAGCAGCCGCAACCGCGGCAGCTTCGCGGCCAACCGCGTCAACCTCCAGTACAACAACCGCTTCGGCGAAGACCGCCGCATCGAGCTGCGCGCTGGCACGGGCAGCGGCGGGGCGGACTTCCAGTACGACTTCCTCGGCCGCAACGCCGCCGGTGCGCAGACCGTCACCCGCACGACCACGGGCGACAACACCAACCGTCAGACCTCGCTGGCCGGCAAGTACAGCCAGTACGCAGGCGAGGACCACACGGTC
>NZ_DASWYS010000003.1:0-3361 GCF_036404855.1 Roseateles sp.
GAGGCGGGCGGCACGTGCAGCGGTGCCATCATGGCCTCGATCTTGCCCGGCAGGTCCTGGTCCATCAGATCGCGGGTGGACAGGTTGACCGACAGCCGCAATGCCAGCCCGGCGTCCGCCGCCTGGCGCGCGAAGCGGGCCGCGCCGGACAGCACCCAGGCACTGAGCATGCGGATGAAGCCGGTCTGCTCGGCGAAGGGGATGAACTGCATCGGTGGCACCAGGCCACGCGTGGGATGCTGCCAGCGCACCAGGGCCTCGGCGCCGACGACCCCGCCGTGCTGCAGGTCGATCTTGGGTTGCAGGTAGAGACGCAGCTCGTCGTTCTCGATCGCCCGGCGCAGCTCTGACAGCAGCGACAGCGACTCCTGGCTGCCGGCGTCCAGCTGGGCGTGGTAGATCAGGCTGCCGCACTGGCGGGTCTTGGCCGCGTACATGGCCAGCTCCGCGCGCGCCAGCAGCAGGTTGACGTCGCTGCCATGCTCGGGGAACAGCGCAATGCCGATACCTGCGCCGAGATCGATGGTCTCGTTGTCGATCTGCAGCGGACGCTCGAAGTCCTTCAGGATGGCCAGCGCCGCCTCACTGGCCGCGTGGGCGTCGGTGTGCGCCAGCAGGACGGCGAACTCGTCGCCCGACAGCCGCGCGAGCACCGAATGGGCTGGGGCACACAGCGCCTGCAGGCGCTCTGCCACCGACTGCAGCAGGCGGTCGCCAACCTCGTGGCCCAGCACGTCGTTGACGTGCTTGAAGCGGTCCAGGTCCAGCATCAACACGGCGCCGGGCTGGTCGCTGTGGTTGAGGTGGTGCTGCAGGATTTCCGCGAAGCGGGCGCGGTTGGGCAGCAGCGTCAGCGAGTCCACATAGGCCAGGTTGTTGACCAGGGCGTCGCGGCGGCGGATCCCTTCCCGCATGCTCTCCAGCGCGACCGCCAGCTTGTGCACCTCGTCCAGGCTGGAGGTCGCCGGCACGGGCGTGTCGTAGTCGCCGCCCTCCAGGCGCCGCGCCGAGGCCGACAGGGCCGTGATGGGATTGCTGATGCCGCGCGCCAGCAGCACGCTCACCAGGGCGAAGACGGCCACGCCCAGCACGGTCAGGCCCAGCAGCACCAATTGCAGCTGCTGATAGGGCGCAAGCGCCACGTCCAGCGAGCGAAGAAGCAGCACGCCCAGCGGCTGCTCCCCGGCCCCGATGAGCGGTACGAAGCGGCTTCCCATGCGCTCGCCGGCCAGCTCCAGGATGCCGTCCACCGGCGCCGACCGGCCCAGGCTGGCGCGCAGGGCCGCCCCGCCGGGGCCGTCAAGGTTGTCGACGATGCTCAGCCAGGGCTGGGCCGGTGCCTGCAGCAGCACGACGCTTTGCAGCGCGGACAAGGCCTTGAGGTCGTCCAGCACCTCGCGGTCCAGCGCGAAGGCCATCAGCACCCAACCCACCGGCGCTGGCGTGCGCACCTGCACGGCGACGACCTGGAAGACCTGGTTGCCCTGCACGGCCAGGGCCGCGCCGACGCCGTCGTTGCTCTTGATAAGCTGCCCCAGCGCCGCGCCAAAAGAGGCCGAGCCGTCGCGTGTCGCGGCGACGAGCCGCAGTTGGTCGTCGAAGTAGGCGACGACGGAGGCACCGACCCGCTCGCCCTGGTTGACAAGCGCGTCCTTGATGGTCTCGACGGTGCCGGCCTCGACCAGCGACAGGCCGACGGTGCTGCGGAATCCGTAGTCCTTGGCCAGCAGCTCCGCGGCATCGCGCAGCTTGCCGGCGCGCTGGTCGAGCAGACGCCTCAGCACGCGCTCGCCGGTCTGCAGCTCGGCTGCCAGTGAGTCCTCGGCGTTGTGGGTGATGCTGGCGTGAATGGCGCCGAAGCTGACCAGTTGCACGACCAGCAGCAGCGCCAGGAACAGGGCCACGATGCGCCCTTCCAGGCGGCGCAGGTTCAGCCAGACGGGCCAGCGCATCAGTCGCTCAGCGCCAGCACACTGGTGCCACCCCCGGCCGGCACGTCGAGCCTGAGGCTTTGCAGCGTCGGCGCCTTCTGGCCTGCATGCCAGGCCTTGACGACATGCTCGCCCGCGGCCAGGTCGAAGCTGGCCCGGCCCTTGTCGTCGGTGCGCGCAAAGAGTGGCGTGTCGACGACGACAATGTGGGCACTCATGCGGTCATGGATGTTGCAGCCCAGCGTGGCCACGCCGGGCCTGTCGAAGATGATCGGCTCTGCCGGTGTGCCGGAGTAGAGCTTGATGTCGATGACCTTGATCGGCGAGAACGAGTAGACGTGATGACGCACGGTGTCAAAGTTCGGGAAGCTGACTGCCGTGCCGGTCTGCACGACGAGGAGCTGCGGCGTGAACTGGCGGTCGCGCTGGCCCATCTCGGCCTTGGCACTGGTCGTCCGACTCGCGCGGCCCTTCACCTCGATGGCCACGGCGGCGCCGGCCAGCGGCTGGCCGTTCGGCCCCTGCAGTTGCACGGTCACGGGCACCGCCTGCGCAGCGAGCGCGAGCGTTGCGAGGGCGGCAGGCATCAGGTGGCGAAGAGGCGTCGTCATGGTGTGCGCCCCGGACGATAGCCCAATCGGACTCAGCGGGCCGTCAGAACCACCCCGGCCTTGCCGCTCGCCGCCTCGGCAAGCATCAGGGCAAGACGGCGCAGCGCGGCCCAGGGGTCCGAGGGCCAGTCGGGATGGCGCAGCCCTTTGACGAGGCCATCGCACACCTGCGCAGCCTGCACCAGGGCACCGGCCTGGGCTGCGTCCAGCCGCGGCGCGATGCGCTCGATGAGACGCTCCTTGGCGCCCCAGACGCGCGCCTCGCGCAGCGCCAGGGGCAGCGGCTTGCCGGCATCCAGCGCGGCGCGCACGCGGGCCAGCGCGCGCGCGTCCTCGGCCAGCGTCCAGTGCACCAGAACGGCCGCCTCGCCCTCCGCTTCTAGGCCGTCCAGCATGCGCAGCAGGCGCGGCACGGCGCCCGACAGCACGGCCTCGCTGAGCTTGAAGACGTCGAAGCGCGCCACGTCGAGCACGGCGGCCTCGATCTGCTCGAGGGTCAGCTCACCCCGCGGGTGCAGCAGCGCGAGCTTCTGCAGCTCCTGGTGGGCGGCCAGCAAATTGCCCTCCACGCGGTCGGCGAAGAAGGCCAACGCCTTCTGGCCATCCTCGCCCTCGGGCACGGACTGGCCCTGGGCCTTGAGGCGCTGGGCCAACCAGGCCGGCAGCATGCGGCGCTCCACCGGTTCCACGCGCAGGGACACGCCGTGGCCGTCCAGCGCCGTGAACCAGGCGCTGTTGAGCTGGGTCTTGTCCAAGCGCGGCAGCGTCACCAGGGTCAGCACGTCGTCGGGTGCGGCCTCGGCATAGCGTTGCAACGCG
>NZ_DASWYS010000004.1:0-43067 GCF_036404855.1 Roseateles sp.
CATCCTTGAAGGCCCCTCCGGCTGGTTCGCGGCGACCGCCCCCCAGGCCGAGGCTCGACTGGTGTTCGAACCTGCTGCCCGACCCTGGCTGGCGGACGTCAGCTTCAAACCCTGGCCCGCCTGCCGCCATGCGCACCCGGCAATGGATGCGATGCGTGAATGCTTGCGTGCTGGAGCGCTGCATGCAGCGGACGTGGCGGCGGTTCGCGTCGACACCTACGGTGATGCGTTGCGCTTTTGTGATCGGCCGCTGCCGCGCGACGAGGCTCAGGCGCGCTTCTCGATACAGCACGCGCTCGCCGCCTGGCTGCTGTGGGGCGAGCCTCGCTTCGAGCACTACGCGGCCGCTGCGATCGACGATCCGGAGCTGGCGGCGCTGCGCGCGCGCATCACGGTGCACCGCGGCGAAGCGCAGCAGGCCCGCTACCCGGCGCACTATGGCGCGGCCGTGCGGGTCGAGTGCCGCGACGGCCGCGTGCTGGCTGCCGAGCTGCAGGACTGCTGGGGCGACCCGGCTCGGCCCATGCCAGAGGCCGCCGTGCGCGACAAAGCCGCGCGGCTGATGGCCTATGGCGGCTGGGCACCGGCAAGGGTCGAAGGCGCCCTCGCCGCCGTCGAGGCATTGCCGCAGGCTGCCGACCTGGAAGCGCTGCAAAGGACGTTGCAACCATGACGATGATGGACCGCTTGCTCGATCATGCCCAGGCCCTGCGCTTTGAGCATCTGTCGCGGGCCGCCGTGCAGGCTGCGTTGACCTTCATCACCGACAGCGTGGGCGTGGGCCTGGCCGGCAGCCGGCATGCGCGCGTCGCTGAAGTGCGCGCCGCAGCGCAGGGCTGGGGGTGCGGCGACGAGGCCAGCGAATGGGCCAGCGGCGAGGCCTGGCCGGCGCCGACGGCGGCCATGCTCAATGCCTACCAGATCCACAACCAGGAGTTCGACTGCGTGCACGAGCGCGCCGTCGTGCATCCGCTGGCCACCGTCCTGCCGGCCCTGCTGGCACAAGCCGAGCGCCAGTCGCGGCGCGGGGCGCCGGTCAGCGGACGCGATCTCATCGCCGCGTTGGCCCTCGCGGTGGATGCTGCCGCGACGCTGGGCTGCGCGCATGTCGCGCCCATGCGCTTCTTCCGGCCGGCGATGTGCGGTGCGCTCGGAGCCACGCTGGGCTTGGCCAAGCTGGCCGGCTGCAGTCGTGCCCAAATGGCCGACGCGCTGGGCATCGCCTATAGTCAGCTGGCCGGCACCATGCAGGCCCACAGCGAGGGTTCACCCATGCTGGCGTTGCAGGTGGGGCTGGCTGCGCGGGCGGCGGTCTGCGCTTTGGACCTGGCGCAGGCCGGATTCAACGGCCCGCACGACATCCTCGAGGGGCCATTCGGCTACTTCGAGCTGTTCGACGCGCCGCTAGCGCCGCGCCGCGCGCAGGTGCAAGACCTCTTCGACGCGCTCGGCCGCGACTGGCGAATCGCCGAGCTCAGTCACAAGCCTTTTCCCACTGGGCGCGCTGGCCACGGCGCGCTGGATGGCGTCATCACGTTGCAGCGCGAGCACGGTTTCACAGCTGACGACGTGGTCAGCGTGCAGCTGGCTGCGCCGCCGTTGGTGCTGAGACTGGTGGGCCGGCCAGCCATGGCGGGCATGGACGTCAACTACGCCCGCCTGTGCCTGGGCTTTTTGGTGAGCACCTGGCTGCTGAAGGGGCGGCTGGGCCTGGCCGACTTCAGCCGCGACGCGCTGGATGATCCTGAACGCCTGGCGCTCGCAGCGCGCGTGCGCGTGGTGCCCAACGACTGCGCGGACCCCAATGCACTGGCGCCGCAGCGCGTGGCCGTCCAACTGCGCGATGGTCGCCACCTCGCCATCGATTTGCCCGCCGTACTGGGCCATCCACGGCGGCCGCTGTCGATCGAGGCGCAGCGCGCCAAGTTCGACGCCTGCTGTGCCCATGCAGGGCTGGGCGCTGAGGCCACCGAGCAACTGCACGAGGCCAGCCTTCGTCTGGCCGACTCTTCCGACGCCGCCTCCCTCGTGCGGCGCATGCATCCCCCGATTTCTCACTGAATCCGCGAATCCCCATGAGCCACCCGACCTACTACGAGTCCTTCGACGTCCGCGAGATCCTGGCGGACTACCCACTGGGCGATGCCTTCGACCAGCTTGCCAAGATCAGCCGCGACGAACTGCGTGCGCTGCAGAATCGGCGCTTCATGAAGCTGGTGGAGCGCGCTTGGCAGATTCCGTTCTACCAGCGGCTTTGGGGCGGCAAGGGCATCATCCCGGCTGACATCCGGAGCCTGGACGACATCGTCAAGCTGCCCAGCTTCGGCAAGCACGAGATCATGGAAAGCGTGGCCTTGAAGCCGCCGCTCGGTGACTTCCACGGCGCCGACGTCCCGGTCGAAGGCCGGCACCTTCCCATGATCCTGCACACCACCAGTGGCACCACGGGCCGACCGCAACCGTTGTTGTTCAGCCCCAAAAGCCGTGAGATCCAGAGTCTGCTGCTGGCCCGCATCTACCGCATGCAAGGTCTTGCGCCGCGCGAGGTGGTTCATTCGGTCTATGGCCACGGCATGATCAACGGCGGCCACTACGTCCGCGAGGCGGTGCTGCATTACACCAACGCGCTGCTGATTACGCCGGGCACCGGTGTGGAGACGCCGTCGGTGCGCCAGGTGGAGCTGATGCGCGATTTCGGCGTCAACGTGGTCGTGGGTTTTGCCGACTACATCAAGCGCCTGGCGGACGTCGCGCGCCAACAGGGCATCGAGCCCGGCCGGGACATTCCGGTCCGACGCATCTGCGGCCATCTGGGTCGTGAGTCGCGTGAGACGTTGTCGGCTGCCTGGGGCGGTGCCGAGATGTTCGACTGGTACGGCGTGGGCGACACCGGCGCCGTGGCCGGCGAGGGGCCGGACCACGATGGCCTGTACCTGATGGAGGACGCGCAGTACGTGGAGGTGGCCGATGTCGACACCGGAGCGCCAGTGGCCGACGGCGAGAAGGGCGACATGATCGTGACCTGCCTCTACAAGGACGACATCTATCCCATCATTCGCTTCAACACGCATGATGTGACGCAGGTGCTGACAACGCCGTCCAAGCTGGGCTGGAGCTTCAAGCGCATCGCCGGTTTCCTGGGGCGCAGCGACAACATGGTGAAGATCCGTGGCATCAACGTCTTCCCCCAGGCCATGGGTCCGCTGTTCGAGGAACGGGCCGACTTTGCAGGGGAGTTCCTGTGCACGGCCGTGCGCGACGCCGCCGGCCGCGACGACCTCATCGTCTCCATCGAGACGAGGGGGGCGCGCGACGAGGCATCCGCCCAGCCCTACAGGGACCTGCTCAAGCGTGCGCTGGGCGTGGAAGTGCAGGTGGAGCTCGTTGAACCGCGCGCGCTGGCCGCGCTGACCGGCATCGAGACGCGCCAGAAGCCCATCCGGCTGATCGACAAGCGTTTCGCCTGAGTCATGATCAGCACCGACCTCATACTTGGCGACCTGACCGCCCAGAGTCGGGCGCTGGCGGCCGGCCGCACGAGCAGTGTCGAGCTGACCCGCGCGCAGCTGGACGTGATCGCCTCTCGTCCGGATCTCAACGCCTTCCTTCACGTCGACGCCGAGGGTGCGCTGCTTGCGGCAGCCGCCAGCGACGCGCGCCGTGCGGCCGGACAGGCGCTCGGCGCCTTGGATGGCCTCACGCTGGCCGTCAAAGACAACATCGACGTGGCTGCCATGCCGACCACGGCCGGCATGGCCACGCGGCGTGGCCGTGTCGCTGCGCAGGACGCCTTTGCCGTTGCGCGGCTGCGCGAGGCCGGCATGGTGCTGTTGGGCAAGCTCAATATGCACGAGGCCGCGCTGGGCGCCACCAACGACAACCCGCATTACGGCCGCTGCGAGAACCCGCACCGAGCCGGCTACACGCCCGGCGGCTCCAGTGGCGGGTCGGCTTGCGCCGTGGCCGCCGGCCTGTGCGCGCTGGCGCTGGGCAGTGACACCATGGGTTCTGTGCGCATCCCTGCCGCCTACTGCGGCGTGGTGGGCCTGAAGGCCAGCTATGGCCGCATCTCGACCGGTGGCAGCGTGGCCTGCAGCTATTCGCTGGACCATATTGGCCCCCTGGTGCGCTCGCATCGCGACCTGGCGTTGGTCATGCCGGTGCTGGGCGTGTTTGACGCCGCCTGTGCCGACGCGCGCGACGTGGCCGACCGACCTTCGCCTCCGAAGCCGCGCTGGATCGCCGCGAGCGACATCGAGGCGCTGGGCACTAGCCCCGCCGTGGTTGCCGCCTATCGCAAGGCGCTGCAGGCACTACGGGCGCGCGGCGACGAGGTCCGCGAGATCTCGCTGGTCGGCTACGACTTCGGCCGGGCGCGCCGCGCCGGTTTGCTGGTCGTCGAGGCAGACCTGCTGGTGGAACATGCTCAGGACTGGCGGGCTCAGCCCGAGCA
The DNA here is from genome assembly GCF_036404855.1 of Roseateles sp. Classification (GTDB taxonomy): domain Bacteria; phylum Pseudomonadota; class Gammaproteobacteria; order Burkholderiales; family Burkholderiaceae_C; genus Pelomonas. The sequence continues at coordinate 4,454 of NZ_DASWYS010000004.1, forward strand.
GTTTTCCACCGAGCTAACGCGCTTCCTGCGTTACGGCGAGAAGCAGTCGGCCGCAGCGTATGCCGGCGCGATGCGCACGGTGGCCGCAGCCCATGTGGAGGTGGCCCGCTGGTTTGAACATGGCGACGTGATGCTGTTGCCCACCGCGCCGCAGCAGGCCTTCGCCTTCGGTGAGCCGGTGCCGGCCAACCAGGCTGACCTCACCAGCATCGCCAACATGGCCGGCGTGCCGGCGCTGTCCGTGCCGTTGCCGGTGGCCGAGGGCGAGCTGCCTGTCGGCTTGCAGCTGCTCGCGCCGTTGGGGGGCGAATCCACGCTGATCGCGGCCGACCTAAACGGAATCTGCAAGTCATGAAGCTCGAAGGCATCAGGGTCCTGGACCTGTCCATGTTTCTGCCGGGACCGCATCTGACAATGATGATGGCCGACCATGGCGCAGAGGTCATCAAGATCGAACCGCCTCAGGGCGAGCCGGTGCGCGAGGTGGGCCTGCGTCAGGCCGGCCACAGCGTGTGGTTCCGCAACACGCACCGCAATAAGCGCTGCATCACGCTGAACCTCAAGATGGCCGATGCGCGTGAGGTGTTCCTGGCGCTGGCCCGCGAGGCGGACGTCGTTGTCGAGGCTTTCCGGCCCGGTGTCGTCGAGCGCCTGGGAATAGGCTACGAAACCGTGAAGGCCGTCAATCCGCGTATCGTCTACTGCTCGATCTCGGCCTTTGGTCAGACGGGACCGCTGGCGCACAAGCCGGCGCACGACTTGTCCGTGCAGGCCGAGGCCGGCTTGGTGTCGGTCAACCTCGGCGCCGACGGTCTTCCCGCCATGCCGGGCGTGCCGTCGGCCGACATGGCCGCGTCGCTGATGGCGTTGTCCGGCATTCTGATGGCGCTGCTGCGCCGACAGCAGACAGGGCAGGGCGACTACCTCGACATCGCGATGTACGACGCGTTGCTGGCCTGGACACCCAATGTCATGGGCCCGCCCTTCGCAGAGAACCGTGCGGCCGTCGTCAAGGACGAGCGCTCTTGGGGCGGCTCGTCGTTCTACGGCATCTTCGCCACGGCCGATGGCCGCCACATCACATTGGGTGGAGGTGAGCACAAGTTCGTCGAGGCGCTGTTGCAGGCGCTGCAGCGGCCCGACCTGATCCCAGTGGCGCTTTTGCCGCCAGGCCCGGCCCACGAACCAGTGCGCGTTTTCCTGAGGGAGGCTTTCGCGCAGCGAAGTCTGGTCGACTGGTGCGAGTTCCTCGCGCCACTGGATCTGGCCTGGGCGCCGGTGCGCGATCTTCACGAGGCCATCCACAGTGAGCACGCCGCTGCGCGGCGCATGATCGTGCAGCGGCCGGGCGAACCGCCGCAGCTAGGTTTGCCAATCAAGTTCAGCGCTGAGCCGGGGCAATTGGACGGCCGTCTCGATGAGCGTGGCGGCTCCACCGACGCAGTGCTGGGCGCGGCTGGCTATGCGCCTGAGGCCATCGCCGCGCTGCGTGAGCGCGGTGCCGTCAGCTGACGCGTCGTCGCTCCGCCCGCCATGCGCCGCCCACTGGGCGGCTTTTTTCTGCCAGCGTTCTTTCCTGCGTTTCAAGGCGGCGGGGTGAAACGCAACGCACCGTCGCATGAAACGTCGCGACCGAGATTCCGCTCGCCTTCCCCCCGGCGGGTGGGCGGGAGAACGGCCGACTGAGGGTGGTCCAGGCCGTCTAGTCGGTCTTGGATGGCCTGTTTTCTAGTGGTTTCCCTGATGTCCGGACAACCGAATCAATCCTGGCACATGTCTTGCGCTTAAGCACTCATTCAACCTTTGCCGCGAGGACAAGACAAACATGGAGTTCAACGAACTGGCAGTGCTGCGCTGGCTGCACATCATCGCGATGGTCTACTGGCTGGGCGGCGAGTGGGGGGTGTTCCAGACGTCCTACAACGTCATCAACCGCAAGCTGGGTCTGGACGAGCGCAAGCGCCACATGGAGACCGCCTATCGGATCGACATCCTGGCGCGTACCGGCATCATCATGCTGCTGCCGCTGGGCCTGCACATGGGCTATCTGTGGGGCATCCAGCCGCTGGGCGGCGCGTGGCTGACCGGCATGTGGATCGCCTTCGCGGCATGGCTTGCGCTGTGCTGGGGCGCGTTCCTCAAGCGGGAGACCGACATCGGCATCAAGCTGACCAAGATCGACGAGGCCATCCGCTTCTTCGTCATCCCGGCGCTGTTCGTTGTCTCGATCTCCTCGCTGCTGGGTCATGGGCCGCTGGAGGCGGAGCCGGGCCAGCGCTGGTACTCGGCCAAGATGTTCGTGTACGGCATCACGCTGATCATCGGTCTGAAGTTGCGATTCATCATGCGTGAATGGACGGCCATGTTCCGCATCTTGGCGCAGGGCCCCAACGTTGAAGTCGAGACCAAGCTGGACAAGTCCATCCGTTTTGGTCGCAGCATCGCCTACGTCTACTGGATCTGCATCTCTACCGTCGCCTTCTTCGGCGCCGTGAAGCCCTTCTGATGTCGCGGTACCGCGCTGCAGAGAGCCACCGATGAACGAAGCCTGCAAATCCATCGCGCCCTACCAGGCGCTGGCGCTGCAGACGGCCTGCCACGCCGTCAACCGTTGCGCCGGCACGGCGCAAGCGCGCGAGCGAATGATGGACAACATTGGGCGCGTTCACCGCCAAGTGCTGGCCAGCAAGGCCTTCATCGGGCCGGACCTGAAGCTGGTGGTGGCACCAGAGTACTTCCTGACCAGCTATCCGCTGGGCGACTCCTTGCCGGGCTGGGCGGCCAAGGCGGCGATCGCGCCGGACGGACCGGAGTACGTCCGCCTGGGTGACATGTGCCGCGACGCGGGGATCTATTTTTCGGGCAACGCCTACGAGACGGACGCCCATTTCCCGGGCCTGTATTTCCAGACCAGCTTCATCATCGACGACGGCGGTCGCGTCATCTTGCGCTACCGCCGCCTGGTGTCCATGTATGGCCCCACGCCGCACGACCTTTGGGAACGCTATCTGGAGATCTACGGCCTGGACGGCGTGTTCCCCGTCGTCGACACGCCGCTGGGGCGGCTGGCCTGCGTGGCATCCGAAGAGATCCTCTATCCCGAGATCGCGCGTTCGCTGGCGCTTCGCGGTGCTGAGGTGCTGCTGCATTCCAGCAGCGAGGTGGCCAGCCCGCGCCTGACGCCCAAAGACGTGGCCAAACGCGCGCGCGCCTACGAGAACTGCGCCTGGTTGGTGTCCGCCAACAGCGGCGGCATCCGTGACGTGGACATTCCCGAGAGTTCTGCCGACGGCATGTCCAAGATCGTCGACTACCTGGGCGAGGTGCGGGCCGAGGCCGCCAGCGGCGAGACCATGGCCGCCAATGCAACCCTCGACGTCGCCGCGCTGCGCCGCCATCGCCGCAAGCCCGGTATGGGCAACGTGTTGTCGCGCCAGCGCCTGGAGTTGTTCGCGGCCACCTATGCCGGCAGCGTCTATCCGGCCAACACCATGCTGGACGACAAACGCCAGCCCTTCGTGCCGGAGCGCGCCCATTTCGGCGCCCGCCAGCGCGAGGCCATCGAGATGCTGACTGCGCGCGGCGTGCTCGCCCGCGACTGACCGCCCCCATATTCCGAGACCCCGACACCATGAACGATAGCCAGCTGTTGGGCGCCCTGCGCGCCGCCCTCGGTACCGAGCGAGTGCTCGACGACGCGAGCACCCGCGACTACTACTCGCACGACTTGTACTGGTACGGTAAGCCGCCCGCCTGCGTCGTGCGCCCGGTCGACGCCGACCAGGTACAGACCGTCGTGAAGATCGCCGCTGAAGCCGGTCGGCCCGTCGTGCCGCGTGGCGGTGGCATGTCCTACACCGGCGGCTACGTCGCCGACGATGCGCGGGCCATCCTGCTGGACCTGGCTGGCATGAACCGTGTGCTCAAGATCGACACGGTCAACCGCTATGTGACGGTGGAAGCCGGGTGCACCTGGGCGCAACTTCATGAGGCGCTGGCGCCGCTGGGCGTGCGCACGCCCTATTGGGGCCCGCTGTCGGGTCAGCGCGCCAGCGTGGGTGGCACGGTGTCGCAGAACAGCGTGTTTTTCGGCTCGGTGCGCCATGGCAGCGCCGCCGAGACGGTGCTCGGCGTGGAGGTCGTGCTGGCCGATGGCCAGCGCCTGGTGACCGGCAGCGCGGGCCGCCATCACGGGATCCCGTTCGTGCGCTGGGGCGGTCCAGACCTGACTGGCCTGTTCATCGGCGACGCCGGCGCGTTTGGCATCAAGGTCGCGGTGAGCCTGCGCCTGATCACGCCCGCCGAGGCCGTGGGCTTCGGCTCCTTCGGCTTCTCTGACTTCACCACCATGATCAACGCGCAGGCCGACCTGGTGCGCGCCGGCCTGGGCGCCGAGACCTTCGGCATTGACGCCTACAAGGCCCGCAATTCCGCGCAGACCGGCCGCAAGCTGGGTGAGGCGACGAAGACGGCGCTTGGCGTCATCAAGAGCGGCAAGTCGCTGCTGTCGGGCCTCAAGGATGTGGCCGGCATGGCCATGGCCGGGACCAACGACCTCGAGAACGCAGCCTACTCGCTGCACCTCACCGTCGAGGGCGACACCGAGCAGGATGCCGATCGCCAGCTGAAGAAGGTCGAAGCCATCGTCGAGAAGAACCACGGCTGGGTGTTGCCGCCGGTGGTGCCCAAGGCCATGCGCGGTCGGCCCTTCCCGCCGCTGCGCTCGGCGCTGGGGGTGGACGGTCAGCGTTGGGTGCCGGTGCATGGCATCCTGCCGCTGGGAACGGCCGCGGCCTGCGTGATCGAGGTCGAAGCCATGATCGCCGCCCGCCAGGCCGAGCTGGACCAGCACGGCGTGCTGTATTCGCCGCTGACCACCAACGTGCCCAACGGCATCCTGTTCGAGCCGTGCTACTACTGGATGGATGAGGTGACGCCGCTGCACATCGACGCCACCGAGCTGTCCGATCCGCCGGCGGCGTGGGCCCAGCGTGTCAACCGGCCCGACCTTCGCGCCTATGTGATGGGCTTGTGGCAGGACACGGCGCGCATCCTGGCCAAGCATGGCGCGGTGAACTTCCAGATCGGTCGAGCCTACCCCTTCCTCGACACCGTGTCCGCCCCGTACGCGGCGCTGATCGAGAGCCTGAAGCAGACGCTGGATCCGCAGGGGCGCGTCAACCCAGGCGCGCTGGGCCTGGCGCGGAGCGCCTGAGCATGGCGGCGCCAGCCTCTCGCCCCACCCGCCGCCGCTTGCTCGGCGCTGCCGCGCTGGGCGGCCTTGGCGTGGTGGCCCGGCCCCTGTGGGCCGGCGAGCGTGACGTGGACGTCATCGTGCTGGGCGCCGGCCTGGCCGGCCTGAACGCAGCCCTGCTGCTGGAGCAGTTCGGCCTGACCGTGAAAGTGCTGGAGGCGCGCGAGCGTGTCGGCGGGCGGCTGTACACATTGGACGGCGTGCCGGGCCGCCCCGAGGCCGGCGGCAATCAGTTGGCCCCAGCCTATGCGCGCACAGTGGCGGTCGCCGAGCAGCTCGGCGTGGCGCTGGCCGCCAGCGCCACCTCGCCGCTGCTGCAGCCACAGCGAATGATCTACGACGTCGGTGGTCAACGCATCGGCGCGGCCGAGTGGGCCTCGTCGGCACTGAACCCACTGCCAGCCGCGGTGCGCGCGATGCCGCCAGACCGCGCGCTGCTCGGCCTGGGCGGCGCAAGCTCGCTGGCCCAGCTGAGCGATTGGCGCGAAGCCGAAGCGCGCGCGCAGGACGTGCCCGTGCTCGCGCGGCTGCGCGAGCTGGGCATCAACGAAGCCGCGCAGGCGCTGCTCGCCGCCAACAACAGCTACGGCACCAGTCTGGCTGACACCTCGCTGCTGACGCTGCACTACGTGCAGAGCAACCTCGCAGAGGTCCGCAAGATTCCCGGCCCGCTGCAGAACGTCAGGGGCGGAAACCAGCGCCTGCCGGAGGCCATGGCCGCGGCACTCAAAGGCCCCGTGCTGCGGGGCCGGCGAGTCGTGGCGGTGGACACGGCTGCGAACGGTGCCAGCGTGCGCTGCGCCGATGGCAGCCAGCACCACGCCCGCCACGTCATTTGCGCGCTGCCACTGCCGGCCCTGCGTGGCATCCGCTTCACGCCGGACCTGGACGCGCCGCACGCCGAGGCGGTGCGCAGCGTGCCCTATGCCCAGATCACGCAACTGCACCTGGAGGTGCTGCGTCCGTTCTGGGACGAGGCGGGGCCGGCGCCCTATGTCTGGTCCGACGGCGTGCTGGGCCGCGTCTTCCCCAACGACGAGCAGGGCAGCGGCCGGGCCGAAAGCCTGGTGGTCTGGTCCAACGCGGCCGGCGCCGCACGCTGGGATCGCTTGAGCGATGCCGACGCGGAGGCCCTGGTACTGGGCGAACTGGCGCGGCTGTTCCCCGCCTCGCGCGGCATGTTGAAGCTGGTGCAGCGCGTGTCCTGGCAGCAGGACCCGCTGGCTGGCGGGGCCTGGGCCAACTGGGCCCCGGGGCAGGCCACGCGGTTGGCCAAGGCCTGTGCCGCGGCGAAGGGGCGCCTGCACTTCGCCGGCGAGCACACCGGCGCCACCATCCGCGGCATGGAAGCTGCGATGGAGTCCGGCGAGCGGGCGGCCTCCGAAATCCTGTCCACCCTTTGAGAGTTTCCTGAACCCCATGTTGATGAAGACCATGCTCCGCGCCATGGCGGTCCTGCTGTTCGTCGCCGCCTCCGCGGCCGGTGCGCAGACCGCCGATGTTCAAAAGGGCAAGCTTGCCTTCATGCGCTGCGCCGCGTGCCACACCGTCGAGACCGGCGGCAAGCATCGGGTCGGCCCCAACCTGGCCGGCATCGTCGGCGCGAAGGCCGGTCGGCATGCCGACTTCGGCTACTCGGCCGCGATGAAGAAGGCCGCGCAGGACGGCCTGACCTGGGACGCCGCGACGCTGCAGCGCTGGCTCGCCCGCCCGGCGGCCGTGGTGCCTGGCACGTCCATGGCCTACGCCAACAGCCTCAGCGACGCCGAGATGAAGGCGCTCATGGCCTACCTCGCCGCCCAGTCACCCGCCAAGCCCTGATGACCATGAACCGGCCAGCCTTCGACATCGACGGCTTCAATGAATCCGTGCTCGTCGTTCGTGACGAGGGCCCGCACCTGGATTGTTGGGTGGGTGTGGGAGGCTTCGAGTTGCGCCACCATGGCGCGATCGATCCGCGCCTGCTGGCTGCATGGGGACGTCCCGGCGCGACGGGCGAGGAATGGTTGCTGGCCCACCCGGCCTGCGCCAGCGGCTGCGTGCGGCTGGTTAAGCTGGCCGGTGCGGAGCCGCAGGCCGACGTACGCCCGGACGACCAGTGCTGGGACAGCGGCGGCATCTTCGACCTCAACGTGCGCGTGCTGGACCTGCAGCGTCAGGCGGCCCGCTTGCGCGCGCTGCACTGGCACGGCGCATCCCCACCCATCGGCTGGGACTTCGGCCCCTCGCTGAAGGTCAAGGAATGGCTGGTGCGCGGGCCCGACAACGTGCGCCTGGCGCTGATCGAACGGGTGGCACCGCCGCTGGAGGGCTTCGACCACCTGCGCGAGTTCAGCCAGGTCTTCAACTCCAGCCAGATCGTGCGCGACATCGATGCCGCGTTGGCCTTCTACCGCGATGTGCTGGGCTTTCAGACCGTCATGCACTACGAGCGCCCGGGCTTCCCGCCTGGTGCCAACCTGTTCGGCATCCCGCCCGGCGTGGCAGACCGGATCGGGCTGAACCTCTACATCGTCCATCCCCAGGGCAAGGCCGAGGGCTCGATCGAGCTGGTCGCAAACCCGGGCGCCGAAGGACTGGACCTGGCTGCCGACGCTCGACCGCCCAACCACGGCATGGCCGTGTTGCGCTTTCCGGTGCGTGGCATCGCCGCGCTGGCGGCGCACGCGCGGGCGCAGGGCGTCGCACCCGTCGTGCCACTCACCACGCTGACCCTCGCGCCCTGGGGCGAGGTGTGCCTGCTTGCGCTGCGCGCCCCCGATGGCGCATGGCTTGAATTCATCGAGCCGGTCGATGTGCCGGCGCTTCCCTGAACCCACCCCCGATAGGATGCATATGCGCAAACTGAGCAAGACTTCGCTGCTGCTGGCCGTGGCCCTGGCACTGGGCCACGGCGCCGCCCTGGCGCTGGACTTGAACAAGCCCGAGGACAGCTACCAGGCGATGCTGCGCGTCGTTGGCGACCTCAGCGGCAAGCCCGTCTACAAGGACTGGGACGCCACCATCTTCGCGCAGCTGCCCGGCGAGAAGGCCCGACCCATCCTGCGCACCATCGGCTTCAACGCCGGCCGACTGATCAAGCAGCCCGACGGAAGCTACCACTGGGTCACGCGCGAGGTGTCGTTCTACGTGGACCTCAAGACCGGCCAGATCCTTGACCACTGGGCCAACCCGTTCAACGGCAAGACCGTCAAGGTGGTGCAGGTCGCCAACGACCCGGTCAGCAACAAGTTCCCGCTCATTGAACCCGGCAAGCCCAACCCCTTCGCTGCCTTCAGCAGGTTTGAGGTGCGCGGTGACGTGGCCTGGATGCGCTGGGATGTGCCGTTGAAGTACCCCAATGAGCTTAAGCCGGACCTGTATCCCGAGGAGTCGCATGGCGACACCTACATCGCCTCCGAGCATTTCCACTTCTTCGTCAACACGGCCGACGCGCAGAGCGACGCCGCCACCACCACCCCCACCCACTACTCCTGGTTCCGTACCGGCCCCTGGCTGCCCTGGATGAGGATGGGTTCGGCGCCCGGCACGCTGCTCTACAGCGGCAACGGCCGAAAGTACGACAGCTTCGAGGCGCTGCCCGAGCAACTGCGCGAGTACACGCGCAAGCACTACCCGAAGTTCATGGACGCACCCACCAGCTTCTACCAGCCCAACGAGACGAGCTGGTCTTACTACCGCAAGCTCAGGGAAGCCGAGGCCGCCGCAGCCAAGCCGACCGGCAAGTGACATCCCTTCAAGAACGCATCAAAGGAACAGAAAAATGGCCAGTTTGAACTCCGTCCAGGCCTGGGACCATGAAGTCGACGTGCTGATCTGCGGCTTCGGCATGGCCGGCTCGTCGGCCGCCATCGAGGCGATCGACAACGACCCCAACGCTCAAGTGTTGATCATCGAGAAGATGCCCGAGCGCTATGCCGGTGGCAACGCCCGTGCGTCGGGCCAGTCGCTGATGATCAACAAGAACCCGCAGGCGCTGAAGGACTACCAGCGCGCGATGAGCCAGCCCAACCCAATCCCCGAGGACATGCTGGACATCTGGGCCGACCGCATGTCCAAGCTGGAGCCCTGGATCCAGGCACGCGCCGAGGAGGTCGGCGCCAAGTTCATCAAGGGCACGGGCTTCTCCGAGCGCGAGGCGGTGCTGGAGTTCCCCGAGTTCGGCGCCCGCGAGGCGGTGGCCTACACGTCCACCATCCTGCCCATCCCGTCCGGCGTGTGGCTGGCCTTCAAGGCCAATGTGGACAAGCGCCCCGTCAAGGTGATGTACGAGACGCCGCTGGTGGATTTGGTGCAGGACCCTGACACCCTGGAGGTGTTCGGCGCCATCGTCGAGCACAAGGGTCAGCGTGCCGCCATCAAGGCGCGCCGCGGCGTCGTGATGGCCGTGGGCGGCTACGAAGCCAACCTGGAGATGCAGCGCAACTACTGCGGCTACCAGGACATCCATCCGCTGGGCACGCCCGGCAACACCGGCGATGGCATCAAGATCCTGCAGAAGGCCGGCGCCGAGCTCTGGCACATGCGCAACAACGGCCAGTCGGGCGGCATCTGGCCGGGCATCCAGCATCCGGACTTCCAGACGGTCTTCATGCGCAACTTCTTCATGCAGACCTTCAGCTGGCTGGAGATCTGCGCCGACAACCAGCGCTTCTACAACGAGACTGCCGAGCTGCAGCTGACCCACTACAAGGAGAAGAAGCACGGCTTCTTCACCGACACGCCGCACATCAACGCGCAGCCGGTGCACATGATCTTCGACGAGGAGACCCGTGTAAACAACTGCCTCGTCGTCAAGGCCTTCACCTGGAACGTCGCCACGGAGCAGCTGGAGTGGAGCGAGGACAACAGTGCCGAAGTCCAGAAGGGCTGGATCCTGAAGGCTGACTCCATCGCGGAGCTGGCCGCCAAGATGGGCCGTGATCCGGCGGCCGTCGAAGCCACCGTGGCCAAGTACAACGCCGCCTGCGCCAAGGGGGAGGACGAGTTTGGCCGCCACCCCGCCACGCTCCAGCCCATTGCCAAGGGCCCGTTCTACGCGCTGAAGATCGTGCCGGCCGTGGTCTGCACCAGCGGCGGCGGCAAGCGCAACATGGAGGGCGAGGTTATCTCCACCAGCGGCCAGCCCATCCCGCGTCTGTACGAGGCCGGCGAATGTGGCTCCATGTTCTCGCACCTCTATCAGAACGGCTGCTACCTGACCGAGGCGATGATCTCGGGCCGCGCCGCCGCGAAGAACGCCGTGTCCCTGAAGGCCTGGGGCTGATCGGCCCGGAGAACCCGAGATGCGAGTCAACACCCTTTCGATGAAGCTCAATGTGCGCATCGAGGAAGCTGCCGTCAAGGAGGGCGCCATCGTGATGAGCGGGTTCGCGGGTGCCATGCCCTGCGAGACCGTCGTCGCGGCGGACGAGGCGGCGCACATGCTGCGCCTGTGCCTCAAACCCGCCATCATCAAGCTGGTGCTCAAAGCCTTCTTCACCCGCGCGACCCCCAAGGCTTCAGACTGAACTCGATCCCATGACCCAGACCGCCGCCACCACCCTGTCCATCCGAAATCCGCGCACCGGACAGCCCGACTACGAACTGCCGGTGCACGACGCCGAGCAGGTGGCGGCGGCGGCCCGGGCGCTGCGCGAGGCCCAGCCGGCCTGGCAGGATGGGGGGCTGCCGGCCCGGCTGGCGGCCGTCGCCGCCTTCGCTGAGGCCATTCAGGCCAGGCGCGAGGCTCTGGTCGCCGCCCTGACGGCGGATACCGGCCGACATCGCGAGTCGGTCATGGAGGTCGATGCGATCGTCGCGACGCTGCGGCGTTGGATCAACGATGCGCCGGTGCTGCTGGCCGATGCTCCGCCGCGACAGTCGCAGATCCCACATATCCTCATCGAGGAGCGCAAGCGACCCTATCCGGTCGCTGGCGTCATCAGCCCCTGGAACTTCCCGTTGATCCTGTCCCTGATCGATGCCGTGCCGGCGTTGGTCGCGGGCTGCGCGGTGCTGATCAAGCCATCGGAAGTCACTTCGCGCTTCGTGCCGGTGCTGGAACAGGTCATCGCCGCCGTGCCCGGGCTGCCGGCCGTGCTTCGCTTCGTCACCGGCGCCGGCGCCACCGGCGAAGCGGTGGTGCGCAACAGCGACGTACTCTGCTTCACAGGCAGCGTGCGCACCGGTCGCCGCGTGGGTGAATTGGCGGCGCAGCATTTCATCCCGTGCCACTTGGAGCTGGGTGGCAAGGACGCTGCCATCGTCTGTGCCGACGCCGACATCGAACTGGCCGTGCGCGCACTGACCTTCGGCAGCATGGTCAATGCGGGCCAGACCTGCATGTCCATCGAACGCTGCTACGTCCATCGCAGCATCCATGACCGGTTCGCCGCGGCGCTGGCTGATTCGGTGGGCAGACTGCGTCATTGCCACCCCGGCCTTGACGACGGCGAGCTGGGGCCCATCATCGCGGCCATCCAGGCGCCTATCGTCCAGCGCCATCTCGAGGACGCCTACATCAAGGGGGCGAGGGCGCTGACGGGCGGTCGTCTGCTGAAGCTGGGCGGCGGCGACTGGCTGGAGCCCACGGTGCTGGTGGATGCCCGCCACGATATGGCCATCGTCAGCGAAGAGACCTTCGCCGCGGTCCTGCCGGTGATGCCATTCGACGACGAGGACGAGGCCATCCGGCTCGCCAACGACACGAGCTACGGCCTGTCCGGTTGTGTCTTCTCGCGAGATGTCGAACGAGCCAGGAGAATTGCCAGTCGCCTCAACGCGGGCGCGATCTCCATCAATGACGCGGCACTGACGGGCATGGTCCACGATGCCCCGAAGCAGTCTTTCGGATACTCGGGCCTCGGTGGATCGCGCATGGGGAAACCCAGCCTGCAACGGTTCTATCGCATGCAGGCTTTTCTCATCAACACGGGCGAGGCATCACCCTGGTGGTTTGGCCATTGAGAGGCCTCCTGTCAGCAGCCATGCCAAGTGTTGGCTTGACGTCAGGCGCTGCGACGATCGCTTGCTGGCCGACTGCTTTCGTGATGTGGCCGTCAGCGCGGCCAGGGCGGCTAAAGGACGGTGATTTCCTCCCAATCCTGACCCGCCGGACGCGCGCGAACAGCGCAGGCGCCAGGTGAAGAATCTACAGGAGACCTGCCGCGGGGCAATGCTGGCGCAGCGGGCAATGACAAGATTCCAGTCCGTGCTGGGAAAACCGGTTGCGAAGGTCCGACTCCGCTGATGGCGGACATTCGTGGGACAGGCCTTAGCGGCAGCTCCTAACAAGAGAGCGGTCGACTGCGCCAGGGCGACCTGGCCGTCAGCTCAGGCTCCGATAGCCGCGTGCGCTATCGGGCGAACTGGCAAACCACCTGAACTGGTCAGCCACTTCTTGTGGAGCGGAGCACCCTCTTGAAATGCTTGACCCCGCTCCTAAGTAGCGCGCGACCGGCCGGATGTTCCGACCGGTGAACACCACTGAACGGAGATTAGGCCATGTTCCATTCATTGCTGACCCATCCGAACAGCCTGTTCGGACAATTCGATCGCCTCCAGCGCGAGTTTGATGACCTCTTCAGCACGTCGGGTCTGCCCAGCAGTATCCGCTCGGTTGCGAGCGGCACCGTGCCGCAGATCAACGTGGGACGCACGCCTAAGAGCGTGGATATTTACGCCTTTGCTCCCGGCCTGGACGTCAGCAAGATCGAGGTCACCCTGGACCGTGGCGTGCTGCGCCTGGCCGGCGAGCGCGCGCAGCCGGGGCCTGCCGACCGCGAGCGCCTGCGCTTCTACGCCCAGGAGCGCGTCACCGGGCGCTTCGACCGCAGCGTCACGCTGCCGGACGACGTCGATCCCGACCATGTCGAGGCCAGCTATCGCGACGGCGTGCTGCATGTCAGCATCGCGCGCCGCGAAGCCGCCCAACCCAAGCGCATCGCCATCCAGTAATCGACTTCATCGAGGAGCCACCATCATGAGCAAGGAGATCATCCAGAACGACAAGCAACAGGCGACCCTGAATAGCGCGGCCAACGAACGTGCCGTAGCACCGGCCGTGGACGTCTTTGAGGACGAGACCGGCATCACGCTGCTGGCGGACATGCCCGGCGTGCCGCGCGACCAGCTCGAGCTACATGTGGAGGGCGACACGCTCCTGATCGAAGGGCGGGTCCAACCGCAAACGCCGAGCGGCCTGGAGGCCATCTACGCCGAACTGCGCGTACCGCGTTGGCGCCGCAGCTTCACGCTCAGCCGGGAGCTCGACACGTCCAAGGTCGATGCCAACCTGAAGGACGGGGTGCTAACGCTGCGCATCCCGAAGCAGGCGCATGCGCAGCCCCGGCGCATCGCTGTCAACGCGGGCTGAATGGAGGGCCGAAACCATTACCAACTTCACCCAGCAGTTGAAGCATGGGGCCGCCGGGCCTGGGAATCGCTGACGGAGGGCCGGTGGGACCTCGGCGCGCGGGCCAGCGGCGCATTGACGCGCTTCTGGGCCGACGACGTCAAGGCCTCCAACGCCGACGGCGACAAGCCTGAGACGAACGGCACCTGGGACTTCGGGCTGCCGCTGACTCGCTGGGCCTTCCTGGCGGTCGACGTCTACGGTGCGGACGACAAGCTGGTCGTCCGCATTGTGGCGCCTGCCTTGGAGCAGGAGGACTTCCAGATAGAGATGAGCGCACCGGAGATGCTCAGCGTGCTGGGTCGCAAGCGGTGCGACCCCGAGCGCGCGAACAGCAACTATGCCCTGCTGTAGTGCGCCTACGGCGCATTCCGGCGCGACATCCAGTTGCCGTTGCCGTGGACGTCGAACGCGCGAAGGCCACCCACGAGGCCGGCGTGCTGGGTATCGAACTGCCGCGGCAGTCGAAGGTACCGCATCGACGCATTGAGGTTCGCGGCGCCTGACGCCGCTCGTGCGCTGCTTGCAGCGCTCAAGGCCCGGTTTCGCCTGGGGCGAACAGCCGTGGGCGCTACCTTCGCGCGTAGATCCTCGAGGAACGTGGAGCGCGGCGGCGATGTTCCACGATCACTTGATTTCCGGCGCGCAGATGTCAAAAATTGGTGCTGTCTGTTCGAGTTCCATCTGCTGGGCCATGATCTTCGACATCATCCGGCAGCAGGTGGAGGTCTTGCGCAGGCCTCTGGCCGCCGTCGTGCTCAGCACGCTCCCGCGCAGATCTTCGCCCTTGCTGCTTCTGCTTCATTGGCATGGCTTTGCGGCCGACGAGACGCAGCGTGCGCCGCCGGACGCGGTCGCCCCCTGGCCGCAGGCGCCGCTGGCCAGTTCGGTGCTGCAGCTCAACCAGACGTGGGCCGACCTGGCGCAGATTGACCGGCAGATGCTCGACGCTGCGTGGCAGCAGGGCGCATGGAATCTGGTGCGAGAAGTGCACCGCGGCTGCAACGTCATCGGCGCGTCGGTGCAGGAAGCCGTGGCGTGCCGACAGGCCTTCGGGGACAACCCGTTCGATCCGGCCGACGAGACGCATCGCGCCCAAGAGGCGCCGGACCGGGAAGCGCTTCGGGACTTCGCGGCCAGGATTGGCTACGTGCGCTGGCTTTTCAGGCCGGTGGCGGATGGTCTGTGGCGCGGCGCGGGGCGAGACGACAGCCTGATGCCCGACGGCCGGCGCCCGCCACCCTGCCCGGTGGAGCTCACTGCCGCTTTGGACGCGCGCGTCTCGCGCAGCGTCTATCAGCTCGGCCGTATAGACAGCATCGTCCTGCTCTGATCGGGCCGTCGGCGCGGGGGGGCTTGAAATCCCCTGCGCCGGCTCTAGATCCCCGACCGGCCGAAGCCGGCAGAGCTGACACCTACAGTGGCTGTCGCGGTTCGTCCAGATTTGTCAATCATCTGCCACCTGAAAGGAGACCCAAGATGCAAATCCGTCCCCTCTACGACCGGATCATTGTCAAGCGCATTGACCCGCTGCGTCAGACTACCTCTGGCATCGTGATCCCCGACACAGCGGCCGAGAAGCCCGAGCAGGGCGAGGTCGTCGCTGTCGGCAACGGCCGGCTGCTGCAGGACGGCTCTGTGCGGCCGTTGCAGATCCAGCCCGGCGAGCGGGTGCTGTTCGCCAAGTACTCCGGCCAGACCGTCAAGCTCGACGACCAGGAATTGCTGGTCCTGCGTGAAGAAGATGTGCTCGGCGTGATCGAGGCTGGTGTCGCGGCGCCGGCGCTGCGAGCCGCCTGAAACGGTTCGCTCATCCATCCCCATCCCTCAACTTCAAGGAGTTTCAAGGAGTAAAGCCATGGCTGCCAAGGAAGTTCATTTCCATGACGAAGCCCGTGCCCGCATCGTGAAGGGCGTCAACATCCTCGCCGAGGCCGTCAAGGTCACGCTCGGTCCTAAGGGCCGCAACGTCGTGCTGGAGCGAAGTTTCGGCGCACCCGTCATCACCAAGGACGGCGTGTCGGTCGCCAACGAGATCGAGCTGCGCGACAAGCTCGAGAACATGGGCGCGCAGATGCTGAAGCAAGTCGCGTCCAAAACCGGCGATGTCGCCGGCGACGGCACCACCACGGCCACCGTGCTGGCCCAGGCCATCGTGATCGAAGGCATGAAGCTCGTGGCCACAGGAATGAATCCGATGGACCTCAAGCGCGGCATCGACAAAGCCTGCGAGGCCGTTGTGGCGGAACTGAAGATCCTGTCCCAGCCCTGCTCGACGAGCAAGGAAATCGCGCAGGTCGGCGCACTGTCTGCCAACTCCGACCAGGCCATCGGCGAGTTGATTGCCCGGGCCATGGCGAAGGTCGGCCAGCACGGTGTCATCACCGTCGAAGACGGCAAGTCGCTGGAGAGCGAGCTCGACGTCGTTGAGGGCATGCAGTTTGACCGCGGTTACCTGTCGCCCTATTTCATCAACAACCCCGAGAAGCAGACGGCCGTGCTCGACGACCCGGCCATTCTGTTGTGCGACAGGAAGATCTCGAACATCCGCGAACTGCTGCCGGTGCTTGAAGAGGTCGCCAAGGCCGGCCGCCCGCTGCTGATCGTGGCGGAGGAGGTCGAAGGTGAGGCGCTGGCCACGCTGGTGGTCAACAGCATGCGCGGCGTCCTAAAGGTCGCTGCGGTTAAGGCACCGGGCTTCGGTGATCGCCGCAAAGCCATGCTCCAAGACATCGCCGTGCTCACTGGTGCCACTGTGATTGCCGAGGAGGTCGGCAAGCAGCTTGAGAAGGCAACGCTGGCAGACCTGGGACGTGCGCGCCGTGTGGACATCCACAAGGACGTCACGACGATCATCGATGGCGCCGGCAAGCCCGAGGAAATCGAGGCGCGTCGCAAGACCATTGCCGCCGAGATCGAGAACGCCAGCTCGGACTACGACCGCGAAAAGCTGCAGGAGCGCCTGGCGAAGCTGTCTGGCGGCGTCGCGGTCATTCGTGTCGGTGCCGCCACGGAAGTCGAGATGAAGGAGAAGAAGGACCGCGTCGACGATGCTCTGCATGCCACGCGTGCGGCTGTCGAGGAAGGCATTGTCCCCGGCGGTGGCGTGGCGCTGCTGCGCGCGCGACGCTCGCTGGAGGCGCTGCGCGGCGGCAACGCCGACCAGGAGGCCGGCATCGCCATCGTACGGCGCGCGCTGGAAGCCCCGCTGCGGGCGATCAGTGCGAATGCCGGCGACGAGCCGTCCGTCGTCATTGATCGCGTTGTTCGCGGCGACGGCAGTCACGGTTACAACGCGGCCACCGGCGAGTACGGCGATCTGCTGGCCATGGGCGTCGTCGATCCCACCAAGGTGACCCGCTCGGCCCTTCAGAACGCGGTTTCGGTCGCCGGGCTGATCCTGACAACCGATGCCACGGTCGCGGAGCAGCCGAAGGAGGCCAAGGCGCCGGTGCCAGCCGGCACGGAGTTCTGACATGGACGGGCCCACGACTTCGCACCCCGAACGGTCCGCGACGGACGCGGGCCGTGAGGGCTGGGCTTGCAGTACGCGGGCAACTGTCCGAAGCGGCCAGATGACTGCCTTGCTCCAACCCGCTCCGCTTACCGCGAAGGAACTTCAGGCCTTGCGAGCGTGGCTGGCAGGCGCTGCGGCCCTGCGGCCCGAACGGGCCCGGCGCCTGCTGGAGCAGGCCATCGACGACCGTCAATTGGTCAGCGACCCGGTCTTGCACTGGCGAGCCGTGAAGGCACAGATCGCAGGAGACATCAACTGGGCTCAGATGGGCTTCCGGCTGGTGCTCGACTAGCGGCTGCCGGGCGAGATGCGTTCGTGCGCGCCGAGGTGCCTTTTGGACACTCGGCGCGCAATTCTCAAGATGATGAGGGGTTCGATCATGAACGATAGAAAGGCAACCGACGGCGCACTGCATCGCGGCCAAGCCAATCGATTCCATCGTCTGCTATGCGGGCACCTGCAGGCCTACCTTGTCGCCCGCGAAACCATGCGACGTCTCAAGCAGTCACCCGGACCGTGCTTCGCGCGCGATTGGCGGCCCAAAGAAAACGGCATCAATGGAAGCTAAACGAGGCTCTGGCTCCGCCACGGTCGACCGGGCTCCGGCGTGCAGGCCGTCCGCCCGAATCGCTGGCCCCACCGCAGCATCGCGCAGGTTCTCCAGGATGCTTTGCAACGTGCTCTTGCCTGCGTCTGCCACGTCGCCCCTTTGCACCCGTTCGCGGATAGGAGCCGTCAAGGTACGCTTACACGCTGCATGCCGCAAGACCGTCAGACGTGGGATACCCGTGTTTGGCAGGCCTGCCTCTGCGCATCCACGGGTCACTCGGCCTCCCGGAAGGCGCCCGTCGCCAGCGGCAGCCGATGGCCGAGACCTCCAGCTCAATGCTGCTCCAAGCAGCTGCCGGTCAGAGTGGCCGCCCGCCACAGCGGCGGGCGCGGCCATCATCGAAGGACTCAGTTTTCCATCTATTCGGCAATTTCGAGCGCGTCATCGACCTCGATGCCAAGGTGCCTCACCGTCGACTCCAGCTTCGCACGTCCAAGCAGCGGTTGCACGGCGCACATGTTCTTGGTGTGCCGGCAAATCAACGTCGCCTTCGTTTTCGCACGGAGTGCGTCCCGTAGTCCTACCGGATCAACGGCATCGATTGCTATCGCAACTCGCGTGTGCTGTTCACAGGGCTGCCCAACGCCACGACCGTCAACGACTACGCCGCGCTGCTGCCCTGGAACAGTGGTCTCGGCAAAGTCAGAGACGCGCTTGGACCACCGGCTCGGGAGAGGCAAGGACGCTGTTTGTTGAGCGCTGACAGATTGACTCGAGCGATCTTGAGCGCTTGATGGCGTACATGGATTCATCTGCCTTTGAGACCAAGACGTCTTCCGCGTCTCCATCCTCAGGAAACACAGACAAACCCACACTCGCTGAGACCGTCATCATCCGTCCACCAACGGAAAATGGCTCGCTCAAAGCTTCCGTGATTTTCTGTGCCAGCTGACTCACCCCATCCCTGGTCGGTGTGGAGGCCACCACGACGAATTCGTCGCCTCCGAGGCGACATACCGTGTCGCTGGCGCGCACGGTGGCAGTCAAGACACTCGCGACCCGTTGGAGCATCAAGTCGCCGAAGGCGTGGCCGTGCCGATCATTCAGTTGCTTGAAGTTGTTCAGGTCCAGAAGAAGAACGCCCACGTGATGTCCCAGCCTGCTGGCCAAATCCAGTTCATGCGAGAGCCGCCCGAAGAGCACGCTGCGATTTCGCAGCCCCGTCAATGGGTCGGTCTGTGACGCCTTCACCGCCAGGTCGAGCGCAAGCTGGCTGTCGGAAGCCGCCTGCTCCGCCCGCAGGTTGGTTGCGAGAAGATGCTTGTTTTCGGCACGGACATCTTGGACAGCCGCGAGGCCTGCGTCGCTGCGCGCCTCGGCAATTGACGCGTGCAGCGTCGTGAGGCGCGCCTCAGCTCGGGCGATTTGAAGCCGTAGCGACGCCAGCTTGCGCTGGCTCCGGTCGCTGCGGCGCTTGGTGCCCACGAGGGTCCGATCGTTAGCCGAGCCACTGCTTCAGCAGCGCGGCGACCTCGGCACTCGACAACAGTCCGAGGTGCCCTGTGTCGTGTATGACGGCCTGACGCTCCGGCAAGAACCCGAGGCTCAGGGCAGCGTTTTTGTGCTGCCCCAGCGCGCTGGCGACCGGCACCAGGCCGTCTCCGAGGAGGTCTGCCTTCAAGCTGCCAGCGGCGGGGCCGAGTTTGGCGGCAATGGCAAAGCATCGGGTGCTGCTTGGCAAGGCGACGTGGTCTGCTCGCTCCGTGCCGCCGTCGCCCGCTGCGCCCCTGAGCACATTGCCCAGTCGGAGGTCATTGATGCCTGCACTGCGAACCTTGCCTAGTCGAGCCAGAGGCGCGGCGTACGGCGCGGCGCCGAGCAACAGGTCCAGGCCGTGTCCGATGCGTTCCAGTGGCGCGCCATGGTGCGGCGTGCCCAGGCATACCAAATCGTCCACCCGGCCTGGCCAGCGAAGCCCGCCTCGCTGCATCAGGGTGCCGTGATGGATGGCGCTGCGCGCCACCAGCCCACCCATGCTGTGGCCGATCATTGTCAGACGTTCAATAGGCATGGGCCAGACGCTGTACAGCCCCTCCATCAACTGCGCCAGGATGCGACCGTTGGTCGACACGCTCAGCCCGCTGTTGTAGTGAAGGTAGATCGGCGTGTAGCCCAGCTCGCGAGCGAGCGTCTCACCATGCTCGTGCCCTTCGCGGCTCCACTGAAGGTCGTTCATGCACAAGCCGTGCAGCAGTACCAGCAGTTTCGGCGTCGCAGTGCCGAGGCGCGCGCGAATCGCATGGCGCTGGATCGGCAGCGGGCGGCCCGCGTACCGAAACTGCATTGCGATAGCTAGCGGGTTGTCCGTCGTCGCCAGGTGGTCGCCCAGCACGCCATTGAGCGCCGCAAGGATCGCCTCGCGCTCTGGGCGGGGCGCCTGGTGCGGATCAGCGGCTGCGAGAGCAGGCGCCAGCCAGCCGAGCAAGGCATCGAGCGTACCGCCCGCAAGGTGAGTCGCGCCGCGCACGGTTTTGTAGACAAGGCCCGTGACGCCATGGGCTCGTTCGTCCTTTGTGACGGCGTCGCTAAGGAGTGGAATGCGGGGGAGTGCGGCGATGCGCGTATGCATGGCCTCCACGAGGCTGGTCAGACCGGCCACGGCATCGGTGGTGAGGCGTGCGGCGCCGCGAAGATCGGCGGCTTGAAGGAGAGGTTGTGTCATGAGTGGTCGTCGCTCGCGCTGGAGGTCAGGGTGAGCAGCACGTCGGCATACCAGGCGCAGTTCAACCCCAGTGAATCGTCTAGCGCCGCATCGCGTGTGGACATGTCCATGCGGCTGGAGTGAACACCCAGCAGGCACCAGCGCGCCCGCCCTGAGAAAGCGGACTCAACTCGCGCGAGTACCGGGGAGCCGCTGCTGCCGCGGTGCATGCGCGCATCGGTGAGAAAGTACCCCAGCCCCTGAAACCGAACGCCATACCAGGAGGCAATGCTGGCCTGCCGCACCACGGGCAACTGATGCACGGTGTCGAAGAAGCCCAGGGGAAATCCTGGAATGGCCAGGCGGTCGCCCACCTCGAACAGGTCGAATCCGATGGGAAGGTGCTCTGGCCCGAAGGGCCGCACGATGTAGTCCACGGGCAACTCAGTCCGGTCGATCTCCAGAACCGCGACGTCCACCTCGCCAGCGCTGTCGCGCGCCTCGCTCCACGCGGTCAAGCCGTCGCGATGCAGCAAGATGGACAGCGTGGTCAATTCGGTCAGGTTCCGGGCATCGGTATGAAGTTTGATTTCGATGCGGTCGGGTGCATGACCTGTCGGCGCGTCGAACAGCACATGGCGGCTGGTGACGAGGAAGAGCCTGCCGTCGCGTTCGAAGAAGAAGCCACTGGCCGATGTCAGGGCCTTGGTCCCCGCGAAGGTCAGTATGCGTGTGACGCCGAACAGCGCCTCGTCGTGGTCGCGCTCGTTGGCCTCACTACCATCTGGTGGACGTGGGACCGCGGCCATCGGGCGTTGCTGAGCGTCGTGGCCGCGGTCCCAGGCGTCACGCCGATCCACCCATACCTGTTCCGTCTCACCGGTAGCTCCAGGCTTGTTGATCGTTTCGAGCATCGGGTTCGATGCCTGCGCTTCGCCACGGGCGGCCGCTTTGGCTCCCTGACGTTGCAGCTCAGCGTGCTCTGCGGAGACCGGCTCCAGGAACGGTTCGCCTTGCGCCGAGTCGGCGGTCGGAGCGGCTTCGCCCCAAGTGGGTGGCCTTGATAGCAAGGGACAACTCCTTTGAAGGACTTGTCCCGTCAGGGGCGACGCTTCCGCCCGTGACGCTTCAAGCAAGTTTTGCGCGGGGCGGTGTCACTTGCAGCGTGCCCCGTGGGATCAATGTATCGGAATGGCCTGCGAAACGCCGGGAAACCCTCTCGGCATCCTTGGCACAGACCCGGCCCGCCTGAGCTGAGCTTGGTGGCAGGTCGCTCCGTGGAGGAGGAGGGGGCCTGGCGGGCCAATGGCGCCCAAGGAGCGCCTCAGGGCGACGCTCAGAGCGTGCGAATCTTCGACGCCTGGGGGCCCTTGGCGCCTTGCGTCGCTTCGAACTGAACCTTGGCGCCTTCTGCCAGCGAGCGGAACCCGCCGTCGTTCTGCACTTCGCTGTGGTGGGCGAAAAGATCCTTGCCGCCGTTGTCCGGCGTAATGAAGCCGAAGCCCTTGCCGTCGTCGAACCACTTCACGGTGCCGGTTTGCGTAGTCATGGTGTTTCCTTGATAGAAATAAAGATGGAGAAAACCCTCCGCAGGCGGACGCCATGCGGAGACAGAAACACTCAAGAACACTCGCCGGGGAGTTGCTGAAGCGAGCCGCTCGCAAGAAAGGCCAGGGGGTGGCCTGCGGGGCTGCAGAAAAGACCTTGAGAAAACGGTCTTGCGCGAATCTATGCCGGACAGGGTAGCACGTCTGTCAAGTCAATGAGGTCCGAGTCCAGGGTCTGCCAAAACGCTGCGAGCGTTCAGAGGCTCGACGTCGCGATGGCGTGGAGCGAATGCGTGGGCATCGTCACGCGCTCATCGGCGCCTGCCGCCCACCGCTGCCAAACCCTCGCGGGACGACGTTCGCCCTGGTCTCGCCTCCGCAAGACCGGATACGGTCTATGCGCTGGTTGCCGCGTTATTGAAGTGTTCGGAGGCCGCATGCGCTTGTGCTTGATGCCCCGGGTGCCGCAGCAACCTGGCGAAGCGCTTGGAGCGATAGCCTGAGCCGCTGAAAGTCAACACGGCGTCGATGCGCACGCCGCACTGCTTGTAGTAGCGCAGTGCTGCGAGCTGGCACTTGCAGGCGCCGCAGCTCTTTTCGTCGGCCACCATCTGGCTGAAGCCCACGCGCGAGTGGTCGTCGATAGCGACGTCCAGCGCTTGCCAGCCTGCGTGGACATCGCTGACCGTCGGCGAGCCCGCGCTGCTGCAGTGAACCGCTGATCGCCGCGGCGCAAACGAGGGCTTGCGAGCCTATTGGTGGAAGTGCCTGACTTAGTCGCGGTGCTTGTGCGAGCTTCAGGCGTGCTTAAGGGGAGGCTCCCACACTTATGACAAGCATCCCCTGTGGCCGAAGGCGTGGGGTGTGCATGTCTGTGCCGGCTCAGTCCCGAGGGGCTGGCTGGCGCCCAAGCACCTGATGGGGGTAAACCGTGTTCTGTCTATTTCGGCGCTGCTTGTTGCTCGCCCTTCTGGCGGGCATTGCCTGCCACGCCGCCGCTGAGCCAGCGCCCGAGTTTGTGGTCGACCCAGCGCAACTGCAGTCGCTCGGCGTTGGCTTGCAGAAGCTGACCGCCTCCTCGGCCACCGTCGGTGCACCGGCGCCCGCCAAGGTGACCTTGCCACCGGAGTTGGACATGCTTATCAGCGCACCGGTGGACGGCGTCGTGACCCAGGTTCTGGTGGGGCCGCAGGATGCAGTCAAGTCCGGTCAGTCGTTGCTGCGCCTTAGCAGTTCGGCCCTGGGAGAGATGCAGTTGCGATTGATGGAGGCGGGCTCGCGGTTGCAACTGGCCCGGCACGCGCTGGACCGTGAACGCCGCCTGTTCGATGAGGGAATCATCCCGGAGCGGCGGGTGCAGGAGGCGAAGGCTGCGCAGCGCTCGGCGGAGGCCACACAGCGGCAGGCCGAGGCCGCCCTGCGACTGGCCGGCGTTGGCGATGCGACCATCAGCCGCGTCGCCGCCGGTGGTCGTCTGGACGACGGACTGACGGTGCATGCCCGCTCAGCCGGCTGGGTGACGGCATTGGACGTGCGCCCGGGCCAACGGGTGCGCGAGGCCGATGCGCTGCTGCGCCTGGCCAACCCGCGCGAAGTATGGCTGGAGGTCCAGTTGCCGGTTGGCGCCGCGGTGGCCACGGGGCAACAGCTCGCCTTGGTGGGGCGTGATGTTTCGGCCGTCGCACAGTCGCTTGGGCCGCTGGTGGGCGAGGGGCAGACCCAGACGCTGCGCGCTCGCGTCACGCGCGGCGCAGCGCTGCTGCGGCCAGGCGAGGTCGTACAGGTGAGTGTCCCGAAGGCGGGCGGCGCTGGCTGGGTGCTGCCGCAGGCGGCCGTCTTCCATCATGAAGGGCGTGCCTTTGTCTTCGTCCGCAGCACCCGCGGCTTCGTAGCTACGCCGGTGCGTATGAGCGGTGGTGCAGGTGGTGTCACCCAGGTCATCGGAGAGCTCAAGGCCGGCCAGGATGTGGCCGTCCGGGCTGTCGTGGCCCTGAAGTCGGCCTGGCTGGGCCACGGCGGGGGCGATTGATGCTGACCCGCCTTGTGCAGTTCGCGCTGTCCCAGCGCCTCTTCGTGCTGCTTGGCGCGTTGTTGCTGGCAGGGTTCGGCTGGTGGTCGTTCCGTGAGCTCCCCATCGATGCCTTTCCGGACGTATCAAGCACCCAGGTCAAGATCATCCTGAAGGCCCCGGGAATGACGCCGGAGGAGGTCGAGACCCGCATCGCGGCGCCCATCGAGGTGGAGATGCTCGGCATCCCCCGTCAGAAAATGCTGCGCTCGGTCTCGAAGTACGGCATCGTCGACGTGACAGTGGACTTCGAGGACGGCGTGGACATCTACTGGGCGCGCCAGCAGGTGGCGGAGCGCCTGTCCGGCATTCAGGGCGAGCTTCCGCCCGGACTGAGCGGAGGCATGGCGCCCATCACGACGCCCCTGGGCGAGATGTACCAGTTCACCGTCGAGGCGCCGGAGATGAGCCTGGAGGAGCGCCGCGCGTTGTTGGACTGGGTCATCCGTCCGGCCCTGCGCACCGTGCCCGGCGTCGCGGACGTAAATTCGCTCGGTGGCAAGGTGCGTGCCTTCGAGGTGGTGCCCGACTTGGCGCGGCTCGCGGTCCTGGGGCTCTCGACGGCGGCGCTCAAGACAGCCATCGAGCAGAACAACCGCAACGACGGCGCCGGCCGACTGGGCGATGGCGACGAGGTGCTGCTCGTACGCGCCGAGGGCAATCTGCGCACGGCCGATGACGTGGCGGCCACGGTCATCTCTCGCCGCAACGGCGTGCCGCTGCGCATCGGCGACGTCGCCGAGGTGCGCCTGGGCAGCCTGACGCGCTACGGCGTCGTCACCAAGGACGGGCAGGGCGAAGCCGTGGAGGGTCTGGTGCTCGGCCTTGCTGGTGCGAACGCACGCAAGGTGATCGAGGGCGTCACGCACAAGCTCGATGAGCTCCAGGCAACCTTGCCCCGTGGCGTGACCATCAAGCCCTTCTACAACAGGGCCCAGCTCGTGGACAAGGCCGTGGGCACGGTCTCCAAGGCCCTGCTCGAGGCCACCGTGCTGGTACTGGTGCTGTTGGGCGCCTTTCTGGGGAACCTTCGGGCGGCGGTGACCGTCGCCCTTGTTTTGCCACTGGCCGCGCTGTGGACATTCATTGCCATGCGGCTCTGGGGCATGTCGGCCAACCTGATGAGCCTTGGCGGCCTTGCCATCGCACTGGGCATGCTAGTGGATGCTGCCGTCGTGGTCGTGGAGAACGTCGTGCGGCACCTTGGGCAGGAGCGCGCAGCCGGCAGACTGCCTCGCCTGCACGTACTGTTGCGCGCGGTGCGCGAGGTGGCCTCGCCGGTTGCTGCGGGCGTGCTCATCATCGTGACCGTCTTCTTGCCGCTGCTGACGCTGCAGAACCTGGAAGGCAAGTTCTTCGTCCCCGTTGCGTTGACCATCGTCTTTGCGTTGGCCGGCTCGCTGCTGCTGTCGCTGACGGTGATACCCGTCGTCGCGAGCTTCCTGATCCGTCAGGCCTCGCATAAGGAGCCTTGGCTGGTGCGCCAGCTGCAGCGCCTGTACGCGCCCTTGCTTGGCATGGCCCTGCGGCGCGAGAAGGCTGTCTATCTGGTCGCGGTGCTGCTGCTCGTGCTGGCCGCCGGTGTCTACACGCGCGTAGGCAAGACCTTTCTGCCGGCGATGGACGAGGGCGACCTCATCGTCGGCATCGAGAAGCTGCCTTCGATCAGCCTGGAGGAGTCGGCCGCGTTGGATCTCAAGCTGCAGCAGGCGTTGCTCAGCCACATTCCGGAAATCCAAGGCATGGTGGCCCGCGCGGGTGCCGACGAGATTGGCCTGGATCCGATGGGTCTGAACCAGACCGACACCTTCCTCGTCCTCAAGCCGAGAAAGGAGTGGCAGCTTCCCGACAAGGATGCGCTGATCACCCGGATCCGCGAAGTGCTGGACGGCATGCCCGGTATCCGCTATTCCTTCACCCAGCCCATCGACATGCGCGTGTCCGAGATGATCCTTGGCGTGCGCGGCGATCTGGCCTTGAAGGTATTTGGACCAGACCTGGCCGTACTCAATGAGCTGGCCGGCCGCATCGAGACAGTGCTCAAGACAGTCCCAGGAAGCCAGGACGTCTATTCCGTGCGCAACGACGGCGTGCAGTACCTGCGCGTTGCCATCGACCGGCTTGCCGCCGGCCAGCACGGCCTGACGGTGGAGGACGTGCAGGACGCCCTGCGCGCCCAGGTCGAGGGACAGCGCGCCGGCCAGGTGATCGAAGGCGTGCGGCGTACCGCCATCTTGCTGCGCGGCCCCGAGTCGGTGCGGCTGTCGCCGGCAGATTTCGAAGCTCTGCAGATTGCGACTCCGGACGGACACGCGGTGCCGCTGCGCAGCCTGGCCACGTTGTTGCGCAGCGGTGGACCAGTGCAGGTCAATCGCGAACTCGGCAGCCGCTATAGCGTCGTCATTGCCAATGTGGAAGGGCGCGACCTCGTCGGCTTCGTGGAGGAGGCCCGTCTCAAGGTCGCGGCCGCGGTCAAGCTGCCGACCGGCTACCGGCTGAGCTGGGGCGGGCAGTTCGAGAACCAGCAGCGTGCGGCTGAGCGACTTGGTCTCGTCGTGCCGCTCGCGCTGGGCATCATCTTCATCATCCTATTCTCGACCTTCGGCTCGGTGCGGCAGTCGCTGCTGGTGCTCAGCAACATCCCCTTCGCACTGGTGGGCGGGATCGTTGGCCTGTGGGTCACCGGCGAGTACCTCTCGGTGCCGGCTTCGGTCGGCTTCATCGCGCTGCTGGGTATTGCGGTGCTCAACGGAGTGGTGCTTGTCAGCTGCTTCAACCAGTTGCACGCCGAAGGACTGTCGCTGCAGGACAGCGTGATCCAGGGCTGCCATCGCCGCTTGCGGCCGGTGCTGATGACGGCCTCAATCACCGCCTTCGGCCTGATCCCGCTGCTGCTGGCCACGGGTCCGGGCTCCGAGATCCAGCGGCCGCTGGCCATCGTCGTCATTGGTGGCCTCATCACCGCCACCGCCCTCACGCTCATCCTGCTGCCGGTGCTTTACCTGCGTCACGGCCGGCCCGCGCCCGCAGGCCTTGCCACCCTGGAGGTTGCTCATGAATGACCGCTGCCTGCACCTGCTGTGCCCGCTGACCGTCGAAGAACGCGTCGTCGACCTGCTGCTCTCGCTGGGCGAGACAGGTGTCTTCACCAGCGCGCCCACTCACGCTCATGGATTTGCCCACGGCCGTCTGAACGCGGCCGAGCAGGTCAGTGGCCGCAGCGCGGCCGGCCTGATCCATCTGGTAGTGCCCGAGGCCGAACTGGGCGGACTGCTCGCCGAATTGCAGCGCGAGCTGCCCCGTAGCGGAGTGCGCTACTGGGTGACCGACGTGCTGTGCCAGGGAGAGCTGGCGTGAGGCAGCTCGTCACTTCCGTGCTTGGCCTGCTGTTGGCCACTACGCTGCAGGCGGAGTCCTTGCCGACGCCCGTCTGGCTGCCCGCCACTTCCCAGGCCGCAGCGTGGATAGAGGGCGACGCCAGTGTGGCCTTCGCTCGCCATGGCACTGCTGCGGCCGGCCATGCAGCGCAGGCGCTGTCGACGGGAGCAAACGAATGGGCGCTGCGG
This sequence comes from Roseateles sp., assembly GCF_036404855.1. GTDB lineage: Bacteria > Pseudomonadota > Gammaproteobacteria > Burkholderiales > Burkholderiaceae_C > Pelomonas. Next base: position 32,052 of record NZ_DASWYS010000004.1, read on the forward strand.
CTGCAGGCTCAGCGGCGCCAACTGCAGGACGGCAGCTCGCCATCGAGGGAATGGCAGGCACATCTGGAGCGTCCCGTGCGCGTCAATGGCAAGGCGGCGTTGGATTCCCAGCTCGGCGATGTCGAGCGCGAGCTGGCCCGAGCCCTGTTGGGCGAGGCGCGGCACGAGTCCGCCCGTGCCTTGGCTGACCTGTGGATTGCCGAACTGGCTGCACGTCATCGCGAAAGCCTGGCCGCCAGCCAGGTTGCCTTGGCCGACTCCAACCTGGCTGCCGTTCAGAAGCGTCGCCGTGCCGGAGACGCCTCGTTGCTGGACGAGCAGCAGGCCCAGGCTGAAGCGGGCGACACGCGGCGCGAGTTGATCCTCGCGCGGTCGGCTCTGACCAAAGCCAGAGCAGCGCTGCGCGCGCGCTTTGGCGCCGAGGTGCCAGCCGAAGCGATGCTTGGTGACATCGGGGAGCCTGCATTGGTGGAAACCGCATGGCATGCCCGCGTCATGGAAGAAGCAGACGGGATCAAGGCGCGACAGGCGGAGCTCCGGCGAGCGCGATTGACTGCGGCGCGCGCGCGCGCCGACCGGGTGGCCGATCCGGTCGTCGGCGCCTTCATCGCCAGCGAGGCGCGTGGCAGCGAACGGTTGCTGGGGCTCAGTCTCACATTGCCCCTTGGCGGCACCCACCGCGAGCAGCGCTCTTTGCAGCTCGCCCGCGAGGCAGACATGTCCGAGTCCGCCCTGGAGCAGATGCGCCGCGAGGTAGACCTGCAGGCCCGTGAGACCTGGGCCGATGCGCAGGGCGCCCGCGAGCGCTGGCTTCTGAGCCGTGAGACCTCACGGTTGGCGACCGAGAGCGCGCGCCTGGCGCAGCGCGCCTACACCCTCGGCGAGTCTGACCTCCAGACCCTGCTGCTCGCGCGTCGTCAGGCTGCGCTCGGCAGTGCGGCGGCGCTGGACGCCCAGGCCGAGGCACTTCGCTGGGAGGCGCGGCTGCTCATTGATGCCCATCAGGTGTGGGACCTTGAACATGATTGAGGCGCAGCCAGTCGTGATGCGAGACCACGCGTGGGCGCAGGCATCGGTTCTTCTTGGATGCCCATGAACTCGGAGGGCGTCCGCCATCGCGCGGTGCAAGCCATGCTCGTCACCGGCATTGGCGAGCACAAACCTGACACAGGTGGTGTTAGCGTGCTGCCGGCGCCATGAGGACAATATGCGGCTGCTTTTGCTAGAGGACGACGTCACGCTCGGTGAGGCGCTGACAGGCTTTCTTCGCCTGGAAGGGCACGTGGTGGACTGGTTGCAGCGGCTCGGCGATGCGCGTGCCGTGATCGGGGAGCCCTTTGATGTGCTGCTGATCGACTGGCAGTTGCCCGACGGCTCTGGTGTCGACTGGGTTCGCCAGTTGAGGGCGCAAGGCCGCACCATGCCCATCTTCGTGCTGACCGCGCGTGACCTCCTGCAGGATCGCATTCACGGGCTAGACAGTGGCGCCGACGACTACCTCGTCAAGCCATTTCCACCGGAGGAACTGGTGGCGAGGCTGCGTGCGGTGCGCAGGCGTCAGCTGGCTCAAGGGGCGCCTCGCCTCATGCTCCCATGTGACGTCAGCGTCGACCTTCCGGGCCGTGCAGTGTGGAGAGACGATGTGCCCATAGAGCTGACGGCGCGGGAGTGGTCGTTGCTGGAGGCACTCGTTTCCCGAGCCGGTCGAGTGGTGACGCGCTCGGAGCTGGAGTCGCTTTCTCAGGGCTTTGACGGCGACGCCAGCAGCAACGTGCTGGAGGTCCACGTGTCCAATCTCCGCCGCAAGCTGGGTCGAGACCTTATCGAGACCGTTCGCGGCCTTGGCTACCGCGTACCCAAATGACTGCGCGTAGGCCGTTTCCCTCCTTGCGCGGAGAGCTTCTGCGGTTGACGACCGTCGTTGCCATTGGTTGGCTCGTAGTCCTTGCCTTCACCGTTACATGGGCAGTGCGCCACAAGGTTGACGACTTGTTGGACGAAGCGCTGCGCGAGGCTGCTGAAGTCATGTACGGCGTCCTGGTGACCGCGCCGCAGTTGAGCGATGGAGCCGCCTCGTTGCCGCAGGTTCTACCTGCCCCTGCCCACGACGAGAAGTTCGTTTGGCAGATTGTGGACTCGCGAGGGCAGGTCATCCGTCGCTCCCACAAGGCCCCGGCTGCCAGCTTCAGCGACGTGACGCAGGCCGAATGGTTCGATCACGGCAGCCAATGGCGCGTGTACGGCATCCCCATGGTCGCAAGCTCACCGCAGATGCTGTATGTGGCTCAGGTCGGCAATGAGCGCAATGAGGCTCGCTACGAAGCCATCGGTACCGTTCTCCTTGCGGCCTTGACGGTCAGTCTGCTCTGGGCTGCCTTGCTGCGGCAGCGCGTGGATCGCGCCTTGCAGCCCCTGGTGCAACTGACGCGCCAGATAGAGACCTATGACCCTTTGAGGCCTTCGACCGAACCTGCGCAGGGCCAGCGTGAGGAGACTGCCGCTATCTCGGAGGCCGTGTGCGTTCTCGGTCGACGGCTGGCGCACAAGGTCAAGTCGGAGCAGGCCTTCGCCGCATGCGCGGCGCATTCCTTGCGCACACCGCTGGCGGGCATGGATGCGCAGTTGGCCTTTGCCCAGCGGGGGCCAACAAGCGGGGTGCCGCATAGGCTGGAGCGAGCCAGGGCGGCGCTCACACGTCTGACTCGCGTGGTGCAGTCGTTGCTGGCCCTGTTCAGGGCGGGCGAGGACTGGGGTCTGGAGTTGAGGGTGTGTTGCCTCTCAGCGCTGGTAGCTGATATTCCCGTCGAGGGGCTCGATGTCATCGTGGAGGAGGACGTCGAATTCATCGCGGATCCGAACCTGGTCACCATTGCGCTGGTCAACCTGCTGGACAACGCCGTGAGGTTCAATGCGCGTCACGTGCGATTGCACGGGTCAATCGGTCCGCTGAACGTGTGCCTTCGCGTTCAAGACGATGGAGACGGAGTCACCGAAGCGAGGTGGCATGAGGTTCAAGGCGCGCTAAGAGTTGGTGAAGTCGGTTCGGGCCTTGGGCTTGGTCTGCGCTTGGCCACCCTCGTCGCGGAGGCACATGGCGGCAAGCTGGAGCTGCCGCGACCTCTGCCTGATCAGCTCGGTTTTCTCGTGGAGCTCTGGCTATCCAACCAGCCCGCTGCTCCCGATGCATGGGTAGTCGCACATCGGCACTCAACCACCCGGTCATCGTAGACACGTCCTGAGGGCGAACCTCCCGTTCGCCCCTGCACTCGGAGCCGCTGAGCAGCGGTCGATCCCTGCCAACGCGCGGCCATACGGGCGGATGGCGGAGGGTGCCGAACCGATGACGACTCCCTTCGTGCAGAGTACTCCGTAGGTAGCGAGGCGGCAGTCAAGGGCGCCCCTGACCATGCGCTGCGACCGAGGCTTGGCGGGCCTCAAGGACCGTCCTCGACCCGCCTCGGCATGGCATGGATCCGACTGTGTAGTTCGGTTTTTTCAATGCTAAAAAAAACAATAAAAAGCAATCAATGCGCGATCTGTTCGCAAATTTGGCGAGTCAATTGCACTTTAAGTATAAATAGTGCAAACTTGCCTGGGCGAGATTGGCGCTGCCCGAGAGTGATCGGTGGTGTTCGTTCCCTTGGTCCGGGCTCGATCCGAATCCCCGGCTTGCTGCAAGGGGCTCGCGTGGGTCGTGACTGAGCGAGCGTGGGCGGGATGTCAAGGAAGGGCGGACATCGCCCGTGCTCGCCAAATTTCGAAGAAACCGGCGCGGAGTGCCGCGTCAATGAAGAAGGAGACAGCTGTGAAATTGAAATGGATACGTCTTGCATCGGCGGCGGTTTTGCTGAACGTGGCAGCGCAGGCTCTTGCTGCCGAGAAGATCACGCTGATGGTGGGCGGCTATGAGAAGCAGATCTATCTGCCTGCCAAGCTTGCCGAGCGGCTGGGCTACTTCAAGGACGAGGGGCTCGACGTGGAGCTGCTCAACGAAGCATCGGGCGTAGATGCCGAGAACGAGATGCTGGCCGGCGCCGTGCAGGGCGTCATCGGCTTCTACGATCACTGTGTCGATCTGCAGGCCAAGGGAAAGTACATCCAGTCCGTTGTGCAGCTCAGCCATGCGCCGGGCGAAGTCGAACTTGTTTCGAACAAGTACCCGCAGATCAAGAGCATGGCCGATCTGCGCGGGAAGAACCTGGGCGTGACGGGCCTCGGTTCATCGACCAACTTCCTGACTCAGTTTCTGATGGTCAAGGCCGGCGTGCCTCTGGGCAACTTCAGCTCGCTACCCGTCGGCGCTGGATCCACCTTCATCATGGCCATGCAGCAGGACAAGATCCAGGCCGGCATGACGACCGAGCCGACCATCTCGCGCCTGCTCAAGACCGGTGCGGCGCGTGTCCTGGTTGATTTGCGAACCCCGGAGAAGACCCGGGAGGCTCTGGGTGGAGACTATCCCGCGGCCTCGCTCTACATGCCCAATGACTGGGTGCAGAAGAACAAGCCGGCGGTCCAGAAGCTGGCCAATGCCCTCGTCAAGACGCTGCGCTACATCCACTCGCACAGCGCTGCTGAGATCGCTGCCCAGATGCCCAAGGATTTCTATGCCGGCGATCCGGAGAGCTATGTCAAGGCACTGGAGCAAGGCAAGGGCATGTTCACGGTGGATGGCGTGATGCCCAAGGGCGGGCCGGAAACCGTGCTGTCGGTGCTCTCCGCCTTCTCGAGGAACGTCAAGGGCAGGAAGATCGATCTGTCCAAGACGTACACGACCGAGTTCGTCTTGCAGGTGAAGTAGCCATGAGCACTTCCGCGCAATCTCCCGGACCGGCCATCGAGCTGCTCGGGGTCAGCCGCCGCTTCCTGACACCCGACGGCAAGTCGATGACGGCCATTCGAGACTTCACGATGACGGTCGAGCGCGGCGAGTTTGTTGCCGTGGTGGGCCCGACCGGCTGCGGCAAGTCGACGACGTTGAACCTGGTCACCGGCCTGGCTGCCCCCTCCTCGGGGCAGGTCCGGGTGATGGGCGGCGCGGTCAACGGCATCGACCCGCGCATCGGCTTCGTCTTCCAGACCGACGCGCTGTTCCCCTGGCGCAGCGTGATCGACAACGTGGTCGCCGGTCCGGTGTTCCGCGGCATGGCCAAGGAGCAGGCGTATGCAAGCGCCCGCGAGTGGCTGGCCCGGGTCAACCTGTCGGGCCATGAGGCGAAGTATCCGCATCAGCTGTCGGGTGGCATGCGCAAGCGTGTGTCGCTGGCGCAGACTTTCATCAACGAGCCGCAGATCCTGCTGATGGACGAGCCTTTCTCGGCTCTTGACGTGCAGACCCGCGTGCTGATGCACGACGAGCTGCTGCGCCTGTGGTCGCAATCGAAGGCCTCGGTGGTCTTCGTCACCCATGATCTCGAGGAGGCGATAGCGCTGGCCGACAAGGTCTATGTGTTGACTGCTGGACCGGCGACGGTCAAGTCGGTCTACACGATTGACATTCCGCGCCCGCGTGTCGTCAGCGAGATTCGCTACGACAAGAGGTTCATCGAGATATCGCAGACCATCTGGAACGACCTGCGGGACGAGGTGATGCGTGGTGCCGCGCACGAAGAAGCCCGCGTGGCCGAGGTTCAGCCATGACCCGCCGCGCTCCGTCGATCCCAGCCGACGCGCTCCTGCCCGCAGGACCAGATCTCAGGCCGAAGGAGGCCCCATGAGCAACATGAGTTTGAGCACGCCGGTCGCCATGGCGGCTGGCACGTCCGCCGCCGAGATCGAGGCGGCGGCCGCGCTGGCGCGCCGCCGGCGCATCCAGAAGGTCTACTTCTGGCGCTACCTGATCCTGGTGGTCTTTCTTGGTGGTTGGGAGTTGCTGGCCCGTACCCGGCTGATCGACGAGTTCTTCTTCTCCAAGCCGTCGGACATCGCCGAGCGCCTCTACACCTGGACGGTGGAGGGCACTTCCGAGGGGCCGCTCTGGTACCACCTGTGGGTGACCATGGAGGAGTCGGTCCTCGGTTTCGTGACCGGCTCGGTGGCCGGCATCGTGGCCGGCATCGCACTGGGGCGCAACCGGATGCTGGCGGACGTGTTCTCGGTCTACATCAAGGTGATCAACGCGGTGCCGCGCGTGGTCCTGGCGCCGATCTTCATCATGATCTTCGGCCTGGGCCTGACGTCCAAGGTGGCGCTGTCCTTCGTGATGGTGTTCTTCGTGGTCTTCTCGAACGCTTTCCAGGGCGTCAGGGAAGCCGACAGGAACCTGTTGGCGAATGCGCAGATCCTGGGCGCGCGCGACTGGCAGTTGACTCGTTCGGTGGTAATCCCCTCGGCCATGAGTTGGATCTTCGCGTCCTTGCATGTGAGCTTCGGATTCGCGATCGTCGGTGCGATCGTCGGCGAGTTTGTCGGCGCCCGCTATGGCATCGGCCTGCTGATCAATATCGCCAAGGGTTCGTTCGATGCCGCCGGCATGTATGCCGCGATCGTCATCATCATGGTGGTGGCGCTGATGGCCGAGTATTTGATGACCCGGGTTGAGAATCGCCTCGCGAAGTGGCGACCACAGCCAAGTCATGATCTGAATTGACAATGCAAACGGCCGCATCTGATGCGGCCGTTTCATTTGGTTCATCGCCGATGTGCGGGCATGAACGAGACGCCGCCAGCCATTGGTGCTCGGCCGCGTCGCTCAACGCGCTCAGACCGGCAATGCGGGCAGCGCCTCGCGCCCATTGCCGAGTTCGGCTAGCAGATCGCTGGTGGTGGCCGCCTCGAGCAGGCTGCGTGTGTAGGCCTGTTGCGGCCGGTCGAAGATGTCGGCCACGCTGCCTTCCTCAATGATCTGGCCGCCGTCCATGACGACGATGCGGTCGGCGATCTCGGACACCACCGCCATGTTGTGGGAAATGAACATGCAGGCAAAGCGTCGCTGCGCCTGCATGGTCTTCAGCAACTGCAGCACCTGTTTCTGGATGCTCATGTCGAGCGCGGAGACCGGCTCGTCCGCCACGACGAAGCCGGGTTCGCCGATCAGGGCCCTGGCGATGGCGACTCGCTGCCGCTGGCCACCGGACAGGGCGTGCGGGTAGCGGTCCTCGAAGCCTGCCAAGCCGACCTCGGCCAGCATCGCGCCGACACGTTGGTGCCGCTGCTCGCGCGAGAGCCCAGCCACGTGGAGCAGCGGTTCGCCGACGGCATCGCCAATCCGCCGCCGAGGGTTCAGCGACGAGTACGGGTCCTGGAACACCAACTGGCAGTCGAGCCGGAAAGCGCGTGCCGCGGCCGCGCCGTGGCGCGGTACGGGCTGGCCGCGGTAGCGCAGTTCGCCCGATTCGATAGGCAGCAGGCCCAGCATCGCGCGCCCAAGCGTCGTCTTGCCTGAGCCGGAGCCGCCCACGATGGCCACCACCTCACCCGGCTGTACCGCCAGCGAGACGCCGTTCAGGGCCCGCTTCGGTGATGCCTTGGAGCGCCAGCTGCTGGTGCCCGGAAAGCTCACTGTCAGCGCACGGGCTTCAATCAGGGGCTCGCCGTGGGTCTGCGTGCGGTACTTGTCCCGGCGTTGGGGCAGCGCGTCGATGAGGCTGCGGGTGTAGGGCTTGGCCGGATCTGTCAGCACCTGCCGGGCAGGACCCGATTCGACATGGTGCCCCTTCTCCAGCACGACGACCGTGTCGGCGTAGCGCGCGACCAGGCCGAGATCGTGGGTGATCAGTAGCACCGCGGTGCCCTCCGTTCGCGTCAGCTCAGCCATGATCTCCATGACCTCGCGCTGGCTCAGCGAGTCCAACGCGGTCGTCGGCTCGTCAGCGATGAGCAGGCGCGGCTTCACGAGCATGACGGAGGCCAGCATGATGCGCTGCCTCATCCCGCCGGAGAACTGGTGGGGGAAGGACTTCATGCAGGCTTCGGGGTCGGCGATGCGGACCCGGCGCAGCATTGCGACGGCCCGTTCGTGGGCCTCGGCGCGCGAGAGGGCTTCGTGCAGCAGCAGGCCTTCGCAGAGCTGCTCACCTATGCGCATGGCGGGATTGAGCGACACCATGGGCTCCTGGAAGACCATGCCCATCGCGCTGCCGCGCAGCTTGCGGATCTCGCTCTCGGGCAGGCTCGCGAGATCCTGGCCAGCGAAGGTTAGCGTGCCGCTCACCTGCTTGAGCTGGGGCGGCAGCAGGCGCAGCACGGTCCGGCCCGCCAGGGTCTTGCCGCTACCCGATTCGCCCACCAGGGCGAGCACCTGCCCAGCCTGGATGGCGAACGAGACGTTGTCGATCAGGCGTCGACCGGCCGGGCTCAGCACCGTCAGGCCCTGCACCGAAAGCAGCGGCGTCGCTGCGGGGAGGGTGTTCATCAGGATTGCTCCATGCGCGGGTCGAGCCAGTCGCGCAACGCGTCGCCCAGCAGATTGATGCCCAGCAAGGAGGCTGCGATGCAGGCCCCGGGCGCGATGCCCAGCCAGGCGGAGGATTCCATGTAGGGTCGGCCGGAGGACAGCATGTTGCCCCAGGTCGGCGCTGGTGGTGGGATGCCCAGGCCCAGGAAGCTCAGCGCGCTCTCGGCCAGGATGACCCAGCCAAACATGGAGGTGGCCAGTACCACGATGGGTGCGACGCAATTGGGCAGCAGATGCACGAAGATGGTCCGCAGGTCCGAGTTGCCGATCACCCGGGAAGCTTCGATGAACTCCTTCTCCCGCAGCGACAGCACCGTGCCCCGGACGATCCGCGCCGCCGTCGGCGCGTAGGCCAGGCCAAGGGCCAGGACGATGCTCCATTTGTCGGCTCCGACGATCACCATCACGCCCAGCGCCAACAGGATGCCGGGAAATGCCAGCAAGGCGTCGGCGAAGACCATCAGGACGCGGTCCACCCAGCCGCGCAGGTAGCCGGCGACCAGGCCGATGAGTACCCCCAGTGCGAGCGCAAGCAGCACCGACAGGGCGGCGACGAGCAAGCTGGTGCCGGCGCCGGCCATCAGCCGTGAAAGGACGTCGCGGCCGAACTCGTCCGAGCCGAGCAGGAACTGTCCGCCAGGCGGTTGCAGGCGCAGCTTCAGGTTCAGGCGCAAGGGATCGGCGGGGGTCCAGAAAACGGACAGCAGCGCCATCAGCGCGACGCAGCCCACCAGCAGGCCTCCCAAGCAGGCATTGACTCGCAGCTTCATGACACGCATACCCTTGGATCAAACAGCGGATAGCACAGGTCCACGACCAGGTTCACGATGACGTAGATGCCGGCCGTGAACAGCATGCAGGCCTGGATCACGGGATAGTCCCGTGCAAAGATGGCGTCGACCAGCAGCCGCCCCAGGCCAGGAAGCGTGAACACGGTTTCTAGTACCGCGATGCCGCCCAGCAGGTTGCCCAGGACCAGGCCGATCAGGGTCCAGGTGGGCGCGAACGCGTTCGGCAGGACATGGCGCAGCATGACGCGCCACTCGGACAGTCCCTTGGCCCGCGCGTGGGTCACGTACTCCAGGCGCAGCGTCTCGATGGCGCTTGCGCGCGCCATCCGCGTGAGCACGCCGAGTTCGATCAGGGTCAGCGTCACGATCGGCAGCGCCAGGTAGGTGAGGGCGGCGAAACCGCCCTCGCTGAACGGGGTGTAGCCCACCACCGGCACCAGGCCCAACTTGAGTCCGACGAACAGCAGCAGCAGCAGGCCAAGCCAGAAGCTGGGGATCGAGAGAAAGAGCGTGGCGGCAACCACGACCACGGTGTCCGCGAAGCTGTTCTGCTTCCAGGCCGCGTACAGCCCGGCCGGCACGGCCAGCGCCACGGCCAGCGCGACGGCGACCAGGACGATCGAGGCGCTGACCTGAAAGCGCTCCAACAGCAACGGAAGGACGGGTTGCCCGGTGGTGATCGAGTGGCCCAGGTCGCCCTGGGCGACCTGCCACAACCAATGGAAGAACTGCAACGGCAGCGGCTGGTCCAGCCCGAAGCTGACGCGCAGGGCTGCGATCTGCTCGGGCGTGGCGCCGTCTCCGAGGATGAGCAGGGCCGGGTCACCGGGGATCAGCCGGATCAGCGCGAACACCAACACGCTGACCAGGAGCAAGGTCGGCAGGGTCCAGGCGATGCGGCGCAGCAGGTAGAGAAGCAGTGAATTCATGGCGTCGCACTCAAGGCTTGGTCACGGAAACGCCCCACAGGCGGGCTTCGCCAAAGACCCAGGACCGGTATCCCTTGACGTTCTTTCGGGCGGCACTGGTGGTGACGCTTGAGTACAGGAACACGGCGGGCACCTGGTCGCGCAGTCCTGCCTCAAGCTGGTCGAGGAGCGCCTGGTAAGCCTGCGCATCGGTCACGCGAGACAGGCGCGCAACCTGGTCCAGCGCATCCGGGGCGTCCCAGACCTTTCTGGGCTGCTTGTCCTTGTCCCCGGCGATCATCTCGAAGGCCAGGGCCGGATCGAGGCGGGCGCTGAAGGCGAATGCCATCGCCTGATAGTCGCCCTTGTTGTAGCGGTCGAGCAGGGTCGCCCATTCGAGGACTTCGATCTCTAGGCGGATCCCCGCCTCCTGGGCCATCGCCTGGGCCATCACGGCGATGCCGTAGAGGCTGTCGAAGCGCTTGGTGGTCAGCAGCTTGATGGGCTGGCCCCGGTAGCCTGCTGCGGCGAGCAGCCGGCGGGCCTGAACAAGGTCTCGCTTCGGTACGGCGGCCTGGGCCGCTTTGTGAAGACCGCTGGCGACCGACAGGATGGAACGCGATGCCTGCGCGGTATCGGTGGTCACGGCTGACACCAGTTCGGGCACATCCAGCGACAGCGCTATGGCGCGGCGCATCCGTGGGTCCTTCAACAGCGAGTTCCTGGTCTGGAACAGGATCGCTTGCTTGTCCATCGACGGCGCAGACTCAAGGATGAGTTCCTTGCGTGTCTTCAGCTCGGCAATGTTCTCCGTCAGGACGTCGTAGTCGAGGTCGATGTTGCCGGACAGCAGGGCGGCCTTGGCTGCCGACGAGTCGGGGATGATCACGTAGCGGATCCGGCCTACCTCGGCGGTCTTGTT
>NZ_DASWYS010000005.1:0-1790 GCF_036404855.1 Roseateles sp.
GGGCTGGCGGTTGTTCTCGAAGCGTCCCTCGCCGTTGTCCGCCTGCAGTACGTCGTTGACCCGTGACTGCTGCTTGAGGGCCATGACGTTGACGCTGAATTTCTCCGTGGGCTCCCAGCGTGCGGCCCCGCGCACACTCCACTTGCGACGGTTGTCCGCGTCCTCCACGCCGCGCTGCAGGTTGTCGTAGAGGCCGGGGGCGTTCTGCAGCAGCCCGGAGGCGCGCACGGCGGCCGTTTCGCCCAGCGGGGCATTGAGGCCCAGCGCATAGGTATGGCCGGTGCCGCCCTCACGCAGCTGCGTGCGCTCGACGAAGCCGCGGGCCTGCCAGCGATCGAACTCCGGCTGCTTGGGCACGTAGCGCAGTGCACCGTTGAGGGCCGACGCGCCGAAGGTGGTGCCCTGCGGTCCGCGCAGGACTTCCACTGTGCTGAGGTCGTAGGGGTCGAGATCGGGCGCGCCGAAGTTGCCGAAAGGATCGGTCAGCGGCACGTCGCCCAGGAACTGGCCCATGGTCTGGTTGCCCAGCCCGCTGCTGTCGCCGGGGCCGACACCACGCACGGTGAAGCTGCGGCCGGAGGCCTCGCCGAGCTGGCTGTCGACCAGGGTGATGCCCGGCGCCTGCATCAGGTAGTCCTGGACGTCGCGCGCGCCGATCTTCTCCAGGTCCTCGCCCCGCAATGCGGTGATGCTAACCGGAATCTCGCGCGCCGATTTCTCGCGCTTGGTGGCGGTGACGACGATCTCCTCCAGTTGCGCCGAAGAGGGTGCGCGTGCCGGTGAGGGCTCCGCCGCTGCCGTTTCGCGGTTGGGCACCGGGATGGTCAGCAGCACCTCCGGATCGCCGTCTGCGGCAGCCAGGGCGGTGCCCTCGTCCGGCGTCGTGGCGAGCAATCCCTCCAGTTCGTCGTCTGCCGCCGTGTGGCGCGGCAGGTCGATGGCGATGGTGTCGGCATTGGCCTTGCGGAACGTGGCGCCCGTGCCAGCCAGCAGCCGCGTCAGCGCCTCGCGCAGGCTCATCTCACCCCGCAGCCCCGCCGTGCTGTGGCCACTCAGCGAACCGGCCATGACCAGTTGCACGTCGGCGAGCTTCGACAGCGCGATGATCGCGCTGGACAGCGGCTGGGGCTGCAGGTCCAGTTGCAGGCGCTTGTCGAGCGGATCGGCCGGCGTCACGGCCCTTGGCGAGTTCCCTGCCTGAGCCCAGGCGTTGTTGCAGGCCGCGATGGAGAAGGCGATGAGGCCGGCGCGCAGCGGCCGCATGTACGAGGTTGGCATCGATGAATCCCCTGCGCGGCAGGATCGCCGCATATCGCCTGGACGGATGGACGTATCGATCCGGTACTACAGCGACTCCGCATGCGACAACAGCAGATTGCCCTCGGCATCCATCGACAGCCGCACCGGGAACAGGCCGGGCAGGGCCTCCACCCAGGCCTGTACCGCGTTCGCGCGCACGCTGCCGGTGACACTGATCTCGCCGACCTCGGGATCGCCGATCAGGATACGGCGGCCGGAGTAGCGGTTGAGGTCGGCCACCACGGACGACAGCGGTTCGTTGACGTAGTCCAGGCGGCCCTGCTTCCAGCCCAGCGCATTGGCGGGGTCCACCGGCGACACCACGGGCCCTGAGGCTTGCGCCGCCCAGACCACTTCGGCCCCGGCATGGGCCCGCACGGCGCTGTGCTTCTCGCTGCCTTCGGGGTAGACGTCGACGGTGCCCTCGGCAACGGTGACGACCATGCGCTTGCCGGCACTGCGGATGTTGAAGGCCGTGCCCACGGCGCGCA
>NZ_DASWYS010000006.1:0-15126 GCF_036404855.1 Roseateles sp.
TGACGAGGGCCGCATTCCCATGCTGCCCTCGGTGCGCGCTGCCGAGCTGGCTGTCGTGGAGGCCGCCGGCGCGCGGCCCTATCTGCCGATGGAAGGCGCCGCGAACTTCCGCAGCGCGGTGCAGTCCCTGCTGTTTGGCGCAGCGCATCCGGCGATCAAGGCCGGCCGCATCGTCACCATCCAGGGCGTCGGCTCAAGCGGCGGTCTCAAGGTCGGTGCCGATCTGCTGAAGCGCTACTTCCCCGACAGCAAGGTCTATCTGTCCGAGCCAACCTGGGACAACCACCGCGCCGTCTTCGAAGGCTCGGGCCATGTCTGCGAGACCTATCCCTACTACGACCCGGCTACCGGCGGCCTGCGCTTCGACGAGCTGCTGGCCTGCTTCAAGACCCTGCCGGCGCGAAGCATCGTCCTGTTGCACGCTTGCTGCCACAACCCCACCGGTGTCGACCTCAGCCATGATCAATGGCGTGCCCTGGTGCCCGTCCTCCGCGAACGCGAGCTGCTGCCCTTCTTGGACCTGGCCTACCAGGGCTATGGCGACGGCATCGAGGAGGACGCCTTCGCGCCTCGCCTGCTGGCCGACGAAGGCCTGCCCTTCTTGATTGCCAACAGCTTCTCCAAGAGCATGAGTCTGTACGGCGAGCGCTGTGGGGCCTTGAGTGTTGCCTGCCCGGACGCCGATCAGGCGGCCCGCGTGCTGGGGCAGCTCAAGTTCATGATCCGTCGCAACTACTCCAACCCGCCGATGCACGGCGGCCAGATCGTCGCCAAGGTGCTGACTGATCCCAAGCTGCGTGCGATGTGGGAGGCCGAGGTGGCCGAGATGCGCGAGCGCATCCAGGCCATGCGCCGCCAACTGCATGACGTGCTCGCCGCCAAGCTGCCGGGCCGCGACTTCTCCTACTTCCTGACGCAGCGTGGCATGTTCAGCTACACCGGGCTGACGCCCGACCAGGCGGAGCGGCTGAAGACGGAGTTCGGCGTCTACATCCTGCGATCCGGTCGCATGTGCGTAGCCGGTCTGAACACCCGCAACGTCGAGGCCACGGCACAGGCGTTTGCCGCCGTGCTGGGCGGCTGAGGCACCGCCATGCTGCGCGAGATATGGGTCGCCGCGGCAGCTCTGCTGTGTACCGGCCCGCTGGCCGCGCAGCCGGTGGTGGATCACATCACGTGGCTCGCAGGCGACACCGTCGCCTCGCGCGGCCCCCGCGGCGCACGGCCGTCTGACCGCCTCATCGACTGGGTCAGCGCGCGCCTGCCGGGCATCACGCATGAGCGCGTCATCGCCAACGCCAAGCGCAGCTGGATGCTCATCGAGCGTGGCGACCAGGTCTGCCATGCCGCCGCCGTGCGTTCGGCGCAACGCGAGGAACTGGCCTATTTCAGCAATACCTGGCTGATGCCTCCGCTGCAGCTGATCACGCGGCGCGACCGGGCCGCCGCCCTGCCGGTGGACGCCGCAGGCCGGGTGGACCTGACCGCCTTGCTGGCCGACAGCCGCCTGCAAGGCGTTGTCGTCCAAGGTCGCAGCTACGGCCCGACGCTGGATGCGCAGCTTCTGAAGCCGGCGGCACAGGTGGCGCTGCGCCGCGTCACCGCGGGCGATTTCGGCAGCAACCTGTTGCCCATGCTGTTGCAGGGGCGTGCCGACTACGCCCTCGAATTCCCTAACGTGCTGGCGGCGCAGGCTCAGGGGCAACCCGAGGTGGCGGAACTGGCCATGCTGCCCATTCGCGGCGCGATGGAGCCCGTCATCAGCGGTGTGGCCTGCCCGCGCACGCTGTGGGGCCAGGCTGCGATCCGGCGCATCGACGCTGTGCTAGGCACTCCCGAGGGCGCAGCCATGCTGCGTGAAGGTCTGATGGCTGAGCTGCCGGCCGATGTCCGCAGCCTGTATCGCGACCCCATCGACAACTTCTTCCGGCGCCGCAACCAGCCCACGCCGGGGCTCTGAACGCCCGCTCGTGGCGTCAGGCCGTGAATGCCTGCTGGTTATGGATGGCGCGCTGGCTTTCATTGGCTGAGGGCGGCTCCCCTCTCTTACCCTGCGCCGCTGTATGAGGCTCGTAGCGGCAGGATGAAGCATTGCGTGGTGATTGGCGGTGGCGTCGTGGGCTTGACCACGGCTTGGGCGCTGCTGGAAAGGGGCCACGGCGTGACGCTGGTCGAGCGCGAGGCCGAGGTGGCACAAGGCGCCAGCCGCGCCAATGGGGGCCAGCTGAGCTATCGATACGTGTCGCCGCTGGCCGACGCCGGCGTGCCGCTGAAGGCGCTGCGCTGGCTGCTGGATCCCGACGGCCCGTTGCGCTTCAAGCCCGAGGCGAGTTGGGCGCAGTGGTCCTGGCTGATCGCCTTCCTGCGCAACTGCCGCGGCCCGGTCAACCGTCGCGCCACCGAGCGCCTGCTGGCACTGGGGGCTTACAGCCAGAACGCATTCGCACGGCTGCAGGCCGAAGCTCAACTGGATGCCATCGCGCTGCGCGCGCCGGGCAAGCTGGTCGTGTACCGCAAGCCGGCCGAGTTCGCACGTGTTGCCGCGCGCGTCAATGGCAGTGGCGCCGAG
This sequence comes from Roseateles sp., assembly GCF_036404855.1. Lineage (GTDB taxonomy): Bacteria > Pseudomonadota > Gammaproteobacteria > Burkholderiales > Burkholderiaceae_C > Pelomonas. The sequence goes on from NZ_DASWYS010000006.1 coordinate 2,570, forward strand.
CAGGCCCTGTCGCACGACGAATGTGTGGCCTTGGAGCCGGCGCTGGCGGACAGTGAGGCGACGCTCGCCGGCGGCATCTTCACGCCTGGCGAGGCGGTGGCCGACTGCCACGCCTTCTGCACCGAACTGCATGCGCGGCTGCGCGAGCACGAGGGCTTCCGCGGCCAGCTGGGTGCCACGGTCAGCGGTTTCCTGCGCGACGGCCAGGGCGGCGTACGGGGCGTGCGCACGACCGAGGGCGATGTCGCAGCCGACGCGACCATCCTCGCCGCCGGCCTGCATAGCCGCACGCTCGCCGCGACCGCCGGTGTCGAGCTGCCGATCTATCCGCTGAAGGGCTACAGCCTGACCGCGCCCATCCAGCCCGGCCACCGCCCGCCCGAGGTCAGTGTGACCGACTTCGAGAGGAAGATCCTCTACGCCCGCATCGGCCAGGAGTTGCGCGTGGCTGCCATGGTGGACCTCGTCGGTGACGACCTCAGCCTGGATGCGGGGCGCTTGGCCTCGCTGCAGCGATCGGTGCGCGCCACCTTCCCGAACGCCGCGGACTACGACCACGCCACGCCCTGGGCTGGCCTGCGCCCGGCCACGCCGAGTGGCGCGCCCATCCTCGGCCCCAGCGGCCAGCCCGGGCTGTGGCTCAATGTGGGTCATGGCGCACTGGGCTTCACCTTCTCCTTCGCGACTGCGAACATCGTGGCCGAACTCGTCTCGGGCAACGCCAGCCCGTTGCCACTCGACGGCCTGACGCTGTGACGGCCGACGACCTCGCCGAAGCCCTGCGCGCCGCGGTGCTGGCGCAGCGCTTCGAGACGACCGCCGACAGCCTGCAGAACGGTGCGCCACTCGGCTGGCATCCCAGTGTCGACCTCGCCGTGGTTGTCTTCCCGCGCGCCACTGCGCCGGTGGGCGCCAACGTGCTGTTCTCGCGGGAGCATCCGCAGGGACTGATCGCGCGCTTCGATGGCGCGTCCGGCGCCGTCGCCAACATCGGCTTCCACGCCGACGTGCGCGATGCCGCGGGGGATTCGTACGCCTGGCTGCCGGGCGCGGACTGGTCGCGCATCGACTTCCCGCGCTGGTTCGGCCACGGGCCGAGGTTCGTCGCACCCTATCCGGCTTCGCTGCTGAAGACCATGGTCGCCGTCGGGGTGGGCCTGCTGGTGGACAGCGGCCGCAGCGACTGGGCGCTGCCGCTGGCCTACGCAGGCAAGACCCGGCCCGTGGGCGACTGGCTGTTTGACATGATCACCGTCAGCAGCAACGAGGCCACCTCCGCCCTGGTGGCCCATTTGCATGCGCGCGGAGGCATACGCCGAGAAGGTGGCCGCGAGGTGCACAACGAGATGCATGCGCTCTTTGCCGCGCAGGGCCTCGCCGGCCTGATGATCGCCAATACCCGCCCCGATGGCGGCTGGGGCAATGCGGCGGGCTCGGGCGTGGGCCAGATCCAGATGACGGCCTGGGACGCGCTTCGCCTGATGTGGCGCCTGGATGCTGACGCGCCGGCCGTGCCACCGCTCGTGAGCGTCGCCAGCCGCGCCGTCATCCGTAGCGCGCTGGACGCGCAGAAACTGCACCAGGTCCTCAGCAGCGAATCACTGCGTGCGCTGCCTGGCTGGGTGCCGGGCATCCCCGCACGCTTCGCTCACAAGACCGGTGGCACGCAGAACTACGGCAGTGACGCCGGCATCGTGCACGACGGCGGGCTGCACTACCTGATCGCCGTGACGACCAGCCTCGGCAGTCGCTACGCGCCCCACCCCGAGGCGTCGACGACCTGGAAGCTGCCCGCCCTGGGCGGCGCGGTGCATGCATGGCTGAAAGCGAATTCCTGATCCCTCCGCTGCGCCCCGGCGCCGGCATTGCCGTTATCGCACCGGCCGGCCCGCCCGAGCCGGGGCAGCTCGACCCCGTTGAGGGTTGGTTGCGTGAACGCGGCTACCAGCCTCATCTGCTGCCCAGCTGCTTTGGCCCGCCGCCGCTGGACTTCCTCGCCGCGCCGGACGCCGTGCGGCTGGCCGATGTGCATACGGCCTTTGCCGACGCACGCTACGACGCCGTGCTTGCGCTGCGAGGTGGCTCGGGCTGCATCCGCCTGCTGGACCGCGTGGACCTCGACCTGCTCGCGGCCAGCCGCAAGCTGCTGATCGGCTACAGCGACCTGACCGTGCTGCACGCGCTGCGCGACCGCGCCGGCATCGCCTCCCTGCATGCGCCGATGCCGGCCAGCGATTGGGGGCAACCCGGTGCTGGGCCCGACACGGAGGCACTGTTTCGGGGCCTGGCCCGTGGTTGGCGGGCCGGTGACGTCGTCGGGCAAGCTACGCCACATGACCTCAGCCAGGGTGACCGCACTGGGCCGGTGCGAGGCAGGCTGATCGGCGGCAACCTCGCAATGTTCTGCGCGTTGCTCGGCACACCGTTCATGCCGGACGTCGAGGGCGCGCTGCTCTTCGTCGAGGACATCAGTGAGGAGCCCTATCGCGTCGACCGCATGCTGAGCCAGTTGCGCCTGGCCGGCGTGCTGGAGCGCATCGCCGGCCTGCTGGTTGGCAGCTTCAGCGGTGCGGAGAAGAGCTCGGACGCCGTGTTGGCCGACCACCTGGCGCGGCTGCGCTGCCCCGTGCTGGCCGGCTGGCCCTCGGGGCATGGTCAGCCCAACCGGCCCCTGCCGCTGGGCGTGCCGGCCGTCATGGACGTTGCTTCCCGCACGCTGACGCTGGGTTGAGGGCGGTGCCAGGCCTTGCGATGACGCTGGGCTGAGCCCCGGTGCCCAAGGCTTGCGAAAGCGCTGTCGCGGCGGTACTTCGTCACGGTGGCGATGCCCTCGTACGCCCTGCCTGACAGCCGGCCCATTCGCACAGGTTATGCCCGGTTTTCAAAGCGTGATCGTCATGAAAGCCACGACCCAGGGAGCACCCTCTGGGCGTTGGACGTAGCTTGCGGCAATCATCGTGTCAACGTAGTTAATTGCAGGAGCTATTGATGAAACCCACTCGAATTGCATGCGCGGCAGCCCTCCTTTGCATGAGCAGCGCCGTCCTGGCCCAGGCGGCCGCCGACGCGCAGCCTGCTTCGGCTTCGAAGCTTGAGAAGATCACCATCACCGGCTCGAGCATCAAGCGCCTGGCCGACGAGAAGGCGATGCCCATCGAGGTCATCACCGCCATGCAGGCTCGTCAGCTGGGCCTGACCAGTGTGGACCAGCTCGTCGACAGCCTGTCGTCCAACGTCGGCGGCCAGACCAATCAGGTCACCAACAACGCCGTGTTCGGTGGCGACGGCGAGAAGACCTTTGGCGGCGCCAACTTCGCCAACCTGCGCGGTATCGGTCCCACCGGCACGCTGGTGCTGCTGAACGGTCGTCGCGTCTCCACGCACGGCATGAGCGGCGGTTCGGTGGACCTGAACACCATCCCGATGGACGCCATCGAGCGCGTCGAAGTGCTGAAGGACGGCGCATCGGCCATTTACGGTACGGACGCCATCGGTGGCGTCATCAACTTCATCACCAAGACCAGCTACCAGGGCGTGTCGCTGAGCGGCAACTACTTCACCCCGGAAGCCTCGGGCGGTGGCCAGTCGTCCCGCCTGTCCGGCTCGGCCGGCTGGGGTGACCTGGCCCGCGACGGCTTCAACGTGATGGGCACCCTGACGGTGGACAACCGGCGCATCCTGCGCGGCACCGACCGCCCCTGGGCCACCGGCTATCAGCCCGACCTGTTCCTGACGCCCGACAGCTCCAGCTCGATCCACGCCAACATCATTGCCCAGGCCAACACGGCCCTGGCCACGACCGGCACGACGGTGGGCACCGGTGACCCGACCAAGTACACCAACCTCAACCTGCTGGCCATCCGCGGCGAGTGCGAGTCCATCGCGAACCAGGTGCCGATGGCGCCCAACATCCAGATCTGGAACCTGTTCGGCTACACCCAGGCCAACGCCAAGTACCGCTGCACTCGCGACTACGGCCGCAACTACATGCTCACTTCGCCGCAGGAATCCGTGAACGGCATGCTGCGCGGCACGTTCAACATCAATGACAGCCATCGTGCCGCCATCGAGGTGATGGCGTCGGACGTGAAGAACCGCGCCGAGTACTCTCCGACGCAGATCAGCACGGGCAACACCACCTACACCAACCCGGTCACCAAGGCGGTCACCACCTCCAACACGAATCTGCAGACCAGCAGCCCGTACTACCTGAACATGAAGCAGCTGGTGAATGCGGCGGACTTCAATCCGAACCTGCCCATCGCCTACCGCGTCAACTTCCTGAACGACCTGGGCTTCCGCATCCGCGAGAACGAAACCAAGAACCTGCGCGTGCAGACGTCGGTGGAAGGCAGCATCGGTGAGTTCGACTATTCGGTGGGCGCCGGCTACGGCGAGTCCAAGAGCACGGCCACCCTGATCAATGGCTTCTTCAACACCAAGAAGCTGGTGGACCTGCTGGCCTCGGGCAAGTACAACCCCTTCATCATGCAGGGTCAGACCCAGTCGGCCGACGTCGTCGCTGCCTTCGAAGACATGCAGATGCGCGGCAAGATCTACGACGGCAAGACCAGCGTCAAGCAGTTCGACGCCACGCTCTCGGGCCCGCTGGGCAACTTCCTGGCTGGCCCGGTGGAGTTCGCGGTGGGCGTCAATGCCCGCCAGGAGTCCTATGAGTTCTCGGGCTCGAAGAACTTCCTCTGTGTGGATAGCATCACCGCCACCACGCTGGGCACCTATGACAACGCCGCGCTGACCTTTGGCTGCCCGGGCAACAGCTCCTCGCCCAGCCTGTCGCGCAAGATCGGCGCCGTTTTCGGTGAACTGGTGACCCGCCCAATCAAGGGCATGGAGGTCACACTGCAGGCCCGCTATGACCGCTACCAGGCCATCGGCGGCACGACCAACCCCAAGATCGGCATCAAGTACACGCCCATCGACACGTTGCTGCTGCGTGCCTCGGCCAACACCGGCTTCCGCGCGCCGACGCCCCAGCAGATCAACCAGGGCGTGGTCGAATCCCAGCTGACCGGCCAGTTCCGCGATCCGGTGCTGTGTGCCGACATCAACAACCCCACCGATGCCTCGCAGTGCGCACGCCTGAGCATGCCCTATCGCGCTGGCGGCAACCCCAACCTGAAGCCCGAGGAGTCGCGCCAGGCCACGGCCGGCTTCGTGTTCGCGCCGAGCAAGAATTTCCAGGCCTCGGTGGACTACTGGCAGATCACCATGAGTGATCGCATCCGCTCGCTCAGCACGACCGAGATGATCTCGAACTACGAGATTTACAAGGACAACTTCGTTCGCAATTCGTTGGGCGTCGTCGACTACATCCAGGCCGGCTGGGTCAACTCCGCGGGCAGCAAGACCAAGGGTGTGGACTTCGGTGCGACCTATGTGTTCGACGCTCTCGACGGTCGTGTCACGACGTCGATGAACGGCACGAAGATGATCAGCAACAAGGAGCAGACCCGCGACAACGCACCGTTCATCGAGTACGTGGGCAAGTGGAGCAACACCACGCTGTACCTGCCCTGGCGTCTGAACGGCAGCGTCGGCTACCGCAGCGGTCCCTGGAACGTCACGCTTTCGGGCATCTACCGTGACAGCTATGAAGACCAGAACCGTGGTCCGACGGCCGCCGGCGGCGCCAACTACACCAGCAACGAGCCCTACACCCGCACGGTCAAGGCCTACTCGACGTTCAACCTGGTGGGCAGCTACAGCGGCTTCAAGGGTCTGACGATCACCGGCAGCCTCATCAACCTCGCCGACAAGCAGCCGCCGTTCACCTGGCACAACGCCGACAGCGCCGCCGGTGCCGGTTGGGATCCGCGCGTGGCTGATCCGCGGGGCCGCACTTGGGGCATCTCGTTCCGCTGGGCCACGGAGTAAGCTCACCCCGTCCCTGTTCAAGCCCCCTCATGGGGGCTTTTTCGTCTTCCGATCCGACGCGCGCCGAAGCGTCCCTTTCGCTATGCAGTCCATCACCGAAGCCCAGGTCGCCACCGTTCTCGATTTGCCCAGCGCCATCGCCGCGCTTCGCGACGCCTTCCTCCAGCATGGCCGCGGACAGGCGCAAGTGCTGGCGCGGCATCGCGCCACCACGTCCATCGGCGGCGCCTCGCTGGCCATCAGTGCCATGGGTGCCATCCTGGACGCCGAGGGCGCGCTGCCCGCCGTGTTGGGCACCAAGGTCTATTCGGCGCGCAACGGCAAATACAACTTCCTCGTCAGCCTGTTCTCGGCCGACACCGGCGAAGCCATCGCGACGCTGGAGGCCAACGAATTCACGAGGCTGCGCACGGCTGCGGCCACCGCCGTGGCGGTCGACCTGCTGGCGCTGCCCGATGCGCGGACACTGGCCGTCTACGGCGCCGGCATCCAGGGCCGGGCGCATGTCGAAGCGCTGTGCCGCGTGCGCCGCTTCGAGCGTGTGCTCGTCTGCGCACGCTCGGGTTCCGAGGCCTTTGCGGCCGAGCTGGCGGCGACGGTGGGCCTGCCGGTGCAGGCCGTGGATGCCGCCACTGCGGCGTCGCAAGCGGACGTCATCGCGACGGCCACCCGCTCGCCGGTGCCGCTGTTCGATGGTGGGCTTGTCAGGCCCGGCACCTTCGTCGCGGCCGTCGGCTCCAGCACCGCCAAGGCGCGCGAGCTGGACGATACGCTGCTGGGCCGCGCGGCCCTTGTCGCCGTCGAATGGCTGGAAGCGGCACGTGAGGAGGCCGGAGACATCGTGCAGGCTGCGCCCGGCGTCATCGCGCCTGAGCGCCTCGTCGAATTGGGCGAACTGCTCGTGAACCCGCGGCCGCGCACCGCGCAGGACATCGTCGTCTACAAGAGCGTCGGTATCGGCCTGGAGGACGTGGCGCTGGCCCGCCTCGTCGCCCACCGCCTGGGAGCCTGCTGATGCGCGCCTGGCTGTGCTCCATGGCCTTCGTGCTGGCCGGCTGCGCCAGCGTGCCGGCCCCTGTGCCCGACCCCGTGCGGTTGGCACTGGACAAGGCCGGCCTACCTGCCGACAGCCTGGGCTTCGTGCTGCAGCCACTGGACGGCTCGCGCCCGGCACTGCGTCAACGCGCGGACGATGCGATGGCACCGGCCTCGACGATGAAGCTGCTCACGGCCACGGTCGCGCTGGATCGGCTGGGCATCAACCATCGCGGCCGCACGGAGCTGCTGTCGGCCGCAGCGCCTGTCGACGGCCTCAATGGATCGGTCATTGAAGGCCCGCTGATCCTTCGTGGCGGTGCCGACCCCGACCTGGACTGGCCGGCGCTGTGGTGGCTGCTGCGCCAACTGCGCGAGAGCGGCGTGCGCGAGATCCGCGGCGGGCTGCTCGTAGACCGCAGCCTCTTCAGCCCCGCGCGTCTGGACGTGGGCCTGCCGCCTTTCGACGAAGCGCCCGAGTTCGACTACAACGTCATCCCCGATGCGCTGCATTTGAACGGCAGCCTGCTGGATTTCGAGCTGCAGGCCACCGCCACCCGCGTCGCCGCACGCACGCTGCCGGCCCTGCCGGGGCTGGTCGTGGATGCAGGCGCGATGACGCTCTCCGCGCGGCCCTGCAAGGACTGGGACGAGGACTGGAAGTCCGCTGTCGTGCAGCCCACCGCTGAGGGTCTGGCGCTGAAGCTGCAGGGCGCCTTCCCGTCGGGCTGCCGCCAGCGCGCGCCGCTTCAGATCGTCGACCGGCAATGGCTGGTGACGCACATGGTGCGCCAGTTCTGGGCCGAGCTGGGTGGCACGATGGGGCCGACCGATGCGGAAGGCCCGGCACCGGCCGGCGCCGCCGTGCTGGCCACGCACCGTGGCCGGCCGCTGGCCGAGGTGCTGCGCGGTGTCATGAAGCGCAGCGACAACGCGCTGACCCGCCTGGTCTACCTGCAGCTGGGCGCGCAGGCTGCCCAGCCCGGCGAGGCCACGCTGGCGGCATCCGAGCGCGTCGTGCGGCAGTGGTTGGCGGCGCACGCCGTCGACGCTGCGGCCCTGGTGCTGGACAACGGTTCGGGCCTGTCGCGCAGCGAGCGGGTCAGCCCGGCCCTGCTGGCCGGCGTGCTGCGCGCGGGCCAGCGCGGCTCGCAGGCGCCGGAGCTGCTGGCGACACTGCCCATCGCGGGCGTGGACGGCACGCTGTCCCGCCGGCTCAAGGACGGCCCGGCCACCGGTCAGGCTCGGCTCAAGACTGGCACATTGCGTGATGCCGTGGGCCTGGCCGGCTTCGTGCCGGACGCGAGTGGCAGGCCCTGGGTCTTCGTTGCGCTGCTCAATCACCCGGAGGCTGCGCGCAAGGGCCGGCCGGTGCTGGATGCGCTGGTGAACTGGGTGGCGGAACAGCGCTAGGCGACCGCCGGCGCCAGCAACCTGATCGTTCCGGCGTCCGCGTCCATCTCCGCCATCGCCCCCACCGGCACCGTCAGCTTGCGCTTGATGTGACCGATGGCCGCGCCGCGGTAGACGGGCACGCCCAGCGGCAGGAAGTAGTCGTCGAAAACCTCGTCCAGCGTCAGTGCGCCGTAGCCTTCGCCGGGCTCGCACTTGGTGAAGCGGCCCAGCACGACGCCGGCCAGTTGGCCCAATGCGCCGGTCAGGCGCAGCGTGGACAGGCAGCGGTCGATGCGGTAGATGTACTCGTTGATGTCTTCGAGGAAGAGGAGCGCGCCGCGGCAGTCGGGGAAGTAGGGCGTGCCGGCCAGCGAAGCCAGTACGGTCAGGTTGCCGCCGACCAGCCGACCCTGGGCCTTGCCGCCGCGCAGCGTGGAGATGCGCTCCTCGCGTACGACGAGGTCGTCCGCCGGTTTCACCGCCGGGTTACGCAGCAGCGCCGCCTCGGCGTTCATGACGATGGCCTTGAAGCTCTGCACCGAGTAGTCGTTCCACTCCGACACGGCCACCGGACTGTGGAAGGCAACCAGCCCGGTCTGGCGGTGGATGGCGTTGACGAGGCTGGTCAGGTCGCTGAAGCCGCCGAAGAACTTCGGCTTGCGACGGATCAGCTCGTAGTCGAGTTTGTCGACGATGCGGTTGCAGCCCGAGCCGCCAGTCATCGCAATGATGCCGGCCACCGAGTCGTCGGCGAACATCGCGTTCACGTCGGCGGCGCGCTGGGCGTCCGTGCCGGCGAACGGCCCACGCCGCGCGGCGACATTGGGGCCATGCTTGACCTTGAAGCCCAGTGCCTGCAGGGACTCGGTGGCGATCTTCAGCGGCTCGCGCTCGAAGGTGGCGTTGGCCGGGCTGACCAGGCCCAGCGTGTCGCCTGGGCGCAGGCGTGACGCCAGCAGCGCGCCACCTGCGGCGGTAGCGGGGCGGGCCGCAGCCAGCAGGCCGGCGGTGGTACCCAGTTGCAGAAGGTGGCGGCGGGAGGTCGTCATGGGCAGTCCTGCAGTGAAGGGGCCATTCTCGCGAGCGCTCCGCGCAGCACGCGCGGCCGATGTATTCCAATCCGTGCATGAACGACAACCTGCCCACGCTGCCAACCCTCCGGCCCGGACGCTACCGCCACTACAAGGGTGGCGAGTATGAGGTGCTCGCCGTCGCCCGCCACAGCGAAACGCTGGAGGCGATGGTCGTCTACCGGCCGCTCTACAACGACAGCGGCTGGTGGGTCAGGCCCTTTGAGATGTTCACCGGCATGCTGGAGGTGGACGGCCGCCAGCGTCAGCGCTTCGAGTACGTCGGCTGACCCCGGCACAAAGTCACGGGCCCGTGGCCGGGATCGGGTCTCCATCAGTTTTCCATCAGGATCTCAGGGGATCAGGGTTTCTACGATGTTGTGCTTTGCCGCCGCCGCTGTCGATGCGTGCCGGACGACGCGCCAACACAACCCCAGGACCCGTCTCATGAAGTGGTTTTATGACCTGAAGATCGCCAGCAAGCTGGTGGTGTCGTTCGTCGCTGTGTTGCTGTTGACCGCCGGGCTCGGCGTGTTCTCGGTCATTGAGCTGGCGCGCGTGAACCAGACGGCCACCGATCTGGCCACGAACTGGCTGCCGGCCGTCAAGTCCGCCGGCGACATCCGCTACGACCTCGCCCGCATCCGCTCCGAATCGCTGCAGCACGTACTGGCCGAGGATGAGCGGGCCAAGAAATCCTACGAAGAGTCCCTGACCAGCCTGCTCGCCAAGCTCGCCGCGGACCGCAAGGCCTACGAGGCCACGCTGTCGGAGCCCGCGGAGAAGAAGGCGTATGAAGAGTTCGGCGCGCGGTTCACGGCCTACATGAGCGAGCACGCCAACGTGCTGGTGCTTTCAAACGAGCACAAGACCGGCGAGGCGCTGACGCTGTTGCGGGGAGCAGCGCGCGAGAACTTCAAGGTCATGGAGGAGCGCATCCAGGAGATCGTCAAGATCAACGAGGCCGGCGCCGACGAGGCCAACAGCCTGGGTGACACGCTCTACGCCAGTGCGCGCGGCTGGGTCATTGGGACGGTCGTCGTGTGCGTGGTGCTGGGCTTGGTGCTGGCGCTGAGCGTGGCTCGCCTGATCTCGCGCTCGCTCCAGGAGGCCGTCGAGGTCGCCCGCAGCGTTGCCTCTGGCGACCTGACGCGCCGCATCGTCGTCAGCAGCCGCGACGAGACCGGCCAGCTCATGCAGGCGCTGCAGGACATGACCGGCAGTCTGACGCGGCTGATCGAGCGCGTCCGCGCCAGTTCCGACTCCATCGCGACCGGTTCTTCTCAGATCGCCACCGGCAACGCCGACCTGTCGCAGCGTACCGAGGAACAGGCCTCCAACCTGCAGCAGACGGCCGCGTCCATGGAGCAGCTGACCGTCACCGTGCAGCAGAACGCCGACACCGCCCGCCAGGCCACGCAGCTGTCGGCCACTGCCTCGACGGTGGCGTCGCAGGGAGGAGAGGTGGTCGGCCAGGTCGTCGAGATGATGGGCCGCGTGTCCGACAGCTCGAAGAAGATCGCCGACATCATTGGTGTCATCGACGGCATTGCCTTCCAGACCAACATCCTGGCTCTGAACGCTGCGGTCGAGGCGGCACGTGCCGGCGAGCAGGGGCGCGGCTTTGCGGTGGTGGCCTCCGAGGTGCGCGCGCTGGCAAGCCGCTCGGCCGATGCGGCCAAGGAGATCAAGGTGCTGATCGGCCAGAGCGTCGCGACCGTCGAGCAGGGCACCGGCCTGGTGGACGCCGCCGGCCGAACCATGGCCGAGATCCTGTCCCAGGTGCGCCGCGTCAGTGATCTCATGGGCGAGATCGGCGCGGCCAGCAACGAGCAGTCCCAGGGCATCGGCCAGGTCGGCGACGCCATCATGCAGCTCGACCAGGTCACGCAGCAGAATGCTGCCCTCGTCGAGGAAAGCGCAGCGGCGGCGGACAGCCTCAGCCAGCAGGCGCAGCTGCTGACCGAGGCGGTGTCGGTGTTCCGCATCGACCCCACGCTGTCCGCGACCTGACCGACGGCAAAAACCCGCCGCCCTGCGGGTGAGCCGGCGTGCCGCTGGTCTAGAGTGCAGGACAGGCGTCCGCCATCGCGGGCGCGGTTTGCGATTCGGACGACGACGCGCCATGGCCCTGGACCTGACGCCGGACGGCTTGCCCACTTGGCAGGACGCGCCGCTGTTCCTGCCCCCCAAGGAAAGCGCGGTGCTGGCGCTGATGATCCGCGCCCAGCCGCTGGCAGTCAGCAAGGCCGACATCGTCCAGCATGCCTGGCGCGGCTCAGCGGTATCGGACGACAGCTTGACGCGCTGTATCAGCCAGTTGCGACGCGCACTGCCCAACGTGAGGATCGAAGCCATCTACGGCTTCGGCTACCGGCTGGTGCAGCCCGAGCCCGCCGTGCACAGCCGCATGCTGGCCGTCGTCAAGGCGCCGCCGGACGTCGTCGAGGCCTATCTGCACGCCTGGGAGCTGTCCCAGCATGGGACGCCGCGCGCCATGAGCCGCGCGCTGACGGTGTTGCGCGCCATCGCGACCGAGTACCCCGACTACGCACCAGCCCGCGTGTCGCTGGCTGCCACCATCGGCGCCGCTGTGGGCTGGGGCATGGCCGCGGAGCTGGGGGTGACGGTGGGCGAGGCCCAGGCCGAGCTGGATGCCGCGGAGCGCCACGACGCCAGTGCCAGCGGCCTGCGCGTTGCACGCGCCTGGCTGGCTGACATGGACTGGCGCTTCGACGACGCCGAGCGGCTGTTTCGCTCGGCCTACCGCGAGCAGCCCGACGATGCCGAGCTGCTGCCGCTGTTCGGCTGGCATCTGCTCGCCACAGGCCGCAGCAGCGAGGCAGTGGAGGTGCTGCGGCGCGCGGTGGCGCAGCGACCCTTTGCCGTCTACCCGCGCGTGATGCTGTCCCGCGCCCTTGGATATGCCGGCCAGACCGAGGCCGCGCTGCGCGAGGTCGAGCGTGCCGAACTGGACCATCCGGACAGCGCCATCGCCATCAGCCAGCGCCTGCTGCTGCGCGCCAGTCACTGGCCTGGCCCCGAGCTGGTCGCGCCTTCGCTGCAGTTGCTGGCGCGTGCCGACGCGCCGTCCTATGTGCGCGCCACTCAGCCCTATGTGCTGGCGCGTTGCGGCGAGACGGAGCAGGCGCTGGCCCTGGT
>NZ_DASWYS010000007.1:0-41750 GCF_036404855.1 Roseateles sp.
CGACTGTCGAAAGATGAAAATTTCGACATCAAAACGAGACAAGCCCGGCCACCCAATCCGGGTCACAGAAAGGTTTGAAGTGGCAGACGTTCGACTGACCGGCGTGGAGAAGGCCTATGGCGACATCCGCATCCTGCACGGCATCGACCTGGAGATCCGCGACGGCGAGTTCATGGTGTTCGTCGGTCCGTCGGGCTGTGGCAAGAGCACGCTGCTGCGCTCCATTGCCGGGCTCGAGGAGATCACCGGCGGCGAGCTGACCATCGGCGGGCGTGTCGTCAACGACGTGCCCCCCAGCGAGCGCGGCATCGCCATGGTGTTCCAGTCGTACGCGCTGTACCCGCACATGAACCTGTTCGACAACATGGCGTTCGGGTTGAAGCTGGCCAAGGTGCCCAAGGCCGAGATCGAGACGGCCGTGCGCAACGCCGCCAGGATCCTGCACATCGAGCACCTGCTGGACCGCAAGCCCAAGGACCTGTCCGGCGGCCAGCGCCAGCGCGTCGCCATCGGCCGCGCCATCGTGCGCAAGCCCGAGGTGTTCCTGTTCGACGAGCCGCTGTCCAACCTCGACGCGGCGCTGCGCGTGCGCATGCGCTACGAGTTCGCCAAGCTGCACGAGGACCTGAAGACGACGATGATCTACGTGACCCACGACCAGGTGGAGGCCATGACGCTGGCCGACCGCATCGTCGTGCTGTCGGCGGGCAAGGTCGAACAGGTCGGCTCGCCGCTGGAGCTGTACGAGCATCCACGCAACCTGTTCGTGGCCGGTTTCATCGGCAGTCCCAAGATGAACTTCATCGACGGCGAGCTCGTGGCCGTTCAGCCCGGCCATGTGGACGTGAAGCTGGCTGGCGGCAGCGTGCAGTTGCGCGCGCTGGTCGATGGCAGCGCGGCGAAGGTCGGCGACAAGGTCACGCTGGGCGTGCGCCCCGAGCACATCCGCACCGAAGGCCAGGGCAACCAACTGCAGAGCACCGTGGCCTTCGTCGAGTCCCTGGGCGGCGTCACGTTCGCCTACTGCCCCTACCCTGGGGTCGAGGAGGCGTTGACCTGCCAGTTCGAGGGACGCAACGGCGCCGACCGGTTGCGCAGCGGCCAGGCGCTGGACCTGCACCTGCCGGCCGAAGCGCTGTACGTGTTCGATGCGAGCGGCACGGCCTTGCGCCGCCTCGCCGCACCGGAGCTGTCGGCATGAGGTGGCTGCCCCTGCTGGCGGCGCTGGCCGCGGTGCCCGCGCTGGCCGAGCCACCCAAGCTGCTGGTCTGGATCAATGGCGACAAGGCCTACAACGGCCTGCAGCAGGTCGGTCATGCCTTCGAGAAGGCCTCGGGCGTCAAGGTCGTCGTCGAGCACCCGGTGGACGCGACCGACAAGTTCCAGCAGGCGGCCGGCGCCGGCAAGGGCCCCGACATCTTCTGCTGGCCGCACGACCGCGTCGGCGAATGGGCCAAGGCCGGGCTGCTGACGCCGCTGCGCCCCTCGCCCAGGCTCAAGGCCGAGGTGGAGGACCAGGCCTGGGCGGCGATGAGCTACCACGGTCGCATCTGGGGCTATCCGCTGGCCATCGAGACCACCGGCCTCATCTACAACAAGGCGCTGGTGAAGCAGCCGCCCGAGACGTGGGACGAGGTCATCGTGCTGGACAAGCAGCTGCAGGCCCAGGGCAAGCACGCCATCCTCTGGCACTACAACAAGAGCTTCTTCACCTGGCCCATGCTGGCCGGCGCCGGCGGCGTCATCTTCGGCCGCGACGCACGGGGTGACTTCGACGCCCGCCAGGTGGGCGTCAATTCGTCGGGGGCGGTGCGCGCCGCGCAGACGCTGGACGGCCTCGTCAGGAACGGCCACATGCCCAAGGGCGCCAACTACGCCGAAATGGAGTCCGCCTTCGCCCGTGGCGAGATCGCGATGATGATCTCCGGCCCCTGGGCATGGGACAACGCCCGCAAGGCCAAGATCGACTTCGGCGTCGCCCCCATCCCGGCCGTCATTCCCGGCCAACCGAGCAAGAGCTTCGTCGGCGTGCTGGGCTGCATGATCGCGGCGCCCAGCCGGAACAAGGACATCGCCAAGGAGTTCATCGAGAACCACCTGATGCGGCCGGAGGCGCTCAAGGTACTGGACGCCGACGTGCCCATCGGCGTGCCGGCCAACAAGGCCTTCTATGCCGAGCTGTCGGTCAACCCGCTGATCAGGGCGAGCATGACCAACGCCCGCAACGGCGCGCCCATTCCCAACATCCCCGAGGTAGGCCGCTTCTGGACCGCGATGGACGCGGCGCTGGAAGCCATCACCAACGGCCTGCAAAGCCCCAAGGACGCGCTCGATGGCGCCGCCGCACGGATGCTGCTGAACAAATGAACGCTGTCGCCTCCCCCCTGGGCCAGGGCAGCTACTCGACGCTGCCGCCCACGATGTCCGAGAAGCTCGGCCGGTGGCTGAAGGGGCCGGCCGTCGCGCTGGCCATCGTCGCCGCCCTCTACCTCGTCTTCGCCATCTACACCACCGGCCAGGCCGCTTGGGCCGCGGGCGTGCTGGTGCTGTTCACGGCCGGCTTCTACGTGTACCTCAGCCGCGGCGGCCTCGCCTGGCGCTACCTCTTCCCCGGCGTGGCCGGCATGCTGGTGTTCATCGCCTTCCCGCTGGTCTACACGGCGCAGATCGGTTTCACCAACTACTCCAGCACACACCTGCTCAGCGAAAGTCGCGTGCGGGAGTACCTGCTGGAGCAGCACGACGCTGTCGAGGCCCAGGTGCTGGGCTACAGCCTGCATGCCAGTGGTGCCGAGTACCGCCTCGTGCTGAGTGCGGACGGCGAAGCGACGCCGCGCTGGGTGTCGCCGCCCCTGGCGCTGCGGTCCGGCAAGCCGCTGCGCGTCGACGTCGCGCCAGCAGGCGCCACGGCGTCACCCACCGATGCCGCCCTGCCCTTGCCCGAGCTCATCCAGCACCGCGACGCGCTGGCACGGCTGGTCCTGGTGCTGCCTGACAAGACCGAACTGCACTACCTCGGCCTGCGCGAATTCGGCCCCGTCCAGCCGCAATGGACGGCGAATGCCGACGACAGCCTGACGCGCACCGCCGATGGCGCCGTCTTCGCGCCCAACCGGGACACCGGCTTCTTCCAGGCTGCATCCGGCGAAACGCTGCAGCCGGGCTTCAAGGCCTTCATCGGCACGGCCAACTACGCCCGCATGCTGTTCGATGCCGAGTTCCGCGGGCCCTTCCTGGCCATCTTCACATGGACGGTGGTGTTCTCGGCGCTGACGGTGCTCTTCGCCACCGCCATCGGCATGCTGTTCGCGGTGCTGCTGAACTGGGAGGGCATGAAGTACCGCACCACCTACCGCACGCTGCTGTTCCTGCCATATGCGGTGCCGGGCTTCATTTCCATCCTGGTCTTCAAGGGCCTGTTTAACCAGAACTTCGGCGAGATCAACGCCATCCTGGACGCCCTCTTCGGTGTCAAGCCCGCCTGGTTCGCGGACCCGCTGCTGGCCAAGACCATGCTGCTCATCGTCAACGTGTGGCTGGGCTACCCGTACATCATGATCCTGTGCTCGGGCCTGCTGAAGGCCATCCCGCAGGACCTGTACGAGGCCTCGGCCCTGGCCGGCGCCAGCCCGGCGACCAATTTCCTGCGAATCACCGCGCCGCTCATCATCAAGCCGCTGGCGCCGCTGCTGGTCAGCGCCTTCGCCTTCAACTTCAACAATTTCGTGCTGATCGCGCTGCTGACCGATGGCCGGCCGGACTTCCTGTCCACCAAGCTGCCGGCAGGCCAGACCGACATTCTCGTGAGCTACACCTACCGCATCGCCTTCCGCGACTCGGGCTCGGACTTCGGCCTCGCCGCGGCGATCTCGACGCTGATCTTCTTCCTCGTTGCGGCGCTGTCGCTGATCAACCTGCGCATGAGCGCGAAGGCACAGAGGTAATCCGAATGGCCATCGTCCTCGGCAAACAGGCCCGCTGGCGCATCCTTGCCGCGCATGCGGTGATGTGGGTCTTCATCGCCATCACCCTCTTCCCGCTGCTGGCCGTCGTGTCCATCTCGCTGCGCCCGGGCAACTTCGCCACCGGCAGCCTGATCCCGACCGAGATCAGCCTGGAGCACTGGAAGCTGGCGCTGGGCATCCCTTACCAGAGCGCGGACGGCAGCCTTGTGCAGCCCCCCTTCCCCGTGCTGACCTGGCTGTGGAACTCGATCAAGGTCGCCACCGCCTCGGCCTTGCTCATCGTCGCGATCTCGACGACCGCGGCCTATGCGTTCGCGCGGCTGAGGTTCAGTTTCAGCAAGCCCGTGCTCAACGGCATGCTGCTGCTGCAGATGTTCCCGCCGGTGCTGGCGCTGGTTGCCATCTACGCCATCTTCGAGACCATCGGCACCTATGTGCCGGCCCTGGGCCTCGAGACCCATGCCGGGCTGGTGCTCGCATACCTGGGTGGCATCGCCACCCATGTGTGGACCATCAAGGGCTACTTCGAGACCATCCCCGTGGAAATCGAGGAGAACGCCAAGGTCGACGGCGCAACGCACTGGCAGGCCTTCAGCCGCGTGCTGCTGCCCATGGCCGTGCCCATCCTGATGGTGGTCTTCGTGCTGGCCTTCATCGGCACCATCATCGAGTACCCCGTCGCCTCCATCCTGCTGCGCGAAGAAGCACACCTCACGCTCGCGGTGGGCTCCAAGTACTTCCTGCACGACCAGCGCTTCCTGTGGGGCGACTTCGCGGCGGCGGCCGTGTTGTCGGGCCTGCCCATCACCGCCGTCTTCCTGCTCGCCCAGCGCTGGATCGTCTCCGGCCTGACGGCCGGCGGCGTCAAGGGGTGAAGCCATGTTGAAGGCCCTGGCGCTGCTTGCGGCGCTGATCTCGCTCGCTCCGGCGGTCCAGGCCGCCGACTGCAAGCCGCCGCCGCTTGGCGACGCTGTCCTCTATCTGCGCGGGGGCCTGAACAACTGGGCCGCCCAGGACGAGCAGGCCTTCGAGTACCGCTGCGACGCCTACTACCTGAACATCACGGCCCAGGGCGCGCAGGAATTCAAGCTGGCGGACGAGGAGTGGACGGCCAGCCTGACCTTCGGCGGCGACGCCCAGGGCCACCCGGCCCGCAGTGCGACAGGCAGCCTCAAGCGCGAGTTCGCGGGCGAACACACGCTGCGCCTGGCCATCGCCGCCGACGGCAGCGCCCGCCTGACGGTCGGTCCCAGGACGTTCAAGCCCTCGCCGCCGCAGGTCCTCACCGACCGCGCTGCGCTCAGCACCCGATTCGACTCTCGAAGTGCCGAGGCCAAGACGCCCTTCGGCGCCCAGCCCGCCGGCACCGAGATCAGCTTCAGCGTCGCCAACGACGTGCCCGGCCTGAAGCAGGCCACGCTGGTCATCGAACGCCGCCGCCTGAGCGGCAACCAGGAGCAGCTGGACTACGAGCCCCTGGCCCGCATCGCGATGACGCCGCAGCCGAACGGCCAGGGCCGCCGCTTCAGCGCGCGCTACCGCTTCACCGACATTGGCGTCTACGGCTACTGGTTCGAGCTGGAAACGGACGAGGGGCGCTACGCGCTGCAGAACAACACCGACACCGTCTACTGGACGCGCGAGAAGGGCGCCATGGGCGCCGCCACGGTGGAGCCTCTGCCCGCCCGCGCCAAGCGCATCCGCCGCTACCGCCAGACCATCTACGCGCCCGACTTCAAGGTCCCCGACTGGGCCCGGGACGTCGTCTACTACTACGTCTTCCCCGAGCGCTTTCGCAACGGCAACAAGGCCAATGACCCCCGCCCCGGCGGTGGTCGTCCGCAGGACCGGTACCAGGACCGCGACGTCGAGCGCCACGCCAGCTGGAACGAGAAGCCCTTCAAGCCGGGCAGCGGCGACGGTTCCGACGCCCTCTACAACAACGACTTCTTCGGCGGCGACCTCGCCGGCCTCATCGAGAAGCTGGACTACATCCAGCGTCTGGGCGCCAACGCGATCTACCTGACGCCGGTGTTCCGTGCGCCCAGCAACCACAAGTATGACGCGGCCGACTACAAGCAGATCGATCCCGCCTTCGGCACGAACGACGACTTCGTGCGCCTGTGCGCCGAAGCGGCGAAGCGCGGCATCCGCGTCATCCCCGACACCTCGCTCAACCACGTGGGCGCGGACTCGCCCTACTTCAACCGCTACCTGAACTTCCCCAGGGGCGGCGCCTTCGACGGCGGCAAGCCCAATCCCGCCTCGCCCTATCACGGCTGGTTCAAGTTCAGGCCGCAGGAGCGCAATCCCGATCGCCAGTACCAGGGCTGGGTGGGCGTCGCGGACCTGCCCGAGATCGACAAGGACTCGCCCTCCTTCCGCGCCTACGCCTACCGAGACGCCGACTCGGTGACGAACTACTGGCTGGACCGTGGCGCAGCCGGCTGGCGCATGGACGTGGCACCGTGGGTCCCCGACGACTTCTGGCGCGAATGGCGCCTGGCCGTGAAGGCCAGGAAGCCCGACGCACTGACGGTGGCGGAGACCTGGTTCGACGCGAGCAAGCATCTCTTGGGCGACATGTTCGACTCGACGATGAACTACATCTTCCGCAACGCTGTGCTGGACTACGCCGCGGGCAAGCCCGCCACGCAGGCGTATGCCAACCTGGAGCTCATCCGCGAGGCCTACCCGCCCCAGGCCCTCTTCGCGCTGATGAACCTGCTGTCCACCCACGACCAGGCGCGCGCCCTTCACCACTTCGGCTACCGCGACGACGGCAATGCCGAGGCGTTGAAGCTCGCCAAGCAGCGCCTGCGCCTGGCCGTGTTCTTCCAGATGACCTACCCCGGTTCGCCCACCATCTACTACGGCGATGAAGTGGGCCTGGGTGGCGGTGACGACCCCTACAACCGTGCGCCCTATCCCTGGGCCGACGAAGGCGGCCAGCCGGACCTGGCGCTGCTGGCTGACTTCAGGCGCCTGACCAAGCTGCGCCACGACCTGCCGGTGCTGCGTCACGGCGCCTTGGGTGCGCCGCTGCACATCGACGAACACGTCGTGGTGCTGGCGCGCCGGGACGGCAACCAGTGGGCCATCACGGCCACCAACAACAGTCCCGAGGCCAGGACCGTGAGCCTTGCGCTGCCCTTCCCGGCCGATCGGCTCCGAGATGCCCTCGGTGGCGAAGCCGTGACCGTCACGGACGGCAGGATCCTGTTCACCGTCCCGCCCCTGTTCGGGCGGGTTCTGGTTCGCCCCTGATCCCGGGCCAGCCGGCCCCGCGCGCTTCGGGTTGACGACAGGGCCCGCCCGCATGCGCGGGCGCATGATGCGGGCCCATGCCACGCCTCACGCTGTCGAACCCGGGCCGCCGCCCCCTGCTGGGCCTGCCCCTGCTGCTCGCCGGCCCCGCCCTGCGCGCGCAGGCCGACGAGTCGGTGCGTCTGCCGCGCCACATCAGCATGCCGGACCCACAGCTGGGCTACGTGCGCCGCGTCGTCGAGCTGGCGCTGAGCCACGTCGGCAGCCGGCTGGAGATCCGCCATGTCGACCTCGACATGACCCAGGGCCGCACGCTGATCGAGCTGGCTGCGGGCCACAGCCCCGTCGACCTGATGTGGACGATGACGGACATCCAGCGCGAGGGCAGCGGCCTGCTGCCCGTGCGAATTCCCATCGACCGCGGTCTGCTGGGGTGGCGGTTGCTGCTTGTGCGTCGCGGCGAGCTGGCCCAGTGGCAGCGCGTACGCAGCCTGGACGAACTGCGCCAGCGCCTTGCCGGCCAGGGCCATGACTGGCCCGACACCACCATCTTGCGCGCCAACGGCCTGCAGGTGGGCACCAGCAGCGTCTACGAGGCGCTGTTCCGCATGTTGGCGGCCCGGCGCATCGACTACTTCCCACGCTCCATCCTGGAGATCGACGCGGAGCTGGCCGGTGGCCGCCACCCCGAGCTGGCCGTTGCACCAGGGCTGATGCTGCACTACCCGGCGGCAGCCTATCTCTTCGTGAGCCCCACGCGGCCCGAACTGGCGGCGGAACTGAAGGCAGGGCTGGAGGCCGCGATCGCCGCGGGCAGCTTCCAGCGCCTGCACCGCGAGTTCTACGGCGGGCTCGTCAAGGCACACCCGGTCTCGCCGTCGCGCGTGCTGCGCCTGAGCAACCCGCTGCTCCCGCCGGAGACTCCCGTCCAGCGCCGCGAACTCTGGCTGCAGCCGGGCGAAGCACCCTAGCCTGGAGATGTCGCGAGCAGGCGTCGGGCAATTCCAGAAGCGAGTCGGTGACCGAGCGGTCTGTCATCGAAAAGTGGGCACAGTCTTTGGCTGTGGCAACTGCCCGATGTCGAACCGAGATGTGAGCCCGGCAGCTGCAGCTCATTGGGTGAGACACAGGTCGGCGGTCAGCCTGTCCTGGGTTCTCGAGCAAGCCCATGTCACGAACAACTTCGGCGACACCATCACTTGCGTCATTCCAACGCAGCCCGACTGACGGCCGCAGTAGTGTTTCGCTTCTTCGCGATGCCTGCGCGCCTGGTCGACGAACGTGCCGGCAAGCTTGGGGACCTGCGCGATCTGCGCTTCGACTACCCCCGCACGCCCCTGGAGAATGCGCTGCTGGACTCGGCCTCCGTTGGATCTGGAGCTCTCCGTCTTGGATCAGCGGCGGCTTCAACGATTGGCAAAGGGCATGAGGATCCAGCACCTCCTGGACGAATGGCTGCTGCACCAAGGTCGCGGGAAGGAGCCGAGAACAGGCGAGCCGCGCTGCTGAGCGGCATTCACGGATCCACACAGGCGCGGCTTGGAGCGCCTTTGGCCGCAGCCCGAAGTCCGCTTCGCGCGGCATTCGCACGGCATGGGTGCCGAATGCTCTTTGCAGCACGCCTCAACGGCGCCGCCTGCTTCTTTGCGGGCGAAATCGCCAGGCCAGGACGCCCTCGGACGCCCAGTCTGGCTCAGGCCAACAGCCACCCCCAGGGGTTGAGCTGACGCCCCCGCCAGGTCTGCTCGACCGGGGAGAGGTTCACGGTGACGCGCACGACGTCCGCACCCAGACGGCGCTCGAAGGCCACGATGTCCGCCGGCGCGTCGAGCAGCTCAACCGGTGCGCCGTACTGGCCGGCGGCCAGCGCAGGATGCACGTGCTTGAGCGCAATGAGCCCGGCGTAGAAGTCGCCCAGCTCGTGACGCTTCCAGTCGATGGCATCCTTCTCGAAGAACGCCAGCCGCTTCGCCAACCCGGACTCCTGGCCGTTGTAGATCAGCGGCATGCCGGGCAGCGTGAACGCGAGCACCGTGAGCGCCCGATGGGCGTCGCCGTACAGCTCGGCGTCCGTGCCGTGCCAGGAGTTGAAGTCGTGGTTGCTCGTGAAGCGCATGCGGTAGGCATGCGCCGGATAGCCCGCCGGCTGCCTGGCCAGCCAGGCCTTCAGCAGCGGCGCCCCCGCTTCGCCCTTGCCAATCTTCTTGAAGACCTGGTCCGCCAGATCCCAGCCATACGTCATGTCGAACGCGCCGCTCGTGTGCAGCTCGACGGCGTCGGACTCGGCCAGCATGAACATGGGCTTGACGGCGTCCAGCGCCCGGCGGGCGCGCACCCAGAAGTCCGTCGGCACGAGGCTGGCCACGTCGCAGCGAAACCCGTCCAGGCCGGTCTCGCGCACCCAGAAGGACATCGCGTCGATCATCGCCGTGCGCAGGCCCTCGCTACGGTAGTCCAGCGCGACGACGTCGTCCCAGTGCTCCTCACCGGGCTGGCCTTCGTTGAACGTGACGGCATAGACCTCGCCCTGGGCATTGAGCTTGTACCAGTCCTTGTGGGCCGAGGCCCAGGGGTGGTCCCAGGCGGTGTGGTTGGCCACCCAGTCCAGGATGACCTTGAAGCCCAGCGCGTGCGCCGCAGCGACAAAGGCCTTGGCGTCCGCCATCGTGCCGAACTCGGGGTTCACGGCCGTGTAGTCGCTGATCGAGTAGTAGCTGCCCAGCGTGCCCTTGCGGTTGCGCTTGCCGATGGGCTGGATGGGCATCAGCCACAGGATGTCCACGCCCAGCCGCTTCAGCCGCGGCAGGTCGGCATGCACGGCAGCCAGCGTGCCGGCCTGGGAGAACTGACGCACGTTGACCTGGTAGATGACGGCCTGGCGGGTCCAGGGCAGGTGCGGCATGTCGGCGACAGCGTGGGCGTTGGCGTGGGCGGTCATGGGGGACAGTGCAATGGAAGTGGCGGCAGTCAGCACGGCACGCCGGCGCAGCGCAAGAGGTGTCATGGCAGGCCTCCGTTCAGGTGGGCGCCGCGCAGTGCTGCGCGATGTAGTCGGCGTGGTCGGGCATGACATCGACACACTTGGCAATGACGTCCCGGACGCCCTCCATGTAGTCGTGCGTGTCCTGCTCGCTTTGCAGGTCGGCCAGCGGATGATGGCGCTGTGGCGTGAGGTTCTGCCCCTCCATGACCTGCACCCAGCCCACCTCGGCAAAGAGCTCGTTGTCGCGCCGGACCACGCGGCCGTGGCTGCCGTACAGCGCCAACTTCTCCTGCAGGGTGTCGGGCACGGTCATGTGGGCGCAGTCCCGCCAGAACGCCGAGTCATCACGCTGGTTCAGGTGGTAGTGCAGGATGATGAAGTCGCGGATGCGCTCGTAGTGGAAGCGGTTGCTGCGATTGAACTCGGCGATGTCCGTGGCACTGAAGCCGCGGTCCGGGAAGAAGTCGATCAGTTGCTGGACCGCGGACTGGATGAGGTGGATGGAGGTGGACTCCAGCGGCTCGAGAAACCCGCTTGCCAGGCCGATGGCGACGACGTTCTCGTTCCAGGCCAGGCGGCGCATGCCGGTCCTGAAGCGGATGGGGCGCGGGTCGGCCAGCGGCTTGCCGTCCAGGTGGGCCAGCAGGGTTGAGGCGGCCTCGTCGTCCGAGGTGTAGCGGCTGCAGTAGACGTGGCCGTTGCCGATGCGGTGCTGCAGCGGGATGCGCCACTGCCAGCCGGCCCGGTGCGCGGTCGAGCGTGTGTAGGGGGTCAGTGGCGCCACCGACTCGCAGGGCACGGCCAGGGCCCGGTCGCAGGGCAGCCAGTGCGTCCAGTCCTCGAAGCCCGTCTGCAGCGTCTGCTCGATCAGCAGGCCGCGAAAGCCCGAGCAGTCGATGAAGAGGTCGCCCTCGACCCGCTCTCCACTCTCCAGCACGACGGCGTCGATGTGCCCTGCATGCGCGCCCTCGCCCCGGCGCGTCGCATGGGTGATCTTGCCCTCGGTGCGCTGCACGCCACGCGCTTCGCTGAGCCGGCGCAGGTGACGCGCATAGAGGCTGGCGTCGAAGTGGTAGGCGTAGGCAATGTCCGCCAGCGGCGAGTTGCCAATGTCCGTGCGCGGCGGCATGAACTTGTTGGCCTTGGCCGCCATGCGCGTGATGGAGTAGTTCTCCAGCGGCAAGGCCCGGCCCAGCGCCCGCATCCGGTGCCAGTACTGCTCGAACGGCACGGTCCACAGATCCTGGCCCAACCGGCCGAAGCCGTGCATGTAGCGCTCGCCCAGCCGGCCCCAGTTGACGAACTCGATGCCCAGCTTGAAGCTCCCCCGCGTCTCGCGCAGGAACTCGTTCTCGTCCAGGCCGATGACGCGGTTGAAGCGCTGGATCATCGGAATGGTGGCCTCGCCGACGCCGACGATGCCGATCTCGTCGGACTCGACAAGCTGGATGCGGTAGCGGCCGCGCAGCACGGTCGACAGCGCCGCGGCGGCCATCCAGCCGGCGGTGCCGCCACCGACGATGACGATGCGATCAATCTGAGCTTGCATGAGGAAGGTCCCGCCGGATGGAAAAAGCCCCCGCCACCTTGCGCTGGCGGGGGCCGCGAGGCGCAACCGGATTACAGCTTGTAGTTCAAGCCGAACAAGTAGGTCTTGCCGTACTTGGTGTTCTCGCGGATGTCGCTCGGGTTGTTGGCGTAGCGGATGAAGGGTTCGTCCGTCACGTTGTTGACCTGGAACACCAGAGACAGGCCCTTGAACATGCCGCGCTGCACTTCATAGCCCAGCTGCAAGTCCGTGACGGTGTCGCCCTTGACCCAGGTGAACTGGCGGTCGCCGGTGAAGCTGCTGACCTCGCCGATGAAGTCGCTGCGCTTGCGGGCCGCGACGCGCGCCGAGAAGCCGTACTTCTCGTAGTACAGGGTCAGGTTGCTGACGTTCTTGGACAGGCCCGGCAGCGGGATGTCAACCGAGCTGATGCCGTCCACGGTGACGCCGCCGATCAGCAGCTTCACCGAGCTGTTGGTGTAGCTGTAGTTGGCCTGCACGCCGAAGCCGTCCAGCGCCGACCAGAGCATGCTGAAGGGCATCGAGGCCGACAGTTCCAGCCCCTTCAAGGTGCCGCCATTGCCGTTCAGCGGCATCGTCAGCGCACCGATGTTGCTCGGCAGCTTCTTCGTCGACGGCGTGATGTAGGGCGTGAAGTCGAACGGCACCGACTGACGCAGCACGTAGGTGCGCAGGTCCTTGTAGAAACCGGCGACGCCGACGTAGGCCTTGGTGCCGAAGTACTTCTCGTAGGCCACGTCGAAGGCGTTGGCGCGGGTGGGCTTCAGCGAGGGATTGCCGGCGTCGCCGGTGTAGATCTCGCGCTGCTGGCCGTTCTCATTGAAGGTGCTGACGCTCAGACCCAGGCTGGCACGCATCTCGTTCAGGTTGGCGCGTGCCATCACGCGGG
This sequence comes from Roseateles sp., assembly GCF_036404855.1. GTDB lineage: Bacteria > Pseudomonadota > Gammaproteobacteria > Burkholderiales > Burkholderiaceae_C > Pelomonas. The sequence continues at coordinate 12,675 of NZ_DASWYS010000007.1, forward strand.
ACACGCCCAGGCGCACGATCTGGTCGGAGCTGAGCTCGAAGTTCAGGTTCAGGCTCGGCAGGATGTCGGTGTAGTTCGCGCCGCCCTTGCTCTCCAGGGCCGGGCAGTTCTGGTCGCTCGGGCAATTGCCGCGGTCGACGTTGAAGCCGGTGGAGTTCTGCTTCGTCCCCACCACCTGCAGGCCGACGTTGCCGCGCACCGGCATGCCCAGAAGCTCGGTGTCGATGTCCGCCCGGGCGAAGGCGGTGCTGAGCTTCTCCTGCACCTTCCAGTCCTTGTTGTAGATGTCCGGATGGAGCTTGGGCGCGATCTGGTAGACCGAGCCGATGGCGTTCGTCGGATCGAAGGTGGCGAAGGTGATCCCGCTGAGCGTCAGCGTGCCGGAGCCGGGCATGTCGGCCGCCCCCAGCGGGCCGGCGCCGGCGATGACGAGACGACCCTCGACATAGGCGCGGGTCTTCTCGCGCTCGGTGTAGTTGGCGCCGAGCTGGTAGCCGGAGAACCAGGCGTTGTCCTTCAGTGCCTTGTGAAGCACCAGCTTGCCGGAGTTCAGCTCGTCGTTGACATTGGGGAGCTTGGAGTAGCCCGCCTGAGGCGAGTTGACGCCGCCCCCCCAGCCCTGGACGTCGGTCAGCTTGACGATGTTGCGGTCCGCGTAGTTGAAGCCCGGCTTGAAGCTGCGGCCGTCCGTGAACTGCAGGGTGTCCATCTGCGCGGTGTTCGGCGCGGACTGCGCCAGGCCGGCCGTCGTCTCGATGATCTGGCCGCGGCGCTTGGCGGTCGAGCGGTTCAGGTCTGCCTCGAGCATCCAGTCGCCGTCGAACTTGAACTTGTTGTTCCAGCCGACCGAGCTCAGGCGGTCCTTCAGGTCCTCGGCGTCGTTGCGGATGACCGCGCGGACGTTGTTGAACGTGCCCTGGGTCACGTTGCTGCCGCTCAGCGTCGCGTTGATGAGCTGACCGGGCTTGTCGTAGCCGTTGCCCCCGGCGTCCAGCCACGAGTCGTTCAGCGGCGCCTGGAAGCCCTTGGTGCTCTTGACCTGGTCGAACTTGGAGTAGTAGACGTCGACCGTGCTCTCGAAGTTGGCGTTAGGTTTGAACTGAAGCACCGCCATCGCGCCGTCACGCGTTTGCTTGGTCTGATCGGCGAAGAGGCCGAAACCGTTGTACGGCACATTGACCGTCTGGCCGTTGAAGGGGGCCGTGCCACCGCCCCAGGAGTCGAAGCGCTCGGTCTGGCCGGTCGTCTCATCCAGGCGCGCAAAGCCCAGGGCCACGCCGATGGTGCGATCGGCGAAGTTGTCGATGTAGGAAACGCTGGCGCGGAAGCCATCGCCCTCGCTGACCGTGCCGACCCCCAGCTTCTGCTTGCGGTAGTTCAGAGCCACGGCGCGATCCTTGAACGCGAGCGGGCGGGCCGTCTGCATGTTGAACGTCCCCGACAGGCCGTGGCCGACCAGGGCGGCGTCGGGCGACTTGTAGATGTCGACCTTGCTGATCAACTCGCCCGGGAACTGGTCGAACTCGACTCCACGGCTGTCACCGGTGGTGACCTGCTCGCGACCGTTCAGCAGCGTGGCGGCGTAGTCGGGCGCCATGCCGCGGATGCTGATCTGCGACGCACGGCCTCGCGTGCGCTGCGCCGCAATGCCGGGCAGACGCGCGATGGACTCGGCGATGCTGGTGTCGGGCAGCTTGCCGATGTCTTCGGCGGAGATCGACTCGATGATCGAGTTCGAATTCTTCTTCGTGACGATGGCGTCTTCGATGCCCTTGCGGATGCCCGTGACGACCACGGTGTCCAGGGTCTGCGCCGCGGCGGCCTGCTGCGCCAGGGCGCCGGTCGAGGCAATCAGCAGCGTGCAGCCGATGGCCACCGGGCTGATGCGGAAGGACATGGCGGCCGGCTTGCCGCGCCCGTCGTTGCTCATGGTCATGAATGTCTCCTTTATGTCGTGGAAAGCGACGTGGCCCCTGTCGCGGCGCTGCTGAGCGCACATTCGGGCGAGAACTCAACGTCTCGACCATGTTTGTATCAAAACTAGATTTTGAGCCGCACCTGCGTAAACCCTAGAAGTGGCGCATAAACGACCCAATTTCCGACCAATACTAAGGGAAAACCATCATTTAATCGATGCATCCCTTCCATCCTCGCTCCACTTAAGTTCAGCCAAGCATCCAAATGTGTAGCTCAACTACAGACTCAGGATTCGGCCGATACGGCGCAGGCCGCCGCAGCAAGCACGAGCCACGAAGCCGGAAGCGGCTGCGCCGACCGGGCGGCGCCGGGCGCCACCAGTCGGACAGGAAAGACGGTGGAAAAAAAGGTGCAGGCCCGCGCGCGGCGGGCCGGACGTCAGGCCTCGGCCTGCTCCAGCGCCAGGGCGGCGCCAGAGAGTGCGGCCAGCGTGTCGGTGATCAGGGCCGTCGGAATGCCGGCCAGGAAGGCCTGGAAGCGACCCTTGGCCTCGAAACGGCGGCGGAACTCCGACTGGAAGAAGCGCTCTCCCAGGCGCGGCACGATGCCGCCGCCGATGAAGACACCGCCGCGCGCACCCAGCGTCAGCGCGACGTTGCCGGCGAACCCGCCCAGCATGGCGCAAAAGACATCCAGCGTGCGGGCGCAGGCCGGCGACTCGCCCGCCAGGCCGCGGGCCACGATCTGCTCGGTGGACAGTGCGCCCACCTCCTCACCCTGCCCCAACACCGCAGCCACGGCGCGGCACAGCACCGGCAACCCGATGCCCGACAGAAATCGCTCGGCCGACACATGAGGGTACTCGCGTCGCGCCTGGCTCAGCACGGCGCCCTCGAAATCGTCGGCCGGCGCCAGCGTCGCATGCCCGCCTTCGCCCGGCAGCGCCAACCAGCGACCGGGCGCCCGAACGACGCCGCCCACGCCCAGACCCGTACCCGGGCCGATGACGGCCATCACCGTGCCGGCCGCCACGTCGCCCGCGGCGGGCGGCGACGCCTCCCAGGCGCGCAGCTGATGCGCGCGCAGCCGCGGCAGCGACAGCGCCTGGGCCTCGAAGTCGTTCAGGCACAGCAGCGTCTGCAGGCCCAGCTCGTCCTGCGTGCCGGCGCGCGAGAAGCTCCAGGCACCGTTGGTCAGCTCGATGTGGTCCCCGTGCAGCGCCGTCGCCAGTGCGAAGGCCGCACTGCGCGGCTTGGCCTGGCCCGGCGCCTGGCCGGCCAGGTAGGCCCGCACCGCTGCGGCCGGGCCGGCATGCCCGGCCACGGGCAGAACCCGCACATCCTCCACCGGGGCACCCGGGCCGGCCACGGTGCCGAAGCGGGCGTTCGTGCCACCGACATCGGCGACCAGCCAGGGGAAGGCCGCGCTCATGCCCGGTCTCCCGAAACGCTAGAGACGATGACGAAGGCGGGGACTTGCAGGATTCGAGCTTGAACGGACACGGCGGGAAGGCGAAATTTCGGTCGCGGCGGACGGTAGCAAAACTACACGTCTTCCACAATACAGAGCTCCCCGGATCTCGCTTCTTCTTGGGGGCAAGCGCTTTCAGAACTGGCAAAGCGGGGCTTTTCGCGGGGAGAATTCGGTGCACTTCAAGCTGTAGTGCAGCTACAGCCCCAAACCGACCGCGGCGAGCCGGTGCTCGCGCCCGCCTGCTGAATAATCCGCCGCTCGACTCCATCCAGCCCTGGCCGCACCCATGCCCCGTTTCGACAGCCCCCGCCTGCTTGCCGACATTGGCGGTACCTATGCCCGCTTCGCGCTGGAACTCGGGCCGGGCGAGTTCGCGCAGATGGCGTCGCTGCGCTGCGCCGACCACGCCGACTTCCACGCCGCCGTGCGCGCCTACCTGGGCGGGCTGAGCCTGCAGGACGTCGGCGCGCAGATCGCCCACGCGGCCATCGCCATCGCCAACCCGGTCGAGGGCGACCGGGTGCGCATGACCAACTACCACTGGCAGTTCTCCATCGACGAGATGCGCCAGCGCCTGGGGCTGGACACGCTGGTGGTCGTCAACGACTTCACCGCACTGGCCATGGCCCTGCCCCGGCTGGCCGACGTGGACGTGCGCCAGGTCGGCGGCGGCCAGGCGCGCCGACCGAGCGTCATCGGCCTGCTGGGCGCCGGCACGGGCCTGGGCGTGTCGGGCCTGATCCCGGCCGGCGAAGGCTGGATCGCGCTGGGCACCGAGGGGGGCCACGTCAACTTCGGCCCGCGCGACGAGCGCGAGATGGACATCCTGAAGTTCGCCTGGAAGACGCTGGACCATGTCTCCTACGAACGCCTGATCTCCGGCGCCGGCCTGGAACTCATCCACCGCGCACTGACCGCGCGCAACGGCGTCGCCGCCGAGCCGCTGCTGGCGCCGGCCATCACCCAGAGGGCGCTGGAGGACGGCGACGCACTGTGCCTGGAGACGCTGGAGGTCTTCTGCGGGCTGCTGGGCACGGCCGCGGCCAACCTCGCGGTGACGCTGGGCTCGCTGGGCGGCATCTACATCGGTGGCGGCATCGTGCCGCGCCTGGGCGAGTACTTCGATCGCAGCCCGTTTCGCAAGCGCTTCGAGGACAAGGGGCGCTTCCACGACTACGTCTCCGCCATCCCGACCTTCGTCATCACGGCCGAGAACGCGACGTTCAAGGGCGCATCGGCCATTCTCGAGAACCAGCTGCGCAACCTGCAGGCTTCGCCCGGCTCGGCCATCCTGGGCCAGATCCGCCGTGCCCGCAGCGAGCTGTCGCCGGCCGAGCTGCGCGTGGCCGACCTCGTGCTGGCCCAGCCGCGCTCCGTGCTGAACGACCCCATCGCCGAGATTGCGCGCGCCGCGGGCGTCAGCCAACCCACCGTCATCCGCTTTTGCCGGTCGCTGGGCTGCGAGGGCCTGTCGGACTTCAAGCTGCGCCTGGCCTCGGGCCTGACCGGCACGGTGCCCGTCACGCACACGCAGGTGAACATCAACGACTCCATGCTGGAGCTGGGCGCCAAGGTGCTGGGCAACACGGCCAGCGCCATCCTGCAGGTGCGCAGCCACCTGAACCGCGACACCATCGACCGCGCCATCGACCTGCTGCTGTCGGCCAGTCGCATCGAGTTCTTCGCGTTGGGCCACTACGGGGTCGTCGCCCAGGACGCGCAGTTCAAGTTCCTGCGCTTCGGCATGCCCTGCGGCGCCTATACCGACCCTCGCCTGCAGCTGCTCGCCGCCGACGTGCTGCGCGAAGGCGATGTCGCCGTCGTCGTCAGCAGCGGCGGACGGCTGCCCGAGCTGTTGTCCGTCGTCGAGAAGGCGCAGGAGCGCGGCGCCAAGGTCGTGGCCATCACCGCCAGCCAGAGCCCGCTGGCCAAGAAGGCCGACGTCGCGCTGATCGTCGACCATGTCGAGGACATCGCCACGCACCTGCCCATGGTCAGTCGCATCCTGCACCTGCTGGTCATCGACATCCTGGCGGTGGGCGTGGCGATGCGCCGCAACCCCGACAGCATCGCCGCGCTGACCCATGGCGCCGAAGACGACGAGGCCAAGGCCGGCCGCGGCGCCACCACGGCGGCTCCCGGCGTCAGCATGGCCTCGCCGCTGGCGCGGCTGACGTCGCACAGCCGCTAGGCGCAAGATCTGACCCCGCATGACTTTCGCCAAGACCGACTTCACTCACGACGATGTGTGAATCCGGTGCGCGAGACGCCATCCGACTGCTACGCTAGGCCGGACAACCATCCATCGCGTCGACGCCGGCCGACGGGGCGAGAGACCTCGGGATCCTGGGAGGGACATGAAAGCATCGTTTCTGAAGCGCTGGCGCCTGCGCCTGATCGTCATCGGCCTGCTGGCCGCCGCCGGTGCCGCCTGGTGGTTCACCCGCACGCCCCCGCCCCCACCGCCGCTGCCCAGCGGCGTCGTCGCGCCGGCGGACATCACCCAGACCGTGCAGGCCGCCGGCGTGCTGCAGGCCAAGACCCGCGTTGACGTCGGCGCCCAGGTCAGCGGACAGATCCAGACCATCCACGTCCAGCTGGGCCAGCAGGTCAGGAAAGGTGAACTGCTCGTGAGCCTGGACCCGGAGCTGGCCCGCAGCGACGTCGCCCAGGCCGAGGCCTCGGTGGCCCAGGCCAGCGCGGCGCTGGACAGCCGCCGCATCGACGCCGACGCCGCGCGGCGCGAACTCAAGCGCCAGCAGCGCCTGCTGGCCGGCCAGGCCACCTCGGGCAACGAGGCAGAGAAGGCCGAGGTCGAGCTGGCCAAGATCGAGGCCGACCTGCGGGGCCAGGCGGCCACCGTCGCGCGGCTGCAGGCCGACCTGGACAAGAAGAAGGTCAATCTCTCCTACACGCGCATCACCGCGCCCATGGACGGCACGGTCGTCAATCTGCCGGTGCAGGAGGGCCAGACGGTCATCTCGGTGCAGATCACACCGGTCATCCTGACGCTGGCCGACCTCGACACCATCACCGTGCGCACCAAGGTGCCCGAGGCCGACGTGCAGGCCATCAAGGTGGGCCAGGCCGCGCGCTTCTCGACGCTGTCGGGCGAAGGCAAGCGCTACGAAGGCAAGGTGCGCGTCATCCAGCCGGTGCCCGAGCGTGCCGGCAACGCGGTCTTCTACAACGTGCTCTTCGAGGTGGACAACCGCGACCGGGCGCTGTTCAGCGACATGACGGTGCAGGTCGACATCGAGACCGGCTCGGTCAAGCAGGTGCCGGCCATGCCCATCGTCGCACTGGGAGAACGCGGCAAGGACGGACGCTTCACGGTGACGGTGCTGGATGCCGCCAACAAGCAGACGCCCCGCCAGGTGAAGGTGGGCCTGCAGGACGGCGCCAAGGTGCAGATCATCGACGGCCTGAAGGCCGGCGAGAAGGTGCTGCTGGCGCCGCCGAGCGCCGACGCCGCCGCGTCCGCCCCCGCCAGCGCTGCCAGCAACTGACCATGGCTCTCATCGAGCTGAAGGACGTCGCCCGGCACTACCAGCTGGGCGAGATCGACGTCCCGGCGCTGGACGGCGTCAGCCTCGCCATCGAGGCCGGCGAGTTCGTCGCCATCATGGGCCAGTCGGGCTCGGGCAAGAGCACGCTCATGAACGTGCTCGGCTGCCTGGACAACCCCACGCGCGGCCGCTTCCTCATCGGCGGGCAGGACGCCGGAACGCTGGGGCCCGACGAGCTCGCCGCGCTGCGCCGCGAGCGCTTCGGTTTCATCTTCCAGCGCTACCACCTGCTGCCCCACCTGGACGCCCGCGCCAACGCCGCCCTGCCCGCCGTCTACTCCGGCGTCGGCCAAGGCCCGCGGGCGAGTCGCGCCCAGGCGCTGCTCGAACGCCTGGGCCTGGGCGAGCGCCTGCACCACCGCCCCAACGAACTGTCCGGCGGCCAGCAGCAGCGCGTGTCCATCGCCCGCGCCCTGATGAACGGCGGCCAGATCATCCTGGCCGACGAGCCCACCGGGGCGCTGGACTCGGCCTCCGGCGCGGAGATGCTGCGCCTGCTCAAGGAGCTCAACGAGCGCGGCCACACGATCATCCTCGTCACGCACGACGCCGCCGTGGCCGCCCACGCACGCCGGGTCATCGAGCTGAAGGACGGCAAGGTCGTCGCGGACAACGGCACGCCGGCCGACCATCGCGCCCCGAGCGAGCTGCCCAGCGACGCGCCGCCGCTGAAGCAGGGCGGCCACCTGCGCCGCGTCCAGGTGCAGTGGCGCGAGGCCGTCGCCACGGCCCTGCTCGCGCTCCGCGGCAACCGGCTGCGCACGGCGCTGTCCATGCTCGGCATCAGCATCGGCATCGCCTCGGTGGTCAGCATCGTGGCCCTGACCACCGCCGCACGGGCCTCCATCGAGACGGACCTCTCCAGCCTGATCTCCGGCCGCATCCCGGTCTGGCGCGGCAACCCCGCCCTGCCGCCCGGCGCCGTGGCCCAGCCCTTCAGGCCGCATGAGATCGACTCGCTGCGCGCGCTCGCCGGCGTCAAGGGCATCACGCTCAACCGCCAGATGCAGCTGACCGCCCGCCACCAGTCGCGCGACGCCATGCTGGAGGCCGTCGGCGGCGATGCCAACACGCTGAAGGCACGCAAGCTCAAGCTGGCGCAGGGCCGCTACTTCAATGCGATGGATCTGGAGACGCGCAGCCAGGTTGCCGTCATCGACGAGAAGGCGCGCGACGCACTGTTCAAGAAGGGCGAGTCGCCGCTGGGCCAGCTGATCTTCGTCAACCCCGGCATGGCGCCCGCCCCCGAGGCCCAGGCGGTGCCGGGCGCCCCGCCACCGCCGACGGCCGCCCTGCCCTTCACGGTGGTCGGCGTCGTGGCGCCCGAGGGCGGCGCCTTCAGCTTCGGCAGCTGGCTGGGCCAGCTCTACCTGCCCCACACCACCTTCTCCCGCAAGCTGGATGCGCGCGCCGACGTCGACAACTTCGACGTGCTGCTGGACCTGAGCGTGCCGCCCCAGCAGGTGCGCGAGCAGCTCATCCACCGCCTCAAGGCCCTGCACGGCCGCGAGGACTTCGGCACCTGGAACGGCGAGGAGGAGTTCCGCAAGTTCCAGAGCGTGACGAGCGCGATGGCGGCGCTGTTCGCCGGCGTGGCGGCCATCTCGCTGCTGGTGGGGGGCGTGGGCGTCATGAACATCATGCTGGTGTCCGTCTCCGAGCGCACCCGCGAGATCGGCATCCGCATGGCCGTGGGCGCGCGCCAGGGCGACGTGAGGCTGCAGTTCCTCATCGAGGCCGTGGTGCTGTGCTGCCTCGGCGGCCTCGTGGGGGTGGCCCTGAGCTGGCTGGCCGCCCAGGGCCTCAACGCGGCCCAGCAGCACCTGCATGTGGACATCAGCTGGACGGCGCTGGGCGTGGCCTTTGCGGTGTCCAGCGGCGTGGGCCTGGTGTTCGGCACCCTGCCCGCGCGCCGCGCGGCGGCACTGAGTCCGGTGGACGCGCTGGCACGGGAGTAACCCAAAGATGAAGCTGACCTCGATCGCCCTGGCAACCCTGCTGCTCGCCGGCTGCGCCCACGGCCCTGCCGACCGCGCGCCGGACGTACCCGTGCCCACCGCCTGGGCGCTGGACGCCGGCGACGCCGCCCCCGACTGGGCCGGCCTGCTGGACCCGACGCTGGCCGCCCTGCAGGCTCGCGCGCTGCAGGCCAACCGCGACATCGCGCTGGCCGCCCAGCGCTGGAAGCAGGCCCAGCTGCTCGTCGAGCAAAGCCTGCTGCGCTGGACACCCAACGCCAGCCTGTCCGCCAACGCCAGCCGCCCGGTGCAGACGCAGAGCACGACCCGCAATGTCGACGTCGGCGGCGTCACGGTGCCGGTGACCACCTCCACCGGCTGGAGCCGCAGCTACGGCGCCTCGCTGGGCGTCGGCTACGAACTGGACCTGTGGGACCGCCTGGGCCAGACGACGGCGCTGCAGCGCGCCCAGGCCGAGGCCGCACGCACGGACATTGCCGCGGCCCGCCTGCTCATCCGCAGCCAGGTGGCCGAGGCGTACTGGACGCTCGCCGCCATCGACGCCCAGCGCCCCCTGGCCGAGGCCCAGCTCGTGCTGACCCGCGAAACGCTGGTGCTGACCCGTGCCCGCGTGCGCGAGGGCAAGCTGCTGCCCATCGAGCTGGACAAGATCGCCGTCAACGTGCAGGCCGCCGAATCACGCCTGGCCGACCTCGCGGCCGATGCCCGCCTGCAGCGCCACGTGCTGGCACTGCTGCTGGACGAACCGCTGCCCGGTCCCGCGCCCGAAACCGCCCTGCAGGCCGTTCTTCCCGCCGGCGAACCACCGCGCTGGCGCCTGGCCGAGCCGGCCGAGGTGCTGGCGCAGCGTCCGGATGTCCAGCGCGCCCGCCTGGGCGTGGACGCCGCGCTGGCCCGGCTGCGCGTCAGCGAGGCGGACCGCTACCCGCGCCTGAGCTTCTCCGCCGCACTCAGCACCGGCGGCACGCGCTCGAGCGACTGGCTGTCCCAGCCTCTGGCCGCCTTCGCCGCCAACCTCGCCGTGCCGCTGATCGACTGGCAGCGCCTGAACCTGCAGCGGGACAGCGCCCGCACCGAGCTCGACACCGCGGCCCTGACGCTGCGCGACACGCTGCACAAGGCGCTGGCCGACATCGAAGCCCAGCGCATCGAGGCCGAACGCACCGCCCAGCAGCTGCAGGCCAATGCCGGTCGGCTCAGGGAGGCCGCCGAGAACGAGCGCCTGGCCGCGCTGCGCTACGAGGTGGGTGCCATCGCGCGCGCGGACTGGCTGCAGACCCGCAGCGCCGTGCTCGACGCCGAGCAGACCCGCATCCGGCTGCGGCTGACGCAATGGGTCCGACAGGCGGCCCTGTTCAAGTCCCTCGGCGGTGCATGACGGCACGGCGCAACGTCCTCTTCATCTGCAGCCGCAACCAGTGGCGCAGCCCGACCGCGGAGCAGGTGTTCCGCCGCCACCCGGCGCTCAATGTGCGCTCGGCCGGCACCAGCGCAAGCGCGCGCCGGCGGGTCGGCGCCGCCGACCTCGACTGGGCTGACGTCATCCTCGTCATGGAGACGCACCACAAGTCGCGCCTGCTGCAGGACCACGCCGCACGGCTGGCCGGCAAGCCACTGCATGTGCTCGACATCCCCGACGACTTCCGATTCATGGACCCGGACCTGGTGGAACTGCTCCAGACAGCTGTGCCGGCGCTGCTTGATTTACGCTGACGGCATGAACCCGCCTTTCGAATCCCGCCGGCGCGCCCTGCTGACGGCGCTGGCCAGCACGACGGTCACGCCCTGGGCCTGGGCCGCCCCGCCCGTGCAGGGCTACAAGGTCGTCAACAGCTACCCGCACGACCCAGATGCGTTCACCCAGGGCCTGTTCTTCCATGACGGCTTCCTGTACGAGAGCACGGGCCTGCGCGGCCGCTCCAGCATCCGCAAGGTGGACCTGGCCACCGGTCGTGTTCTGCAGGCCGTGGAGCTGCCGGGCGAGTTCTTCGGCGAGGGCATCACGATGTGGGGCGACCGCCTCATCGGCATCACCTGGCAGGAGCAGACGGCGTTCGTGCTGGACTTGAAGACCTTCAAGCTCTGGCGCAAGTTCAACTACGCCGGCGAGGGCTGGGGCATCACCCATGACGGCCGCGAGCTCATCATGAGCGACGGCACGGCTGAGCTGCGCTTCCTGGATCCGTTGACCTTCAAGGAGTTGCGCCGCGTGCGCGTGACGGCGAGCGGCCGTCCCGTCGACCTGCTCAACGAGCTGGAGTGGGTGGACGGCGAGGTCTACGCCAACGTCTGGCAGACCGACCGCATCGCCCGCATCAACCCCAAGACGGGCCAGGTGACCGGCTGGATCGACCTGACCGGCCTGCTGCCCCAGCGCAGCGGCGCCGACGACGTGCTCAACGGCATCGCCTACGACGCCAAGGCCCGGCGCCTGTTCGTCACCGGCAAGCTCTGGCCCAAACTGTTCGAGATCCAGCTGACCAAGCCGCGCTGAGCGGGACCGGCGGCCCTTCAGCGGCAGACGTCGCTGCCCTGGTCGAACACGATCTCCCAACCGCCGGCCGGCTTGCGCCGCCAGACGGACTGGAAGCGCGCCACCACCTTGCCCTCGGGATCGGTCACCGGACCACTGCTCTGTGCCAGCTCTCCACTCGGCAGCACGACGACAAGCTCGGGCTTCCACGCGAACGGCGCCGTGGCGCCTTCGAAGAACTTCTGCCACACGGCCATCACGCCATCCGGCCCGCGCAAGGGCTGCTTGCCGTTGATGAAGATGACGTCCGGCGCCAAGAGCCGCCTGAAGCCGGCGGCATCGCGCGCTGCCATGCGCGCGGCAAAAGTGTTCTCGACGGCCGTGACCTCCGAGACGCGGCGGGCGATCTCATCCGGTGCCGGCCACGCATCGGCCGCTTGGGCGGCGGCCGCGGCAGGCATCGCGGCAGCGGCAAACAGGGCTTGGCGGCGGTTGGTCAAGGGTGGCTCCTCTTGCGTTGAGCCACCAGCATGCCCGCCGCCGTCCTCCCTGACTCAAGTCACCCGCCAAGTCCCTCGAGGGCAGGCCTTCAAAACGCGGCGATGCCCGTCTGCGCGCGACCGAGGATCAGCGCGTGGATGTCGTGCGTGCCCTCGTAGGTGTTGACCACTTCGAGGTTGACCAGGTGGCGGGCGATGCCGAACTCGTCGGAGATGCCGTTGCCGCCCAGCATGTCGCGCGCCATGCGGGCGATCTCCAGGCTCTTGCCGCAGGAGTTGCGCTTCATGATGGAGGTGATCTCCACCGCGGCCGTGCCGTCGTCCTTCATGCGCCCGAGGCGCAGGCACCCCTGCAGGCCCAGCGTGATCTCGGTCTGCATGTCGGCCAGCTTCTTCTGGATCAGCTGGTTGGCCGCCAGCGGCTTGCCGAACTGCTTGCGGTCCAGCGTGTACTGGCGGGCGGTGTGCCAGCAGTCCTCGGCCGCACCCAGGGCCCCCCAGGCGATGCCGTAGCGGGCGCTGTTCAGGCAGGTGAACGGGCCCTTGAGGCCGCGCACCTCGGGGAAGGCGTTCTCTTCCGGCACGAACACCTTGTCCAGCACGATCTCGCCGGTGATGGACGCGCGCAGGCCCACCTTGCCGTGGATGGCCGGCGCCGACAGGCCCTTCCAGCCCTTCTCCAGCACGAAGCCCCGGATCTGGCCGCCGTCGTCCTTGGCCCAGACGACGAAGACGTCGGCGATGGGGCTGTTGGTGATCCACATCTTGCTGCCAGTCAGCTCATAGCCCCCGTCCACCTTGCGGGCGCGGGTGATCATGGAGCCGGGGTCGGAGCCGTGGTTGGGCTCGGTGAGGCCGAAGCAGCCGATCCACTCGCCGGTCGCCAGCTTGGGCAGGTACTTCTGCTTGGTCGCTTCGTTGCCGAACTCGTTGATGGGCACCATCACGAGGGAGGACTGCACGCTCATCATCGAGCGGTAGCCCGAATCCACGCGTTCGACTTCGCGGGCAATCAGGCCGTAGCAGACGTAGTTCAGGCCGGCACCGCCGTACTCGGTCGGGATGGTGGGCCCCAGCAGACCCAGCTCCCCCATCTCACGGAAGATGCCCGCGTCCGTCTGCTCGTTGCGGAAGGCCTCCAGCACGCGCGGGCGCAGTCGGTCGGTGCAATAGGCCGCAGCGGCGTCGCGCACCATGCGCTCGTCGTCGGTGAGCTGCTCATTGAGCAGCAGCGGGTCGTCCCAGTGGAAGCTTGCCTTGGTGGCCATGGTGGTGTCCTCGTTGATCAGGTCAGGCCGGACGATGAGCCCGGGCGCGTATGGCGCCCAGTATTCCTCCCGTCACGATTCGTGTCCAATTCAATAAACGACTTCGACGATTCGCCGCACCTATGGACATCCCCGCCGCCACCCGCTCGATGGAATTCCGACACCTGCGCTATTTCATCGCGCTGGCCGAGGAACTGCACTTCGGCCGCGCCGCAGAACGGCTGGGTCTGACGCAGCCGCCGCTGTCGGTCGCCATCCAGCAGCTGGAGGCCAGCGTCGGCGCCCGCCTGTTCGATCGCGACAGCAGGGGTGTGCGCCTCACGCCCGCCGGCGAGGCCTTCCGTGGCAGCGCGTCCGCGCTGCTGGCGCGCGCCGAGGAAGCCTGCGCCCAGGCCCGTGACGTTCAGGCCGGCGAGGTGGGCCGGCTGCGCCTGGGCTTTGTCGGCTCCACGCTGTTCCACGGCCTGTCCGCCTGGCTGCTGGCCTTCCAGGCCGCCCGCCCCAAGGTCGAGGTCATCGTCGTGGAGCTGAACTCGCAGGACCAGATCGACGCACTGCTGGGCGAGGAGCTCGACCTCGGGCTCGTCCACACCGACCGGCTGCCGCCGACCCTCGCCTCGCAACCGCTCTACAGCGAACCGTTCTTCGCCTGCCTGCCGGCAGGCCACGCGCTGGCGGCGCTGGACGCCATCCCGCTGGCGGCCCTGAGCGACCAGCCCTTCATCCTGTTCTCCCGCAAGGGCTCGCCGGACTATCACGCCCGCATCGTCGAGATCTGCCGCCAGCACGGCTTCTATCCACGGCTGCAGCACGAGGGCCGCCATTGGCTGTCGGTGGTGTCCCTGGTCTCCCAAGGGCTGGGCGTCAGCATCGTGCCGGCCGCGTTCCAGCAGGCCGGCATCCAGGGGGCGGTGTTCAGGCCGCTGGCCGAGAGCATCGAGCCGTCGGCGGTGTTCGCGGCGTGGCGAACGGACGCGGCCGGCGTGCTGCGCGAGCGCTTTCTGGCGGCACGCCCCGGCACCTGACGTCACCACGCAAGGCCAAACCACGTCCACTGGGTCACAGGGCCCGCTACGTCCGCTGCACCGAACACCCTGCCCAGCCGCCGCCTGGCACCCCCAAGTCGAGATGACGCGTCAGCGGCGGCGCCGGGTGGCCGCCAGGCCTGCCAGGGCCAGGCCCGCCAGCGCCAGCGATGCGGGCTCCGGCACCGTGGTGCCAGCCGTGCCATAGCGGAAATTGTCGATGGCGTTGTACAGCGGCGCGTCGGGCATCGAGATCTCCACGGAGGTGATGCCGACCGACGAAGTGAAGCCGATGAAGGCCAGCGACGGGTCGGCGATGCTCTGAGAGGCGGAGGCGCTGAACGAGCTGCCGTCCGAGAAGGCGAAGTTGAACGTGACGGAGCCGCCGGGGAAGAGTCCGCCGAAGTCCATGGCGATCGCCGTGACGGCACCGGCCAGGGTCGCCGTCACCGTGTTGACGCCGCTGGTGGCAAAGTCGGAGTTCAGGTAGCCCCCCCCGGTATAGCCGGTGCCGTAGTAGTCCTGGCCGATGACGAACATCGAGCCGTTGGACGTGAACGTGACGCCGCCCTGGGTCAGCGAGGCCAGGCTCGTGAACGAATTGCTGGGAACCAGCCCCTCGAAGTCCACGAGGCTGACGCCCGAAGTGGCGGCCTGGAAGTCGGCCAAGCTGGCATAGCTGACCAGGACGGCATGGGCGCTGGCGGCGCCCAGCGCCAGCGCCGCGGCCAGGGAGACGGATTTCAGGACTTGCATCGCGTGACTCCTTCAGCGCTTTGTTGCGCTGACGCTGACAAGCAAGGCCCGTACCGCCCTTCCCACACCTCCGGGAAAATCGCGCCGCCAAGGCCTGCGGGCGGCCCCGACGGCGCCACGATGTAAAGAACACCGACGGGGCGCCACGGAGCCGACCGGGTCAGGGGGCGGTCGCACGGCCGCAGCCTCGCCGGTTGACACGCAGTTGGAATTAACCGACACCATGACCCTTCAGGCAAAGCTATGGTGCCGCCCGCCATGCCTTCCAACGCCGCTCCCCGCCTCTGGGACATCTCCCCCGTCGTCGCGCCCGACGCGCCGATTTTTCCGGGCGATGAGCCTTACAGCCTGCGCTGGACCGCCCAGCTGTCCCCAGGCTGCCCGGTCAACCTCAGCGCCATCACGATGTCGCCCCACGTGGGCGCACACGCCGACGCGCCACTGCACTACGCCAACGACGCCCCGGCCATCGCCGAAGTGCCACTGGACACCTACCTGGGCCGCTGCCGCGTCATCCACGCGGTGGGTGCGACACCGCTGATCACCGTCGAGCATCTGCGCCACGCCGAGGCCGGCCTGCCGCCGCGGGTGCTGGTGCGCTGCTGCGAGAGGGCCGACACGGTGTGGAACCCCGCCTTCACCGCCTACGCCCCCGAGGCCATCGCCTGGCTGGCCGCCCGCGGCGTAAAGCTGATCGGCATCGACACGCCCAGCGTGGACCCCGCCGATTCCAAGGTGCTGGACAGCCACCAGCAACTGCGCCGCCTGGACCTGCGCGTGCTCGAGAACCTGGTGCTCGACGACGTGCCCGAGGGCGACTACGAACTGATCGCACTGCCACTGAAGCTGCAAGGCGCCTGCGCCTCCCCGGTGCGCGCCATCCTGAGAGAACTCCCATGACGTCCCGAGAACAAGCCCTCGCGCTCGACGCGCGCGACCCGCTACGCCCCCTGCGAGAGCATTTCACACTGCCGCCCGGCGTCATCTACCTGGACGGCAACTCCCTCGGCGCGCTCCCCAAGGCCACGCCCGCCCGCATCGCGCGGGCCGTGGAACAGGAATGGGGCCAGGGCCTGATCGCGAGCTGGAACAACGCCGGCTGGATCGACCTGCCGCGTCGGCTGGGTGACCGCCTGGCGCCCTGGGTGGGCGCCGGGGCCGGCGAGGTCCTGGTGGGCGACTCCACGTCGATCAACCTCTACAAGGTGCTGCACGCGGCGCTGCAGCTGCAGCCTGCGCAACGCCGTGTGGTGGTGAGCGAGCGCAGCAACTTCCCGACCGACCTCTACATCGCGCAGAGCGTCGTGAACGCCCATGGCGGCGAATTGGTGCTGGCCGATGCCCCCGAGGACATCCCTGCCCTGCTCGACGGCCGCTGCGCGGTGCTGATGCTGACGCATGTGAACTACCGCAGCGGCCGCATGCACGACATGGCCGCGCTGACGCGCGCGGCCCACGAGGCCGGCGCGCTGGCGCTTTGGGACTTGTGCCACAGCGCCGGCGCCGTGCCGGTGGACCTGCGCGGCGCCGACGCGGATTTCGCCATCGGCTGCGGCTACAAGTACCTCAACGGCGGCCCCGGCGCCCCGGCCTTCGTCTGGATGCACCCGCGCCACGCCGGCCGCGCCCATCAGCCGCTGACAGGCTGGCTGGGTCACGCGGCCCCGTTCGCGTTCACCACCGACTACCGACCCGCCGACGGCATCCAGCAGTTCCAGTGCGGCACGCCGGCGGTACTGGCGATGACGGCGCTGGAGGCCTCGTTGGACGTGTTCGACGCCGCGCAGGCGCTGGGCGGCATGGCCGCACTGCGCGCCAAGTCGCTGGCGCTGACGCAGTCCTTCATCACCGAGCTGGACACGCGCGTGCCCCAGGCCCGCGTGGCGTCGCCGCGCGAAGCAGCACTGCGCGGCTCGCAGGTGTCTTTCTCGCTGCCGGCGGAGATCGACGGTTACGCCGTGATGCAAGCGCTCATCCAGCGTGGCGTCGTGGGCGACTTCCGCGCCGGCGAGCCGGGGCTGCTGCGCTTTGGCTTCACGCCGCTCTACACCCAGCATGTGGACGTGGTCGACGCCATCAACGTCCTCGTCGACGTGCTCGCCACCCAGTCCTGGCGCGCCCCCGAGTTCCAACGCCGCAGTGCAGTGACCTGATGACCAAGATCGAACACCACGGCGCCCAGCTCGACTTCTCCCAGGACATGAGCTATGGCGACTACCTCCAGCTCGACGCGCTCCTGAACGCGCAGCGGCCGCTCTCGCCCGACCACAACGAGATGCTCTTCATCGTCCAGCACCAGACCTCGGAGCTGTGGATGAAGCTGATGCTGCACGAGCTGCACGCGGCCGTCGCCAACGTGGCGGCCGACCGGCTTCCCGAGGCCTTCAAGATGCTGGCGCGGGTCTCACGCATCATGGAACAGCTGGTACACGCCTGGGACGTCCTGGCGACGATGACGCCCCCCGAGTACAGCGCGATCCGCCCCTATCTCGCGAAAAGCAGCGGCTTCCAGAGCGCGCAGTACCGGCGCATCGAGTTCATGCTGGGCAACAAGAACCCCGCCATGCTCAAGCCGCACGAGCACCGGCCGGACCTGCTGGCCCAGGTGCAGGAGGCCTTCCAGGCGCCGTCGCTCTACGACGAGGTGCTCAAACTGATGGCCCGCCGGGGCATCTCCGTGCCGGCGGCCAACCTGGACCGCGACTGGACCCAGCCCCACGTGGCAGACGAGGGCGTGAAAGCGGCCTGGCTGACGGTATACCGCGCACCCGAGAAGCACTGGGACCTCTATCAGATGGGCGAGGAACTGGTGGACCTGGAGGACGCCTTCCGCCTCTGGCGCTTCCGCCACGTGACGACCGTGGAGCGCGTCATCGGCTTTAAGCGCGGCACCGGCGGCACCGGCGGCGTCAGCTATCTGCGCAAGATGCTGGACGTGGTGCTGTTCCCGGAGCTGTGGGCGCTGCGCACCGAGCTTTGAGGCTGGCACTCCAGCCGCTTGGCCCACACGCACCAACCGCTGCGGTCGAAGTACAGCACCTTGATCTGCGGGCCTCGCCGATTGACGAAGGCGAACAGCGTGCTATCCGTAAGCGCTCAGCGAAGTCATGTTGACGGCGCGACTACAACGGCGAACGGCTGCGCGGCCGGCAAGAGCCGGCAGGCAGCGCCCTTGCCAGACTACTTCTGAAGTGGCTGGCTTGCCGCGCTTTTGAAACGAATCGGGATGGGCTTGGTTGCATCGAGGGGTGATGGTCGAGTAGCTAGGCCATAGGGCTTCGCCCTCACAGATCCGATCATGCGGCTTTCCCGCACTCGGCTCTTCCCGAAGGTCACACACGCCATATGCGTTGCTCCACCCAAGAACGAGTGATCCGCACGGGAGGCAGTGGGTAGCGCGCCGTCACCGTCTCGAACCAGTCCCAGCCTGCCCGCCGCGAGCGCTGGCTGCGCCGCTTCAGACAGGTAAACCATATTCGCCGCAGTGCCTGTCGGAAGCCGGCCAGGGCCCGCCAGTTGTGCGGCATACCGTAGTTCGCGCAATGGCGCCGCAGCACGCTGACATAGCAGCGGCACTGGTCGTCCAGGGAGTCGTGCACGCGACGCCACACGTCACGGCGAAGCTCGTTCAACTTGCGAGTGATGCGCTTGCTCTGCGTCTTGTGCTTCACGATGAATCGCCCATCCCGTGGCCACCGACGCGCCAGGCTCGCTGCATTCGGCCAGCACCTGCGCCTTCTTCAACTCGCTGTATCGCCGCCGTGTCTTCTTGTCGCCTGTCATGCGTCCACCTACGTTACGTGGACAGCATCCTTGTCGCAGGCGACTGCCGGTTCAAGATGACTTTGCCGGACGGATACGCATCAGCCCCGTTCAAGACGGAATGGCTGGACGCTTACGCAGCAGACGCTGCTAGCATCAGCCAACTCCGGGCGGGCGACCGTGTGCTCTTCGGTGGCCTAGGGGCCACACGCACACTCGCTGGGCGTGAAGGCCCAGCGTCTGCCGTCGTCGCCCCTGTTCGCTGTCGCGCCCAGTGGCTCAGGAGCGCCGCTGCCTGCTCGCCCCCCCCGCCTTCGTCGGCGCGTCGCGCAGGAAGCCACCCCAGCTGTCGGGCGCCTGTGCAACGTGCCGTCGCGCTGGCTCTACGCTGGACGCTTCGCCGCCATCCCGGGTGGCTTCCTGCGCTTCGTCAGCGGCGGGCTTCGGTCAGCTTCGCTGACCTGCACCCCAACCTCGTTCTTCGCGTGGGCGCGGACCGGCGCTTGGACCGCGCCTGAACAAGGTCGGCCCCCCGCAGCGCTGCGGCAACGTAAGCAGACGGTGAACCCGTCTTGACGTTAGCAGTGCGGGTCAGTTCTGGGCGGATGCCGCGATCCAGCGATGCGGCAGGAGCTCGCCGATCCGGCTGGCCGGCTGCAATGGCAGACGCTCCAGCACGTCACGGAGGTAGGCGTAGGGGTCATGCCCATTGATGCGCGCCGAGTGAAGCAGGCTCATGATGGCCGCGGCCCGCTTGCCGGCGCGCAGGCTGCCGGCGAAGAGCCAATTGGACCTTCCGAGCGCAATCGGTCGGATCTGGTTTTCTACCCAGTTGTTGTCGATCGGTAGTCGCCCGTCGCCCAGGTAGCGCGTGAGCGCTTCCCAGCGTCGTCGGCTGTAGTCGAGGGCCTTGGCGGTCGCAGAGCCATCCGGCACCTTCTGTCGGTGCTCGTCGAGCCACTGCTTGAGTGCATCGGCGACGGGCTTGGCTCTCTCAAGTCGCAGGGCTCGTCGCTCCTCTGTGCGCAGGTCTGCGGCGTCGCGCTCGACGTCGTACAGCGCCTGGAAGAACTTCAACGCCTGCTCGCCCACCTTGCTCTGGTTGTTGACCCAGAGCTCGTGGAACTTGCGTCGGGCGTGGGCCATGCAGCCCACTTCAGTCACGCCCAGGTCGAAGCACTGTTTGTACCCACTGAAGTCGTCGACGACCAGGCTGCCCTTCCAGCTGGCATCGGTGCCGAGCTGCAGGAAGTCCCGTGCGTTCTGGCCACCGCGGGTCTCCGCGAAGTTGAAGACCACCGCTCTGATGTCATGGAAGTGCGTCGTGCACCAGCTCCACATGTAGGCCCGGTGCGTCTTGCCCTTGCCGGGCTTAAGCATCGGCACCGGTGTTTCGTCGGCATGCAGCACCGGCGCCTTCATCAGCTCCGCGGTCAGCGCGTCCACGAGCGGCTGCAGCTGCACGCCGCACTCGCCAACCCACTGCGCGAGGGTTGAGCGTGCGATGGCATGGCCCGCGCGCTCGAAGATGGCTTCCTGACGGTACAGCGGCAGGTGGTCGAGGTATTTGGCCACCAGCACTTGGGCGAGCAGCCGAGTGGTCGGGATGCCCTTGTCGACCCAGCGGGCAGCTACGACAAGGACTACAGCCCCCAAATCGCCTCGAAGAGATTACGAATCCACTCACCAAAAGCAAGGCGCTTGGACTCGCCTCTTCTCAGACGATGCATCAACAGCCACGTTGCGTACAGTGCAATCGCAAGGACGGCCACCACGCTCACGACAAAGACGACGACTTGAGCGGCAACCGACATCAGAAGTAGCCCGCTTCCTTGATGAACTGCCAGACACCCCGACTCTGTATGTAGTCAATCGGGCCTTTGAACTCCCCAGGGTCGTCGTAGTGCGTGCCGCCAGGAAGCACGCCCATGAGGTTCTTCCAGGACGCGTCTGACATTTTTTCGCACATTGCTTCGCCCCACTGCTGCCGCGCGCGATTCCAAGCCGCCGAAGCCGCCTTCAGGTTCCACGTTCCCCAAGCTGCCAGGGCCACAGGCGGCAGGGCTCCGACTCCGGTGGCTGCGGCTGGTGAAAGGCCTGCGGCAATTGCAAGCTTCACGCCTCCCGACCCTGCGGAGAAGCCAGCTATCGCAGCGTTGCCCAGTGCGGACACCCCTTTGACAACATTGAACAACCCAGCCGGGTCAACATAGCTCAGCGGATTCCCACCCACATATGCGTAGGTGTTGACGCCACCCGCTAGCCCGATAGGGTCAGATTGGGTGTACGTCCGTTCATGTAGCGGCACGACGAGAATTCAAAAAGAGAGTTGCAGCCAGCACATCCAACTCTGCATCAAAGTTCGCAGCCTTGCGTATGTACTGACGAACGTCTTCACCCAGCATTGGGTCGGGGTCACAAGCCGCTAACCGAATCAGATTTTCGACTTGCTCCCTTGTCGGATTGCGTTTAAGCCACCAATGGAAAGCGCCGTTCCTGTCATGTTCTGACCCGTTTTCGTGGCCAGGCTGATATCCCGAAACCTGCCAACGGTACAAATCGTCAGGATACATGCCTAGCGATTCCCATTCGGGAGGAAAATGCATCAAGGTGAGAAAATCTGACTTGGTCATGGCAATACCCCAGCGTCAATTTGCTCTGAGCACCATTGAGGGTCATTTCGGCAGGCCGCAGCGATAGAGGCCAAGCCACCCGCCTGAATTTGCGCAATGATTCTGCCATTTTTGAAGATAGATTGCTGGGCCTTACGAATTTTGTCTTTGGAAGATTCCGCAAGGCCTTCGCAAAACTTTTTCTGTTTACGGGTCATACGCTGCGCATCAGCATCCGAAAAAGGTTTAAAGTCACTAGTGCGCACACGGGGGCCATCATTTGCGCCAAGATGTACATGGTCCGGACCATGCTCGGGACGGAATGTAGTTGCATCTGGTCCAGGATTCGCGTGGACTGATGTTTCGCCTTGCGCCCCCGGAATTCCAGGAATATTGACTAATCCTGTCGGGTCTACGTAGCTCAGCGGGTTCCCGACCACATATGCGTAGGTGTTCAGTCCGCCGGCCAAGCCTATCGGGTCACTTTGGATATATCGCCCAGTCTGCGCGTCGTAATACCGATTCCAGTTGTAGTACAGCCCGCTCTCCGCGTCAAAGTACTGCCCCGGGAAGCCTACGTTGAATCCGCCGATATTGTCCTGAGCGATCTCTCGATCGAACGCTGCATTGGTGGCGCGCCACACAGATTGCCCAGCCGTGTTGCTCAGCACTTCCGGCCGGCCCAGATGATCGTTGTGGCTCGCGTAGAACTGACTGTTGCGCACGATACCGATCAGCTCGCCATTCAACCAGATGTAGCTGGTGGCCTGGACACCGATCTCGGCGATCATTTCACCGTTCGAGCCATAGACATAGCGCGTCTGCCCGGGGCTGGAGTTCTTGTAGACACGCTGGTTGAAGGCGTTGCTGAGATAGCTGCCCGCGGTGCTGCCGCTGATCTGCACGCTGTTCATGCGGTTGAACGCGTCATAACCGAAGACCCGGTTGAGCCCATCCCAGCGGGTCTCGGTCGTCATGTTGCCGATGGTGTTGTGGCCGAAGATTCGCCACTGCGTGCCCGTCACTCCGTCCAGCCGGTTACTGCTGCCGCCCTTGCTATAGCCCAGGGTGACGCCCTGGCGGGTATGGCTGTCCCGATTGCCCACGCCGTCCCAGGTAAAACTCTGGCTGTCACCACTGCGTGCCACCGTGGCGAGCCGGTCCCTGCCGTTGTAGGTGAAGCTGGCGGACTGGCCGGCATAGATGCTGTCGGTGATCTGCTGTATGGTGTCCGTGGCGTGGTATCCATAAGCGAGGTCATGAAGCGCGCCGCCTTCCAGCCGAGCCACGCGACCATCCGTATCCAGATGGATCAGCCTGGGCACGCCGTTGCCGAAACGCCAGGCATACAGGCGATTCGTTGCGGGCTGGTACAAGAAGTTGCTGCTGAGCGTGGTCAGGCTACCGGTGTGAGTGCTTGTGATGTTGTTCGGACGGCCATAGCTGTCGTAGCCATAGGTCAGACTGAAACCCGTGGGGTAGCTCATACCGATGTTGCGGCCCGCCGAGTCGTAGCTCCAGCTCGAGGTGTAGGTTTGCCCACTGATCACAGCCACTTGAGTGAGCAACTCGCCTGCCGCGCTATAGGTGAAGCTGGTCTGGCCCGAGCCATCGACGATGCTGGTTAGCCTGCCCTTCCCGTAGCTGCCCGCGTCAAAGGTGAAGGTCTCCGTCTGACCCGATTTCGTTCGGGAAAGCATACGCCCGAGCTTGTCCCACGTGTAGACGGTCTGACCGCCGGCATTGGTTTCGGTTTGTACGCGGCCCAGATCGTCAAGTGCATAGGTCGTCGAGCCCGTATCCGGACTGCTCTGGGTCAGCCGGTCGCCGAAGGCGTTGTAGGTGTAGTTGGTGACAAAGTTGCGGGGGTCTTTCACCCAGTCGAGCTTGCCCTCCGTGTCATAGTGAAACTCAGTAATTCCATTGTCGGGCGCCGTGACCGTCCTGAGTCGGTTATGGGCATCGTAAGTGTTTGTCGTCACGCGGCTGATCGCGTCCGTGATCGTCACAACGTTTCCATTGCCGTCGTACCCGTAAGTCAGTTGCTGGCCGGCATTACCTTTCGCTTTCCAAGGTCGACCCAATGAGTCCAGCTCGGTTCGGGCCAAGAAGCCACTAGCGGCGGCAGTCCCTACGGGCACGCCGCCACTCAGGCTCGGCGTATGACGACTCGATTTGGTCTCAAGTGTTCGGCTTCCGACCAGAAAGTCGAAATCCACGTACTCCGAAGCCGCATTGCCCAACCGGTTCAGTCGCGCGGATGCCGTGTAGCGGCGGCGTTCCACACTGCCGTTCGAGTGCGTAATGTCCAACGGCTGATGGTTGTTGTCGTACGTGATGGTCGTCGTGCGCGTCCCAGTTGGCAAGTTCCTAGCGATGCTGTAGAGGTTGCCGCGGACGTCGTAGAGGTAGCTGGTACTGACACCATTGATATCGGTATAGGTGCTCGGCTGCCCAAGGCCATTGTGTCCAGACCAAGTCTCTTGCTGGTTGAGCGCGTTTGTCCGCGAAGTCAGGTTGCCCTTGTTGTCGTAGCCTTCAACACTGACGACGTTGCCCGTGCTCGACAACAGGGTCACCGTTTTGGTCGCCAGCATGCCGTTAGCATGGAAGGTATAGGCATAGTTCCTAGTTCGAGAGGCGGTGGCAGTCCGCAGGTCGCTCCACACCTCACTGGCAATCCACTTCTTGGCATACCCTGAAGTGACATAGGTGTAGTTCACTTTGAGGTAAGCCGTGCCGGATGCGCTCTTGAATTGAACCTCTTGCAGGTCATCTCCAGACCAGATGTTGGCGCGTGTCGCTTGGCTCGCAGTGACGGCAGCAGTTGTCACGTTCAGCAGCTTGCCCGCGGCGTCGAAGGTGTAGTCGGTCTTGTTGCCGTTCCAGTCGAGGGTGTAGTCCAAATACCCATTGGCGTCATACCGGGTTTCTGAGGCGGCGGCTGCGCAGCTGGCATTGGCGACCCTGGACTGGGTGAACGGCTTCGTCATGCCGAGCACCTGCTGGGATTGGTAAGAGGTAACCTGACCGAGCGCGGTGGTCACGGTCGTCGTACCGCCGGAGTAGGTGAAGTTGTCGACCTCCTCGCCCCCCGCCAAACCGCTTTGCTGGACCCGGAAGTCGGGGTGATAGCTGTAGGTGCTGTAGCGCACGTTATTGATCGATATGCCAGTCAGTGCCTGCGG
Organism: Roseateles sp.; assembly: GCF_036404855.1. GTDB lineage: Bacteria > Pseudomonadota > Gammaproteobacteria > Burkholderiales > Burkholderiaceae_C > Pelomonas. The sequence goes on from NZ_DASWYS010000007.1 coordinate 37,197, forward strand.
CATGCCTACCTGCTCGTAGTGGTACGTCCGCACGTCCGGCGAAGAGCCTGGCGAAGTCACACTGGTAAGTACGTTGTTGGCGTTGTAGCCATAGGTCCAGGTATTCCCATTGGGGTCGGTCACACCGGTCACCCGCCCACCAGTCCAGGTGAAGCTGATCGTCTGACCGGCCGCATTCGCAACTTGCGTCAGTTGCCCTGCGACGGAGGGGTTGTACGTGAAGGTCCTATAGAGCGTGCCGTTCTCGGCAATACTCGTGATGTAGCCACCCGCGGAGTAGGACTCGACCTTGTTGTCGGCGGCTATCTCGAAGTGCTTGATCAGAGCGCCATTCGGCTGTTTGTAGAAGTAGTAAAGCAATTCGCCTGTGGACGACGCCCCGTCAACGGTGTAGCCAACGATGGCCGACGCTGGGTTGTCCTCCAGTTGCGTGCGCACCAATTTGTAGCGCCGCTGTACACCGTTCGGTAGTGTCACAAGGATGGACTGCGGCACCTGCTGCGTCCCAATGACCGAACTCAGGTACATGGATGTCATGGACTCCAGCACCAGGGCTGGGTGCTCGACATTCGCCAACCATTTGGCACCGAACATCGAACCAGTCGCGGTAGACAGGCTGCGATAGGTGCGGCGGAGGCTCAGCCCGAATTCGGCCAACGAGGCGAAGTCCGATTCCTCTTTGAACTTCTCGCCGGTATAGATGTCGACGGGATTCGCTGTCAAACGACAGGGGTCAAATGAGTTGATCTCGAGCGGAGGGTTGCTCTTGTCCCCCGCGCGTCCTCCGGAGTACCCATTGACCCTTCGCGCGGACGAGTAGCCACCGTCCACCATTGAGTAGGTGCGATCCCAATTTGCATTGCGGCCAGTGTTTACCGACCTGCTGCACTCGGGCCGGTGTTCACTACCCGGCGGGCACACGTAAGGGCCATCTGCCCAGACGAAATTAGTGTTCGTCGCAATCAGTGCAAAGGTCGCAATGCGCAAGTGGCGCATGACCATGCTCTTTCGACCGAGTCCAACAGATCGCATCATGTTTTAGGCTCCCATATCAATTGGCCCATGAAGAACGCAGGCTTCTTGAAGACGAGAGTCTCATTCCTAACTTCACTTTAATGCGTAGTGGTATCCACTGAACCTCGAACTCTTGCGGCTCCGGCCGGTTCTGCCGTGTGCCCCGGGGCTCCATGACCAAAAGTCGGCATCGCTACGGGCGGGCCGTCGGGTCGGCCTCAACGCTCAGCAACCCACGCCCTTCAAGCCGCACTCGCACGGGTGCCGAGATCTGCTCGACCGCGCGATTGCCTGCCGTTGCCGACATATTGCCCGCGCCGACCATCAACAGTTGCCCCCCCGCAGATGGCAAGGCGCGCAGCAGCAGCCCCAATTCGGCGCCAGGCTGCAAAACGATGGGAAGGCGGCCAGATGATGCGCCGGGCGGCGCCTGTAGGGGCTGAAGTTTGGTGGCATCAAACTCCACCACGCCACGAATGGTGAAAGGGCTGTCATTCTTCAGCATGGCCAAGGCCGTGCCGCCAAACGGAATCTTGGACGGCACGCTCAGGTGCACTGTTGCAGTCGTGACCTCTGGCGCTTCTGGCAGTGCCTCGGGCACAGCATGGACGACTGTCGAAGCCTCCTGTGCCGCAACGGGGCCGCTGCCTATCGCAGCGTCCGGACTGATCCGGATGCTGGCTGCACCTGGCAGACGGTCGGTGCCACCATCCGCCCAGTTGATTGCCACATCCGGCACGGACAGGTTGCGGACAATCCGTGGCGTGAGTAGCAGCAGCAGTTGGGTCCGATCTCGGGTTTCGGCCTTCACGCCGAACAGGCGACCAAGCAGGGGAAGCCCTACAAAGCCGGACAGTCCCGAAGTCGTAGCACGGTCCTCCTGCCCGATCAGACCCGCCAGCATTTGCGTCTGGCCATCGCCTATCTGCAGCGAGGTCGAGATCTGGTGCATGCCTACCTCATAGGCGCGGGTGCCTGCGGGCCCGGTCACTTGTCGGATCATCTGGCTGGCTTCCAGCGCCAGCTTGATGGCGACTTCGTTGTCGGCCTGTATGACCGGCTCCACTTCCAGGGACAGGCCCAGGTCCAGATAGCTCACGGATGCCGCCACGGAGGTGCTGACGTCGTGGCTGGACGTGGTCGTGAAAACTGGCAGCTTCTGACCAAGATGCAGCTTCGCCTTGTCGCGGTTGCGAACCCGAACCCTTTGACTGGCAAGCAAAGCGGCTTTGCCGGTGCCGCCGCGCAGGTCGGCGAGCACGGCAGGATTGACGATGCTGACCTGGAGCTGATCGCGCTGGCCCCAAGGCACTTGGGCTGTCCCGCCGCCTTGCCCAAAGGTCAGTTGCTCTGGCCATCGCAAACCGAGATTCTCCAGACGGTCATCGGAAAGCCGCAGCACCTCGAGCTCCAGCATGACCTCGGGTTCGGGCACATCGACAGTGGCGATCAGCTGCTCTACCAGGCGCATCACCTCGGGCGTGTCGCGCACCACCAGCAAGTTCAGGCGCTCGTCGGCGTGGATGTCGCGCACCTTGGCGATCGTGCGCAGCAGGGCCTGCGTCTGCTTCAGGTCTGCGTTGCCGAGTGGGATCGTCCGCGTGATCAGCTCCTGATGCTCACGCTGTTTGGCCGGCGTATTGGGATAGATCAGGATGGCGTTGTCGCCAAGGAGCTTTCGATCCAGTTGCTGGGTCGCCAAGATGACCCTCAACGCTTCGTCGAGGGTCACATCGCGCAGGAAGAGGCTCACCGGCGTTTCGGTAGAAACGTCCTTGTCAAATTCGAAGTTCACCGCCGTCGCCTGCGCCAGAGCATCAAACATCTGACGCAGAGAACGCTCACGGAATTCCAGGCTCAGTCGCCTCCGCAGGGCAGCGCCGAGCTCCCCTGTGGTCGCATCAACGGCGCCCGCTAGCGTCGAATGCAGAACGGGTTGGACGCCTTGCCCGGCGGAAGCTGCCACGGACTCTGCCAGGGCTGAGGTGGCGCCCATGAGCCCAAGAACGTGACAACTGAGGAAGACGAAGGCGCGCAGCAAGGATGTCCGCGAAAAGTAATGAAGTTCGATCGTCCAGGAATGCTTCAGGGGTCAACAGCGACAAGCCATCGTGGCCTGCCTGCTTGTCCAGATGCTAAAGACGTAGAACGATTTGGATCGTCAAAAGCCGACATCAGCCTCGGCCGCTGCGCACGTCGCCGTCTAAGAAAGATGGGGCGTGATCCTTCGCGATGCTGCGGCCAGCGCCTCCTTCCGACGCCGTCGGCGTGACGATCGGGCCAAGACACGGCGCCAAACCTAGAATCCCGCCACCGCTTCAGCCGACCAAGGTCCGCCACCATGGACACCCGCACCTCCGAAACCCGCCTGCGCATCGAGCGCCTGCGCGACGCCCTCAACGCCCAGGGCGCTCACGCCGTGCTGGTGCCATCCAGCGACCCGCACCTGTCCGAGTACCTTCCCGACCGCTGGCAGGGCCGGCAGTACCTGTCGGGCTTCACCGGCTCCATGGGCAGCCTGGTCGTCACGCGCGACCGCGCCGCCCTGTTCGCCGACAGCCGCTACTGGGCCCAGGCCGAGGCGCAGCTTGCCGGCAGCGGCATCCAGCTCGAGAAGATGCCCACCGGCGCGTCCACGCTCTACATCGACTGGATCGCCAAGACCCTGCAGCCCGGTCAGGTGCTGGCCGTGGACGGCCAGGTCCTCGGCCTGTCGCTGGCCAACGCGCTGCGCGCGGCCATGCAGCGCGTCGGCGTCACGCTGCGAACCGACCTGGACCTGGTGCAGGACGCCTGGGACGACCGTCCCGGCCTGCCCACCGAGCCCGTCTACGAGCACCTGCCGCCCCAGGCCGCCGTGGCTCGTGCCGACAAGCTGGCCCGCGTGCGCGCCGCCATGGCCTCGGTGCAGGCCACCCACCACCTGGTGTCCACCGTGGACGACGTGGCGTGGCTGCTCAACCTGCGCGGCTCGGACGTGGAGTGCAACCCCGTCTTCATCGCCCACCTGCTGCTGGACGCGAACGGTGGCCGGCTCTTCGTCGGCGACGCCAAGCTGCCGGCCGACGTGGCGGCCCGCCTCGCGGCCGACGGCATCCAGCTGGCGCCCTACGCCCAGGCCGCTCAGGCCCTTGCCGCCCTGCCCGCCACGGCCCGGCTGCTGATCGACCCCAGGCGCGTGACACTGGGCCTGCGCGAGGCCGTGCCGGCCACCGTGTCGGTCGTCGAGCAGATCAATCCCAGCACCCTGCTGAAGAGCCGCAAGACCGCCGCAGAGGCCGCCTTCATCCGCGAGACCATGGTCGAGGACGGTGCGGCCATGTGCGAGTTTTACGCCGAGTTCGAGGCCTCGCTGGCCCGGGGCGAGCGCTGGAGCGAGCTGGACATCGACACGCGGCTCACGGCGGCGCGCAAGCGCCGCCCCGGCTTCGTCGGCCTGTCCTTCAGCACGATCGCCGGCTGGATGGCCAACGGCGCCCTGCCCCACTACCGGGCCACGCCCGAGTCCTTCTCCCAGATCGAGGGCAACGGCCTGCTGCT
>NZ_DASWYS010000008.1:0-16985 GCF_036404855.1 Roseateles sp.
GCCTCGCTGGAAGCGGCAGCGGCGGGCGCCGGCGCAGGCGCCGCGGCAATGGCCGGCGGCGCGGTGATGATCGGCGCCGGCTTGGGCAGCCCCGGCGGGTCGAACAGCAGCGTGTACTCGCGCACGAGGCGGCCACTGGACCAGCTCAGTTCGAGGATGACGTCGACGAAGGGTTCCTGCACCGAGCGGTCGCTGCTGACGCGCAACACCGTGCGTCCGTTGTTGCGCACGACCTGAACATGGGTCGAAGTCAGCACCGGGTTGTATTCGACGCCGGAGGCGCGATAGGAATCGGGCGGAGCAATGCGCGCCTTGAGCGTGGAAGCTTCCTCGGCCGTCAGACTGGTGACGTCGATCTCGGCGCGCATGGTCTCCCCGAGCGCCGACTGCACATTGAGCTTGCCCAGGCCCAGGGCCTGCACGCTGCCGCTGGCCAGGAGCAGCGCAGCCAGCGCGATGTGATGGCGAGCAAAGCCCATGGGTCGAACTCCCTCGAATGCGTCGCGAATGTGGTCTTTCAAGGCATTCCCCAAAGCAACAAGGCGGGGCTCTTGAGGGCCCCGCCTGTCTCGATCTTCAGCACGCGCTGCATGAACCTGGTCTGCACGGTGTGACATGCGTCGAGTTTCGAATCAAAAACACAACGGTATCAAGCATATACGCTGAAATGCTCACGCGATACCTCATGTGTAGTTTGGTTTCAATATCGACGCCCGGGTGAACCCTAGGTCCAAGCGTAAAAGACCGTAAGCGAATTACCGTTCCAGCAGGATGCGCAGCATGCGGCGCAGCGGTTCGGCAGCGCCCCACAGCAACTGGTCGCCGATCGTGAACGCGCCCAGATACTCCGGCCCCATGGCCAGCTTGCGCAGCCGACCGACGGGAATCGTCATCGTGCCAGTGACGGCCACCGGCGTCAGGTCACGAATCGTCGCTTCCCGTGTATTCGGCACGACCTTCACCCAGGCGTTGTCCGCGGCGATCATGGCTTCGATGTCGGCCAGCGGCACGTCCTTCTTGAGCTTGAAGGTCAGGGCCTGGCTGTGGCAGCGCATCGCGCCGACGCGAACACAAAACCCATCGACGGGAATGGCTCCCGAGCCGAGGATCTTGTTGGTCTCGGCCATGCCCTTCCACTCTTCCTTGGACATGCCGTTGCCCAGGTCCTTGTCGATCCATGGGATCAGCGAGCCACCCAGCGGCACACCGAAGTTGGCCGTTTCCTCGGCGCTTAGCGAACGCTGCTTGGCGATGACCTGGCGGTCGATCTCGAGGATGGCACTCTTGGGGTCATCCAGCAGCGGCTTCACCGATGCGTTCAGCGTGCCGTACTGGGTCAGCAGCTCGCGCATGTGCTGGGCACCGCCGCCGGAAGCGGCCTGGTAGGTCTGCGTCGACATCCATTCGACGAGGCCAGCCTTGTACAACGCACCAACGCCCATCAGCATGCAGCTGACGGTGCAGTTGCCGCCGATCCAGTTCTTGCCGCCGTTGGCGAGGGCCTGGTCGATGACCGGGCGGTTGACGGGATCCAGGATGATGACGGCGTCATCAGCCATGCGCAGCGTGGAGGCGGCGTCGATCCAGTGACCAGCCCAACCCGCTGCGCGCAGCTTGGGGTAGACCTCGGTCGTGTAGTCGCCGCCCTGGGCGGTGATGATGATGTCGCAGCGCTTGAGCTGGTCGATGTCGAACGCGTTCTGCAGCGACTTCTCGTTCTTGGCCTGGGCCGGAGCAGCGCCACCGGCGTTGGAAGTCGAGAAGAACAGCGGCTCGATCAGGTCGAAATCGCGTTCGGCGGTCATGCGCTCCATGAGCACCGAACCCACCATGCCACGCCAGCCTACGAGGCCTACCAAGGTCGTCATCGTCAAATCCTTTCGTCGTACTGTCACCAAACCCCATCCATTTCGGGCCCCGGCTCGTTCGCCGGGTTTGGAGGGGCGAGACGAGACGGAGCTTTAGCTCTTAATGGTTTTGGTGGTCGTGATGGCTTTGACGACAGCGTCGCCCATCTCGATGGTCGTGACCTTCGAGGTACCTTCACTCCAGATGTCGGCAGTGCGCAAGCCCTGGGCCAGCACCGATTCGACCGCGGCTTCGATACGAGCGGCGGCTTCGGGCAGGTTGAGGGAGAACTTGAGCATCATGGCAGCAGACAGGATTGTAGCCAGCGGGTTCGCAATTCCCTTGCCTGCGATGTCCGGCGCGCTGCCGTGGCTGGGCTCGTAGAGCCCCTTGTTGTTCGCATCCAACGAGGCGGAAGGCAGCATGCCAATGGAGCCGGTCAGCATCGCGGCCTCGTCAGACAGGATGTCGCCGAACATGTTGCCGGTCACGACGACGTCGAACTTCTTGGGCGCCTTGACAAGCTGCATCGCGGCGTTGTCCACGTACATGTGGTCCAGCTCCACGTCGGGGTACTGGGCGTGGACCTCAGTGACGATGTCCTTCCACAGCTGCGAGGTCTCCAGCACGTTGGCCTTATCGACGCTGGTGAGGCGCTTGTTGCGCTTGCGTGCGGCCTGGAAGGCAACGTGGGCGATGCGCTCGATCTCGGGGCGCGAGTACCGCATCGTGTCAAAGGCTTCGTCCGCGCCGGGGAAGTGGCCGTCCACGGCCGTGCGGCGGCCACGCGGCTGGCCGAAGTAGATGTCGCCGGTCAGCTCGCGGATGATGAGGATGTCCAGACCCGCCACCAGCTCGGGCTTCAGGGACGACGCATGCGTCAGTTGCTCATAGCAGATGGCCGGGCGGAAGTTGGCGAACAGGCCCAGCGCCTTGCGCAGCCCCAGAATGGCCTGCTCGGGGCGCAGCGAACGTTCCAGCTTGTCGTACTTCCAGTCGCCCACGGCGCCGAACAGCACGGCGTCCGCCTCCTGGGCCAGCTTGAGCGTGGCCGGCGGCAGCGGATGGCCACTGGTCTCGTAGGCCTTGCCGCCCACGTCGGCCCATTCCAGCGTCACAGCCAGGTCCAGCGCGTTCAGCACCTTGACCGCCTCGGCCATGATCTCCGGGCCGATGCCGTCGCCAGGCAGTACTGCAATCTTCTTCATCTCAAATCACTCGGTTGTTCAGCCAGGGCTTCGCGGCAATGCGGGCGGCCTCGAAGGCGCGGATCTTGTCGCTGTGCTGCAGCGTCAGGCCAATCTCGTCCAGGCCGCCGAGCAGGCATTCCTTGCGAAAGGGCTCGATGTCAAAGGCGATCTCGGCGCCATCGGGCTTGACGACGACCTGGCGCGGCAGGTCCACGACCAACTGGTAGCCCGGAAAGGCCTTGACCTCGTCGAACAGCTGGTTCATCGCCGACGCCGGCAGCGCGATGGGCAGCAGGCCGTTCTTGAAGCAGTTGTTGAAGAAGATGTCCGCGAAGCTGGGCGCCAGGATGGCGCGGAAGCCGTACTGCTGCAGCGCCCAGGGCGCATGCTCGCGGCTGGAACCGCAGCCGAAGTTCTGGCGCGCAATCAGCACGCTTGCCCCTGCGTAGCGAGGCTGGTTCAGCACGAAATCGGGATTGGGCTTTCGGCTTGCCGGGTCCTGACCGGGCTCGCCATGGTCCAGATAGCGCCATTCGTCGAACAGGTTGGGGCCGAAGCCCGAGCGCTTGATCGACTTCAGGAACTGCTTGGGAATGATCGCGTCGGTATCGACGTTCTCGCGGTCCATGGGCGCGACCAGGCCCTTGTGGATGGTGAACTTGTCCATGTCAGGCCAGCGTCCTCACGTCAACGAAATGGCCGGTCATCGCGGCTGCGGCAGCCATGGCCGGGCTGACGAGATGGGTACGGCCACCGGCGCCCTGGCGGCCCTCGAAATTGCGGTTGCTGGTCGATGCGCAGCGCTCACCCGGCTCCAGCCGGTCGGCGTTCATCGCCAGGCACATGGAGCAGCCGGGCTCGCGCCATTCGAAGCCGGCAGCCTTGAAGACCTGGTCCAGGCCCTCGGCCTCGGCCTGCGCCTTGACGAGGCCCGAGCCCGGCACCACTAGCGCCAGCTTGATGTTCCTGGCCACGCGACCGCCCACGCGGCGCACGATGGCGGCAGCTTCGCGCATGTCCTCGATCCGACTGTTGGTGCAGGAGCCGATGAAGACCTTGTCGACGTGGATGTCGGAGATGGCCTTGTTGGGCTCCAGCGCCATGTAGGTCAGCGCGCGCTCGATGGCGCCGCGCTTGACGTCGTCACGCTCTTTGTCGGGGTCCGGCACGCGATCGTCGATGGCCAGCACCATCTCGGGAGAGGTGCCCCAGGTGACCTGCGGGCGGATCTGCGCGGCATCGATCTCGACGGTCTTGTCGAAATGCGCGCCGGGGTCGGAGTGCAGCGTGCGCCAGTAGGCCACGGCCTGCTCCCATTCCACGCCCTGCGGCGAGAACGGGCGTCCGCGCACATACTGGATCGTCGTTTCGTCCACGCCGATCAGGCCCGCACGGGCGCCGGCCTCGATGGCCATGTTGCAGACCGTCATGCGGCCTTCCATGCTCAGCGCACGGATGGCGGAGCCGGCGAACTCGATGGTGTAGCCCGTGCCGCCTGCAGTGCCGATCCTGCCGATGATGGCCAGCACGATGTCCTTCGCACCACAACCGGCGGGCAGCTTGCCCTCGACCTTCACGAGCAGGTTCTTGGCCTTCTTGGCCGACAGCGTCTGCGTGGCCAGCACATGTTCGACCTCGCTGGTGCCGATCCCGTGAGCCAGCGCACCGAAGGCTCCGTGGGTGGAGGTGTGGCTGTCGCCGCAGACCACGGTCATGCCAGGCAGCGTGGCGCCCTGCTCGGGGCCGATGACATGCACGATGCCCTGGCGGCGATCGGTCATCTTGAACTGCGTGATGCCGAAGCGATCGCAGTTGGCGTCCAGCGTATCCACCTGCAGCCTGGAGACGGGGTCGGCGATGCCGGCACTGCGATCCGTCGTCGGCACGTTGTGGTCGCTGACGGCCAGGTTGGCGCTCAGTCGCCAGACTTTTCGACCGGCCAGGTCCAGGCCCTCGAAAGCCTGCGGGCTGGTCACCTCGTGGACGAGGTGGCGGTCGATGTAGAGCAGCGCCGTGCCGTCCGGCTCGGTGTGCACGACATGCTCATCCCAGAGCTTGTCGTAGAGGGTTCTAGAGGTCATTGCTTATCTCGTGGAATCAGCGTGTCGACGAAGCGCTGCACCACCGTCGGCAGCCGCTGTTGGCGCAACACGCCCAGTACATATTCGCGCTCGGCCCAGGGTTCTTCCAGACGCAGGCAGCGCACGCCGAAGACACGTGTGAAGCGTTCGGCCGGTTGCTCCGGCAGCACGGCGACGCCCAGTCCCGCCTCGACGAGCTGGGCGATGGCGTCGAAGCCCCGCACCTGCCAGCGCGCGTTCAGCGTCTTGCCGCGCGCGGCAGCCTGCTCGCGCATCAGCTCCTGCGCGCTGGCGCCCGCATGCAGGCCGATGAGGTCGTAGGCCAGCAGGTCGTCGAACCGCACCTCCTCGCGCTGGGCCAGCGGATGCTTCAGCGGCACCAACGCGGCCAGGCGGCCGTGAGCGAAGACCCAGGTTTGCAGCCGGTTGTCCAGCAGCGGCGGCGAGAAGACGCCCACGTCCGCCCGCCCCTCGGCGACCGCGGCCTGGGCCTCGGCGCTGGTCAGGTCCTCCAGGCTGATGCGAATCTGCGCATGAGCCTGGGAAAAGCCCACCAGATGCGGCGGCAGCGCTTCCGTGATGGCGCTGCTATTCGCTGCAATGCGCAGATGGCCCTTGATGCCGCGGGAGAACTCCATGACCTCGGTCTCGAGGGCGTAGAGCGACGCGTGCAGCGAACGGATGTGACGCACCAGCGCACGCCCCGCTTCGGTCGGCTCGACACCGCGTGCGCGGCGCTCGAAGAGCTGCACGCCGAGGCGGCTTTCCAGGTCCGAGAGTCGCTTGCTCGCGGCAGCTAGCGCCAGATGTTCCTGGGCAGCGCCACGGGTGATCGAGCGCGTCTGCTCGATGGCCAGCACGAGGTTGAGGGTGGTGAGATCGTGTCGCATGATGAATCGGACTCCAGCATAGCCTTCGTGAATCAGGTGATTCTGCGCCAGAAAGCGACTTTTGTTTCGTCTCTCACGAAATCATTGCGAGGCCTTTCCGGCCTGCTTCAACAGCCCGCGCAGGGCATTGCGGCTGTGGGCGCCGAAGTGGCCCAGCAGCTCCGCGACGGCCCCATGCAGGACGTCGCGCTGGCCCTGCAGGTCGTGCGCGAGCTCGGGACCGAAGCGGGCCTCGTTGGCAGCGAAATCAAGATGGGGGTCGGTGACAAATCTCGCCGGCGCACCGACGACGACGGCCGCGTCCGTCGCCGGGCCGGCCTGGAAAGCCTCGGCGGCCACGGTGTCGCGCACATAGCCGGCGCTCCAGGCCGGATAGCGCGCGTCGCGTGTGGCATCGCGCAGGGCCAGCTCCAACGGCCCATCGCGGCGCTGACGGGCACTGTCCATGATCCAGCGCGTCTGAAAATCCTCCAGCACGAAATGGCGGTTGCCCTGCAAGACCACGAGCCCCTGCCGATCCGCCGGCGCGCCAAGCTGGGCTTTGAGGTTGACCCACATCATGCGGCCCAGTGTGGCGCCCGGCGCGGCGCTGGCGTGGTACGGCTGAGTCAGGTCCTCGACGTGGTGCAGTGCCATGCCGGCAAAGCGCCAGCCCCAATAGGCATGGCCGGTCTCCCAGGCCAGTTGGGCCAGGCCACCGTACTGCTGCACGCGCAACTCGGTGAAGGTGCGCGCGAAACTGGGCGCCAGCGTGTTGAAGATGGCCCCCTGGTGAAAGAAGCCCATGTGGAACGGTGCCTGCGAGCCGATAGCCACCGCCGGGTTGCCAAAGGGCTGCTGGCCGAAGCCGTAGGACGGGTTCTGCGGGTGTCCCGGGTTGTCGTCGAAAAGGTTCAGGTCCTGGCCGTAGTCCGGTTCGTCGCAGGCCGAGGCCAGCACGGCCAGGGCCGGAACCGCCTCGCCCGGCTGCAACGCGACGAAGCGCTGCGTGGCGCCGGCACCCGGCTTCACGGCGGTGACGAGGTTCGCGTCAATGGCGGGACGCGTCGATGCAGAGTCCCGCGGGTCAGGCTGCAGATACAGGGCCAGACGGGACTGAGGCGACAGCCTCAACGCGCGCAGGAAGGCTGCGCGCCGGTCGGCATCGCTGCGTCCGGCGTCGGCCAGAAAGCGCAACGACTCGGGACGAGGTGCGTGCTGCTTCAGATGTTCACGAGCCCACGCCTCCTGGGCGTCCAGCATCCGGGCAATGGCGGCATCCTGATCACGCAGGAAATCGACGAGCGATTCGGCCCTCACCGGCGCGACGTTCGCGACCTCGGGCATGCGCTCGAAGGCGCGATAGCACATGGGCGTGTGGTTGCCCCAGGCCTGCGCGAACGCGGGCAGCAACAGGGCGGACAGTGCGAGGGCAAGGCGCATGGGCGACTCAAAAAACAGAGGCGCATGATTTTGGCCCTTGCAAAGCCTTGCGACCGAATCCACGAAGCCGCTTGTGGCTGCCCCGCCTCCCGGTGTGCCACGGGCCGGTCAGCCCAGCGAGGCACGCGCAAGATTTGCAGCCCGAAGGTTAGGGGCGAGACCCCATGCGCGGAAGACGCCATCGCGCAAGTGCTGCTTCGCCGTTGGAAGAACACTTGGCCGGGGACTACATCTGCTTGACGCGAGCCTGGAATCTCTGGCTGACGCTGAGGGTTTCGGCATGCTGCTTCAGGTGGATGCTCATGTGCCCCAGCGCATCGCGCTCCACCCAGTCGGCATGCGCCAGGTTGACGATGGCGTTGCGATGCACCTGCCAGAACTGCTGGCCATCGAGCTGCGCGCCAAGGTCCTTCAACGACAGGGCGCGACGGACCATCAGCCTAACGCGGCGACGACATCGGGCGGCGCCTGCACCAGCTCGATCAGCACGCCCTCACCACCGAACGGGAACTGCTCGCTGCCCTTGGGGTGGACGAAGCAGATGTCGTGGCCGGCCGCGCCACGGCGGATGCCGCCCGGTGCGAATCGCAGTCCCTGCGACTCCAGCCACTGCACGGCCACGGGCAGGTCATCCACCCACAGGCCGATGTGGTTCAGCGGCGTCGCATGCACGGCGGGCTTCTTCTCCGGATCCAGCGGCTGCATGAGGTCCACCTCCACCGCGTGAGAGCCCTGCCCCAGCGTGCAGATGTCCTCGTCGACGTTCTCGCGCTCACTCTTGAAGGTGCTGGTCACCGGCACGCCCAGCAAGTCCACCCACAGGTGGCGCAGCTTGGCCTTGTCGAGACCGCCGATGGCGATCTGTTGCAGGCCGAGGACTCGGAAGGGTCGGGTATTGCTCATGGTCGTGGTCACAGTTTGAGCTGCCCCCACAGCCAGCCAGTCTTGTAGCCGGCCAGGGTGGCGATGGATTGTTGATGGATGTAGGGCAGCCGACCACCCCAGCCGAAGAAGCGATCGCGCAGCCAGGGCGCCAGCACGGCGTGGGACTGGAACATCGGCGTCAGGCCCTTGCTGGCCTGGCCGTAGAAACGCAGATGGGCACGGCGGCGGCGTGTGTAGCGCTCGAACACTTGGGGCCAGGCGCCGCGGGCCTCGGCGGCCAGCTCGTGCGCGTCGATGAGCGCCATGTTGGCACCCTGACCCAGTTGAGGGCTCATGCCATGGGCGCAGTCGCCGATGGCCAGCACTCGGCGGTCATGCCAGCGCTGCATCCAGACATCGGCATAGCGCGCCTCGCGCAACTGGGCCGGGTCGGTCAAGCCCGCGATCAGCGGCGCCACCTCGGGGAACAGGCCGCTCATCTGGTGCTTGAGCCTGTCCAGGCCCAAGCGCGTGGACCAGCCGGTCAACTCGGCTACCGGCAGGCTCCAGAACAGGTTGATACCGCGTTGGTTGTCGGCACGTGTTGCCTGACCGACGGGCATCAGGCCCAGCATCTGAGAGGCCGAGCGGAAGCGCTGGCGCAACTCGATCTGCGGGAAACCCTCGGGCGCAGGCAGCACGGTCCACACGGCGCCCCAGGGAAAGAGGCGCGCATGCTGACGGACATGCATGCTTTGGCGCAGCTTGGAGAAGCTGCCATTGGCAAGGACGAGGGCCGCGTGGCGGGCCGTGCCACCACCGGCTCGGATCAACGTCACGCCCCGATCGTCCTGCTGAAAGTCCTCCACCGCCGCGCCGCAATGCCAGCGCACGCCCAGATCACGCAGGCGTCCCCACAACAGCCCCATCAGCGCGCCGCGCTGGATGCCCAGGCCGTAGGCCTCAGGATGAAAGCGGCGGTAGCTCATGTCCAGCACGGCACGCCCCTTGGGCGTGTCCCCGAACAGCCGGTCCACGCGCGTGCCCAGCGCGAGCGCGCCGTCCAGCAACCCCATGGCTGCCAGCACCCGCTGGCCGGTTGGCTGCAGCAGCAGGCCGGCGCCGATGGGGCGCGGCTCGGGCACCGCCTCGTAAACGTCCACCTCGATGCCGCGCTCTGCCAGCCGGACGGCCGCCGCCGCGCCGGCTACACCCGCGCCGACGATGGCGACGGATTCAGACAAAGCGCAGGATGGGCTGGTCCACTGACAGGCTCTCGCCCGGCGTGGCCAGGATCTCCGCCACGGTAACGTCCTGCTGGGCCGTCAGGATGTTCTCCATCTTCATCGCCTCGATGACAGCCAGTCGCTCGCCGGCCTGCACGGCCTGCCCGACCTGCGCGGCAAGGTGAACCAAGAGACCGGGCATCGGCGACAGCAGTAGCTTCGAGGTGTCGGGCGGTGCCTTGTAGGGCATCAGCACCTGCAACTCGGCGGCGCGCGGGCTCAGCACGGTCAGCTCGACGGAGCGTCCGCCATGCTGGATGCGATAGGCCAGTGGATTCCTGGCCGTGCCGCGCTCGGCCTGGGCCGTGAAAGCCAGGCCGTTGACGGTACCCGTGATGCGCACATCGTTGAGCCGCGAGCTCGAGACGATGCGGTAGTCCTTGTCGCCCACCTGCACGCGAGCCTCGCCCAGCGCGCCGGCGAACTCGCTGATGCGCAGGGCATGCTGCTCGCTGCGCCCACCGCCAAGGTTGACGACGGCAACGTAGTCATGCTCGATCTGCACCTCGTGGCCTCGCAGCTGGCCACTGATGCCGGCCTCGCGCTCGCGCGCCTTGCGGCGGATGAAGCCCGCCAGCGCGACGAGGAACAGCGGGTCGTCGTGCGGCACGTCCTCGGCCTTGAAGCCGCCGGCGTAGTGCTGGGCGATGAAGCCGGTGTTGAAGTTGCCGGTCGCGAAATCGGCGTGCCCCAGCAGCGCCGCCTGGAAAGGAATGTTGCTGGACACGCCGCGGATGACGAAGCCGTTCAGCGCCTCGCGCATCTTGACGATGGCCTCGGCGCGGTCCTTCCCGTGCACGATGAGCTTGGCGATCATCGAGTCGTAGAACATCGGGATCTCGCCACCCTCGTAGACGCCGGTGTCCACGCGCACGCCGAAGCGGGTCGGCTCAGCCTGCTGCATGCTCGTCTCCGGCGGCTGGTAGCGCACCAGCCGACCGGTGGATGGCAGGAAGTTGCGGAAGGGGTCTTCCGCATTGATGCGGCACTCGATCGCCCAGCCGTCGCGCTTGATGTCGGCCTGTGTGAAGGACAGCGGCTCGCCGGCGGCGACGCGGATCATCTGCTCGACGAGATCGAGCCCGGTGATGCACTCGGTGACCGGGTGCTCCACCTGAAGCCGCGTGTTCATCTCCAGGAAGTAGAAGTCCTGGTCCTTGCCGACGACGAACTCCACCGTGCCGGCGCTCTGATACTTGACGGCCTTGGCCAGCGCCACGGCCTGCTCACCCATGGCGCGGCGCGTGGCCTCGCTGATGAACGGCGACGGCGCCTCCTCGATGACCTTCTGGTGGCGGCGCTGGATGGAACACTCGCGCTCCCACAGGTAGACGACGTTGCCCTGCGAGTCGCCCAGCACCTGGATCTCGATATGGCGGGGCTGCTCGACGAACTTCTCCATGAAGACGCGGTCGTCGCCAAAGCTGTTGCGAGCCTCGTTGCGACAGGACGTGAAGCCCTCGAAGCACTCCTTGTCGTTGAAGGCCACGCGCAGCCCCTTGCCGCCGCCGCCCGCGCTGGCCTTGATCATCACCGGGTAGCCGATGCGCTGGGCAATCTGCACGGCCTCCTCTGGCGAAAGGATGGGCTCGTTGTGGCCCGGAATGGTGCTGACCTTGGCCTCGCCCGCCAGCTTCTTGGAGGCGATCTTGTCGCCCATGGCCGCAATGCTGTGGTGCTTGGGGCCGATGAAGACGATGCCTTCCTCCTCGCAGCGGCGCGCGAAGTCCTCGTTCTCGGACAGGAAACCATAGCCCGGGTGCAGTGCCTGGGCGCCGGTCTCCTTGCACGCGGCAATGATCTTGTCGGCGACCAGGTAGCTCTCGCGCGACGGCGCCGGGCCCAGCAGCACGGCCTCGTCGGCCAGCTCCACGTGGCGAGCGTCCCTGTCCGCTTCGGAGTAGACGGCGACGGTCTGGATGCCCATCTTCCGGGCGGTGGCGATGACGCGGCAAGCGATCTCGCCGCGGTTCGCAATGAGGATCTTTGTGAACATGTTGAGCCTCGTTATTTCTTTGTGCCCAGCAGCTTCTTGCGCTGCTCGGTGAAGTTCCACCACGGCTGGGCAGGCCCGCCGTTCATGAAGTCGTGCGCGACCATAAAGGTGTCCAGCACGCAAGGGTCATGACGTTGACCCATGGGATCGCGAAGGCGGTCATAGGTCTCGAAGGGATCCATGCGCTTCACGTCGGCCGGCGTCGTCACGCCCAAGCCGATGAGGTCGGCCTCCATCGCCTTGCCGATGTTGGGAATGTCGGTGAGCCGCTTCGCGTCGACGGCGCTGGTCGCCTTATTCACAGCGGGATGTTGCCGTGCTTGCGCCACGGGTTCTCCAGCTTCTTGTCCTTCAACATCGCCAGCGAGCGGCAGATGCGCTTGCGCGTCTCGTGCGGCTGGATGACGTCGTCAATGAAACCACGCGCGCCAGCCACGAAGGGGTTGGCGAAGCGGGCCTTGTACTCGGCCTCACGCTCGGCCAGCTTGCCCGGATCCTTCTTGTCCTCGCGGAAGATGATCTCCACCGCACCCTTGGCGCCCATCACGGCGATCTCGGCGTTGGGCCAGGCGAAGTTGACATCCCCGCGCAGATGCTTGGAGGCCATCACGTCGTAGGCGCCACCGTAGGCCTTGCGCGTGATGACGGTGATCTTGGGCACCGTCGCCTCAGCGTAGGCATAGAGGAGCTTGGCGCCGTGCTTGATGATGCCGCCGTACTCCTGCGAGGTGCCGGGCATGAAGCCGGGCACGTCGACGAAGGTGACGACGGGGATGTGGAAGGCGTCGCAGAAGCGCACGAAGCGCGCGGCCTTGATGCTGCTCTTGATGTCCAGGCAACCGGCCAGCACCAACGGCTGGTTGGCGACGATGCCCACCGTCTGGCCCTCCATACGCCCAAAGCCGGTGACGATGTTCTTGGCGTAGTCGGGCTGCAGCTCGAAGAAGTCGCCGTCGTCGACGACCTTGAGGATCAGTTCCTTGATGTCGTACGGCTTGTTGGGGTTGTCGGGCACCAGCGTGTCCAGCGACAGGTCGAGCCGCGAGGCCGGATCGCCACTGGGGCGAACGGGCGCCTTCTCGCGGTTGGACAGCGGCAGGTAGTTGAAGAAGCGGCGCAGCATCAGCAGCGCCTCCACATCATTCTCGAACGCCAGGTCGGCCACGCCGCTGCGGGTGTTGTGCGTGGTGGCGCCGCCCAGTTCCTCGGCAGTGACCTCCTCGTGCGTCACGGTCTTCACGACCTCGGGGCCCGTGACGAACATGTACGAGCTGTCCTTCACCATGAAAATGAAGTCCGTCATCGCCGGCGAGTACACCGCGCCGCCGGCGCAGGGGCCCATGATCATGCTGATCTGGGGGATGACGCCGGACGCCATCACGTTCTTCTGGAAGACGTCGGCATAGCCACCGAGCGACGCCACGCCTTCCTGAATGCGCGCGCCGCCCGAATCGTTCAGGCCGATGACGGGGGCGCCAACCTTCATGGCCTGGTCCATCACCTTGCAGATCTTCTCGGCATGGGCTTCGCTGAGCGCGCCGCCGAAGACGGTGAAGTCCTGGCTGAAGGCAAAGGCCAGCCGGCCGTTGATCATGCCGTAGCCGGTCACGACGCCGTCGCCAGGGATCTTGTTGTCGGCCATGCCGAAGTCCACGCAGCGGTGCTCGACGAACATGTCCCATTCCTCGAAGCTGCCTTCGTCGAATAGAAGCTCCAGTCGCTCGCGGGCGGTCAGCTTGCCCTTGGCGTGCTGGGCGGCAATGCGCTTCTCGCCGCCGCCCAGCCGCGCGCGGGCGCGCTTGGCTTCGAGTGCTTGCAGGATGTCATGCATGGTGGTCGGCTCTCTTCAGAACGGAAAGTTGATCTCCACGCCGTTGCCGGCGGGGTCTTGCAGAAAGAACTGGTGCTGGCCGGTCACGGCCGAGCGAGATTCATGGAAGCGAACGCCCAGCTCGACGAGGCGGGCCGCCATGGCCGGAGCGTCGCTGCCGGCAAAGGCAGTGTGATCGAAGGTCGTCGGCGCGGCCGGGTCGACCGGGCCTCGCGCCGCTTCACCAGGCCGCTGCTCGGACAGGTGGACGATGGGATGGCCGCCGGCATAGAGCCAGTAGCCCGGGGTGCCGAAATCCGGCCGCTGACCGACTTCCAGGCCCAGCACGTCGCGGTAGAAATCGCGCAGCGTCGCCAGCATCGGCGCCGGCGCACGCAGGTTGATGTGGTGCAAGCCAGAGATCATGCGTGGCTCCCGGACTTGAAGGCAGCGAGGAGTTGGCGCGCCGCCGTGGAGGCGGGCGTGCGGCCCTCGCGCACCGCTGCCGTCGCGACATCAAGCTGGGCGTGAACGACGGGATGGGCGACAAAGGCCTGCTTCAGCCCGGACTGGATGCGCTCCCACATCCACGCCAGCGACTGATCGCGCCGCCGGGCTGCCCAGGCGCCGCTGGCCTCGCGCTCGTCGCGCAGCGCCGTCAGCGCAGCCCACACAGGCGCGATGCCATTGGACTTCAATGCGCTGACCTTCATCACGCGCTGCGTGGCGTGGGCATGGGCCGGCATCAACCTCAGCGCAGACGTGATCTGTGCCTGCGCGCGGGTGGCGGCGGCATCGTCGAGGTCGGCCTTGTTGATGACGACCAGGTCAGCCAGCTCCATGACGCCCTTCTTGATGGCCTGCAGATCGTCGCCCGCATTGGGCAGCTGCAACAGCAGGTAGAGGTCGGTCATGCTGGCCACGGCCGTCTCGCTCTGGCCCACGCCCACGGTCTCGACGATGACGACGTCGTAACCCGCTGCCTCACACAGCAGCAGGGCTTCCCGGGTCTTCTCGGCCACACCGCCCAATGTGCCCCCGCTGGGGCTGGGGCGAATGAAGGCGCGCGTATCCATGGAGAGCTTCTCCATGCGTGTCTTGTCGCCCAGGATGGCACCTCCCGACACGCAGCTGGAGGGGTCGATGGTCAGCACCGCCACGCGGTGGCCCTGCTCCAGCAGGAAGACGCCGAAAGCCTCGATGAAGGTGCTCTTGCCCACGCCCGGCACACCGGAAATGCCCAGCCGCAGCGCACGACCGGTGGCGGGCATCAACTCGGTCAGCAGCGCATCGGCCTGCTCGCGATGGTCGCCCCGGGTGGACTCCACGAGCGTGATGGCCTTTGCCAGCGCACGGCGCTGGCCGGCCTTGAGCGGTGCGGCCAGGCTCATGCCACGGTCTCCCAGCGGTACTCGATGTCGAAGTCCCGCTCCTCTACGGCGCGGAAGCCATGGCGACGGTAGAAGTCGTTGGCACGGCTTTCGCGCAGCGCGGCCAGCGTGATCGGCAGCCCCTGCGCCTTGAGGCGCTCGAGCACCCAGGCGCCGATGCCGCGGCCTTGCGCCGACGGCCTCAGGTACAGGTGGTGCAGGCGCAACTCGCCTTCGCCCGGCTCGACCGTGAAGTAGCCCACGCGCTCGTCATCCACGACGAGATGCTGCATCCACTCAGGCCGGAACTGGCTCCTCAGGCGCGCCCGCGCCACGGCCGGATCGAAGCGACCCAGCCGCTCTAGGCTCTCGCGCAAGGCCTCGATGCGCAGGCTCAGCATGGCCTCGAAATCCTCATCGACGACGGGAGCCAGCGTCGGCGTCATCAGGCGGGCACTCCCGCCAGCTGCGCCTTGATCGCCTCCAGCACGCCCTTGGCACTGGCCGGGATGGGCGTGCCGGGGCCGTAGATGCCTTTGACGCCGGCATCGAACAGGAAGCCATAGTCCTGCTGCGGGATGACGCCGCCGACGAAGACGATGATGTCGTCCGCACCCTGCTTCTTCAGCTCGGCAATGATGGCCGGCACCAGCGTCTTGTGGCCGGCGGCCAGCGTGGATACGCCCACCGCATGCACGTCGTTCTCGATGGCCTGGCGCGCGCATTCCTCAGGTGTCTGGAACAGCGGGCCGATGTCGACGTCGAAACCCAGGTCGGCGAAGGCTGTGGCGACGACCTTGGCACCGCGATCATGGCCGTCCTGGCCCAACTTGGCGATCATCACGCGCGGGCGGCGCCCCTGTTCGTCACCAAATGCGGCAATCTCGCCCTGCAGCTTGGCCCAGCCTTCAGCCGAATCGTAGGCGGCCGCGTAGACGCCGCTGACCTTGTGCGTGTCGGCACGATGGCGGCCGAACACGGACTCCAGCGCGTCGGACACCTCGCCCACCGTCGCGCGCAGCCGCATCGCCTGGATGCTGAGGTCCAGCAGGTTGCCCTCACCATTCTCGGCCGCGCGCGTCAGCGCGCCCAGGGCAGCCTGCACGGCGTCCGTGTCGCGCGTGGCCTTGATCTTCTTCAGCCGTTCGATCTGCGCCTCCCGCACCTTCACGTTGTCCACGTCCAGGATCTCGATCGTGTCTTCCTTGGCCAGCTTGTACTTGTTGACGCCAACGATGACGTCCTGGCCCGAGTCGATGCGTGCCTGCTTCTCGGCAGCGCTCGCCTCGATCTTGAGCTTGGCCCAGCCGGAGTCCACCGCCTTGATCATGCCGCCTTGGGCGTTCACTTCCTCGATGATGGCCCAGGCCTTGTCGGCCATGTCCTGCGTGAGCTTCTCCATCATGTAGCTGCCGGCCCAGGGGTCGACGACGTTGGTGATGTGAGTCTCCTCCTGGATGATGAGCTGGGTGTTGCGCGCAATGCGGCTGCTGAACTCGGTGGGCAGCGCGATGGCTTCGTCCAGCGAGTTGGTGTGCAGGCTCTGCGTGCCGCCGAACACGGCTGCCATGGCCTCGATGGTGGTGCGCACGACGTTGTTGTACGGGTCCTGTTCGGTCAGGCTCCAGCCCGAGGTCTGGCAGTGGGTGCGCAACATCAGGCTCTTGGGCGATGTGGCACCGAAGCCCTTCATGATGCGGCACCACAACAGGCGCGCGGCGCGCATCTTGGCGATCTCGAGATAGAAGTTCATCCCGATGGCCCAGAAGAATGACAGTCGCGGCGCGAAGTCGTCCACGTTCAGCCCCTTGGCCAGGGCCGTCTTCACGTACTCCTGGCCGTCGGCCAGCGTGAAGGCCAGCTCCAGTGCCTGCGTGGCCCCCGCCTCCTGCATGTGATAGCCGGAGATGGAAATGGAGTTGAACTTGGGCATCTCCCGCGCCGTGTACTCGATGATGTCGCCGACGATGCGCATCGACGGCTCCGGCGGGTAGATGTAGGTGTTTCGGACCATGAACTCCTTGAGGATGTCGTTCTGAATGGTCCCGGCCAGCTGGTGCTGGCCCACGCCCTGCTCCTCCGCCGCAACGACGTAACCCGCCAGCACCGGCAGCACGGCGCCGTTCATGGTCATGGAGACAGACACCTTGTCCAGCGGGATGCCGTCGAACAGGATCTTCATGTCCTCCACCGAGTCGATGGCCACGCCAGCCTTGCCGACATCGCCG
>NZ_DASWYS010000009.1:0-16351 GCF_036404855.1 Roseateles sp.
GGCGGCGTTCCTGTTGAGGCGAGGGGGGACGGGCTGAGCGACATGGGCTGTTTCAGGAAAAGTCGAACCGGTCCGCCGCGGCGAGCGATGCCAGCGGCAGCCGGGTGCTCGGCTGCTCGCGCGCCTGCAGCGCCTCGGGCAGCAAAGACCTGTCCCCGCGACGCCCCAGGGCCACGACCACCTGAACGACGAAGTCCTCGGGGACGGCCAGGCTCCTGCCGAGCGACTCGCGGTCGAAGCCGCCAACGGTGTGCGCATGCCAGCCGGACAACGATGCCTGGAGTTTCATGTAGGCGCTGGCTGCGCCGGTATCGAAGGCATGCATGCCATTCGGCTTTGGCGCGTCTTGGCCCGGCGGCGTCCAGCGCTGCTGGGAGATCACCGTCACCAGCGCCGCGGCGCGCTGGGCCCAGCTCTGGTTGGTGGGACTCAGCGTCGCCAGGATGTTGGCGAAGCCCGGCGTTCCCCGCAGGGCATAGACGAAGCGCCACGGCTGGGCGTTGAAGCCCGACGGCGCCCACCGTGCCGCTTCCAGAAAGGTCAGCAGCGTGGCTTCGTCCAGTTGTTCGTCGGTGAAGGCGCGCGGCGACCAGCGCTTCAGGAACTGGGGATCGATGGGATGGCGGGATTCGCGTTCGGACATGGCGCGTGTTCGGTGAAGGGAAGGGCAGGTCAGAGGGCCTGCGCCAGCAGTTCGCTACTGAGCCGGCGGGCCTCCTGCAGTGGCGCGGGGGCTATCCACTGCTGGACATCGAAGTCGTGCTGGATGAAGCCCCATTTCAGCAGGAAGGCCTTCTGGACCTCCAGGGCGTGGATGGCAGTGTCGGTCAGCTCCGTGCCCTGTCTGAGATGCACGTCGCTGCCATAGGCCAGCCGCACCCAGGGCACCTCCCCACCGGTTTCGCGGCTGATGTAGGCCAGCGTTTCGTCGGGGTGGTGGGCGGCCCAGTCCTCCACGGCGACGATGCGTGCCAGGAAGCGTGCTGCGAGGTGAGGGTGCTCATCCAACAGAGACTGATGCACGGTGATGGGGCGCGGCGCGCCGTTGTGGATGCGCACCAGCGGGTCGGGGTGGCGACTGATGTCGAACAGCAGGCGTGCGCCGGTGAGGTGGGCGAGTTGCAGCCCCCGATCGCCCTTGAGGTAGATGGCATCCACGTCGCCGCGCTGCAGCGCGCGTATGAGCAGCTCGTACTCGGCCTGGGCGTGCTGGTAAGTGTGTGCGCCGCCGGGCAGAGCGGTTGCTGACTCCACGGCCAGGTCGACGAATTCCACCTGAGACGGTGCCAGGCCCGCCACGTCCAGCGCAACCAGGAAGCCGTGCAGGGCCTCGGAGCGCCGGCTTTCGATGCGGCTGCTGTACAGCGGCAGCCCGATGCGTCGGCCGCGCAGGTCGTTCACGCTGCGCAGACCGCTACCGGGGCGGCAGACGATGCCCTGGTACTCGTCCAGCCAGTTCATGCCCACGACGCGACTGGCGGCACCCTGCGAGCGCGCCCAGATTGCCGGGACGTTGCCGCCCTGGCGAAAGGAGTTGGGCAGGTGATGGTCCAGGCGGGAGGTGCGCAGTGCCGGATCCGGGGTTTCCTCTAGCGTGAAGATCTTGATGCCTTCACTGCGGAACTCGTCGTGGAACCAACCCAACTGCGAGGCCAGTCCCAGCGGCGTGGGATTGGGCGTGCGGGTGTACCAGAGGATGTCGGGCACAGGGCTCATGGGTTGCGTCTTGTCGGTGTTGAAGGGCTCGCGGTACAGCAAGCCCATGGGCCGTGTCGCCGCGTTTCAGGCCTCCGCTGCCTGATCCAGTTGGGTTGCGTCCGTGTCCGTGTCATCACTGCCCGGTCCGTCGCCGATCAGGCCGTGCCGCTTCAGCAGCGTGCGCATCACGTTGCGCGACACGCCGAGGACTGCACCCGCGCGCACCTGGTTGCGGCCACTGTGGCGGTAGCTTTCCTCGACAAGCAGCCGCTCGACGCTGTTGAGCAGGCCCTCGGGCGGCGCTTCGAGAAAGCCGTGCACCGCACGACGCAGCATTTGCTGCGGGTTTTCGTGGGAGGGTGGGGGCGGCGCGCTGGCGAAGGGCGCGGGCGGCAGGGCGGCGGGCAACTGCCTGCGGACGGGCTGGCCGGCCAGCTTGAGGTGCTCGGGTCGGATTTCCTGCCCGGACGCGACCAGCAGCGCGAAGTGGATGACGTTCTCCAGCTCGCGGATGTTGCCCGGCCAGTCGTAGGCAAGCAGTGCGTCCAGCGCAGCCTCGCCCAGCCGCGGCTCCGGCAGGCCGAGGCGCTTGCTGTATAGCGTCAGGAAGTGCTTGGCCAGCGGCTCGATGTCGGCCAGGCGCTCGCGCAGCGGCGGCAGCCGTAGCTGCACGATGTTGAGCCGGTAAAACAGGTCCAGCCGGAAGTGACCGGCCGATACCGCCTCGCCGAGGTCCACGTTGGTGGCCGTGACCAGGCGTACGTCCACCGGCACCGCCTTGCGCGATCCGAGTCGCACCACTTCGCGCTCCTGCAGCACTCGCAGCAGCTTGACCTGCAGCGACAGCGGCAGGTCGCCGATCTCGTCGAGAAACAGCGTGCCGTGGTTGGCCGCCTCGAACCAGCCCTCGCGTCGGCCCTGGGCGCCCGTGAAGGCGCCTGCTTCGTGGCCGAACAGCTCGCTCTCCGCCAGGTGTTCCGTGATCGCGCCGCAGTTGATCGCCAGGAATGGTCCTGTGCGCCGGCTGAGGGTGTGGATGTGGCGTGCGATCAGCTCCTTGCCGGTGCCGGAGTCGCCGCCGATCATCACCGGCGCTGTGCTCGGCGCGACGCGCTCGATCAGTTGCAGCACGGCTTGCGAGGCTGGGTCGACGAAGGCTAGCGAGCGGGCGCGGATCGACAGCGGGCCGGCCGATGCGCCATCCAGGGTCAGCAGTGCGGCATGGGTTGCCCCTTGGTCTTGCATGGTCCGACTTCCTCCTGTCATGCGGATCCGCCGTCGCCTGGGAAACGGCAAGGCGACATGCTATGGAGGCGGTCTGCAGGCGCGAACGAAGCTTAGGCAGCATGCTTATGCGTTGTTTTCCCTAAGGCACCGCAGCCGGGTCAGAGATCGGTGGCTGGCAGCAGGTGCAGTTCACGGGCGCGCTCGTAGAGCTGTCCCATCTTCCATTGCTGGGCCAGCACGCCCGGGCCCAGGTCGCGCGAGCCGCCGATGGACTCGGCCAGCAGCTGGATGCGCGCGCCTTCTTCCAGCAGCAGGATGAACTCGGCTGTGTTGCGCAGGCCACCGGTGCCCCACACGGTGGAGCCGCCGTTGGCTTCCAGGATGGCGGAGGTGTAGCGGTTCTCGCGCAAGCGGTCGAGGATGAACTCCACCTCGGGCTGGCGGCGGTCGATGTAGACCGGCAGTTCGCGGAACAGCTTGTAGCGCTGCACCGGCACGTAGCGGATCGGTAGCGTGCGGTGCGTCTGTGCCCAGGCACCCAGGTAGGGCGAGTGCACGTGCGAGACCGTGGTGATCTCCGGGTGCTCGACAAACAACTTGGTGTAACGCGCCTGGCCGCGGCCTGCATAGACGGTGCCGTCCAGGCCGGTGACGCTTGCCGTCAGCGGCTTGTGCTTGTCGAACGGTCCGGGGTAGTTCACGGAGACGAGCTTGTCCTCGCCGGGAATGCGCTCGATGAAACCGACGGTGCCGTTGGCGGTGATGGTGCCGGTCTCGCGGTACGCGTCGAAGATGACTGCGGCCTGCTGCGTGACCTGCTGGACGAACTCCTGGGCGGAAGGGCTGAGCGTGGGGGTGGACATGGTGATCCTTTGAGGGCGGATGGGGGGGCGGGGTGGGTTGCTCAGGCTGCCAGCGCGATCGGCGCCTCAGCCGCGGGCTGCGTCTGCCAGCCCAGTAGCGTGCGGGCCTGTGCGGTGGCCAAGGCGATGCGCTCGTGGCTGGCCGTGCGGTCGGCGCCGAGCTGGTAGTTCTCGAACTCGCTGTCGCGCACAAACACGCCTGCCGGCACGGTGTGCAGCTCCAGGAAGCTGGCCAGCGGCCGCCACTGATGCTCGAGGACCAATGCGTGCCTGTCGCTGCCGCCGGTGGCGGCCAGCACGGCGACCTTGCCGCGCAGCCATGCCGGGTCCAGCAGGTCGATGAAGTGCTTGAAAAGACCGCTGTACGAGCCCTTGTAGACGGGCGATCCGAGCACGATGACGTCTGCGCGTGCGAGCAGCTCCTGCGCGTCGCGGACGACGTCAGGGATGTTGTCGAAACCGGTGACGGCTGCGAGCGCGGGAGCGATCTCGGCGATGTCGATCAGGTCCACTTGCACGTTACGCGGCGAGTGGCCTTGGGCGAGGGCGTCTGCGATCGCATGGACAAGGGCGCGGGTTCGGGACGGGCGGCTCAGGGAGCCACTGAGGGCGACGATGCGGGGCATGGCGGGTTCTTTCTCGGGTTGGCTTGAAATCGGGTTTGGCGCGGGCTCAGGCCAGCCAGAGCTTGTCGAAGCGCCAAGTCGGGAAATGGGTGTGCTCCGGCTCGAGGCCGCCCACGCGGCTGGAGGCTGCATCCAGCGTGTTGGCGAAACCCCAGATCAGCAGGCTGCCGCGCTCCCACTGGATGCGCTGGGCCTCGTGCACCAGCGGCGCACGCTTGGCAGCGTCGGGCTGCTGCATCGCCGCCGTCACCAGCTCGACGAAGCGTGGGTCGCGGAAGCGCGTCTTGTTGATGACGGCATGCGGCCCGTCGGCGTGCAGCGCCGAGGTCAGCCAGCCGTGTCCTAGCGAGCCGCCCGTGCTGATGGGCCAGCTGCCGCGCAGCGGTCCCGCGAACGTGGCAGCGTCGACCTGCTTGACGTTGATACGCACACCGGCTTGCTTGGCCTGTTCGGCGAAAACCAGCGCGGGGCGCGCGCTGGCTGCTGTGGTCACCAGTTCCACCTGCAGGTTCTCGCGGCCGGCGGCCTTCAGCAGCGCTCGCGCCTGGGCCAGGTCTTGTTGCCGCTGCGGGATGCCGTGGTCGAAGGAAGGGTCCTGCGGGGCGTAGAGATCGTTGGCGATGCGCCCCTGGCCGTTGAGCGCCCGGTCCACCAGCTCCTGGCGGTTGGCGATCAGCCGGAAGGCCTGGCGCACGCGCACATCGTCAAAAGGCGCGAGCTCGACGTTCATGTCGAAGGACTGCCAGTAGTTGGTCTCGGAGACCACCACGCGCAGCCCGTTGGCCTGCTGCAGCAGCGGAAGCTGCTCGGGCGAAATGGCATTCACCACGTCCACCTGGCCGTTCTGCAGCGCCTGCAGCCGCGAGGTCTGGTCCTTGAAGTCGATGATCTCCAGCTCGTCCGGGTAGGGGCGGCCGGGCTTGAAGTAGTTCTCGAAGCGAGTAAACAGCGAGCGCTGGCCAGGCACAAATTCCCTGAGCTTGAATGGGCCGGCCCCCACGGGGTTCGTGATCGGGTCGTAGTCGGTGGGCACGATGCCGCCGAAGTTGACCCAGGTGTCCGCCAGCGGCACGTAGCCGCGCCCGTCGCGGAAGCTGACGCGCACCGTGCGTTCGTCGAGCTTCTTCAGCCCATCTCGGTCGACGACGGCCACCAGACCGGCGTAGGGCGAAGCAAGCTGCGGGTCGGTCAGGCGACGGATCGAGAAGATCACGTCGTCAGCGCTGATGGTCTTGCCGTGGTGGAACTCAAGGCCGGGACGCAGGCGGATCGTCCAGCTCTTCGCGTCGGGGCTGACTTCTGCGGACTCGGCCAGTGCCAGGTCCGGGGCCATGTCTGAGCTCCATTCCCACAGCTTGCTGTAGAGGGCGAAGCCGCGCAGCGTGGAGGCGCCAGCGGCGGGCTTGTGCGCATCGAGGTTGCCGGCCTGGCTGCCGTCGACCACGCCCAGGCGCAGCCGGCCGCCGCGCCGCGGCGACTGCGCCAGTGGCGCGCTGGCCGCGGTGGAGCTACCGGGAGCCGTTTCGTGCGGGCTGCAGCCGGCCAGCCCCAGTGCGCCGATGCCGGACCAGCCGCCCATCGCGATGGTCTGTGCCAGCCAGCGGCGTCGCGAGAGGTCGTGTTCTTTCATGCCGGGCGTCCTCAGAAGTGGTAGGCGAAGCCGAGCTGCGCGCTGCGCGCCGGGCTGGGCACGAGGAACTCGTTGGTCGTGCCGGTGAGGCCCGCGCTGTAGTTGCGCTCGTTGGTCAGGTTGCGCACCGTCAGCGACAGCTCCCAGCCGGGCTGGCGGTAATACAGGGTCCAGTCGAAGGCATGTTCGGCGGGGACCCTGGCCGTCTGCGTGATGCTGGTGAACCAGCTGCTGGTCCACCAACCGGCCAGTTGTGTTCCCCAGCCGCCGTCGAACTGGTAGTCCACGAAGCCGCTGGCGGAATACTTGGGGATGCCGGGGGCCGTGACCGCGCCGGGCGCGGGGCGTTTGTTCAGCACGTTGCCGTCGCCGAAGACCGTGGCGTTGTCGGCTACGAAGCCCCAGGGCGAGAAGAATCCGCCGGAGCCGAAGGAGACATAGTCGTAGCGGGCGCGAATGACGCTCGCGTTGGCGCCGGCCGACCACTGGTTGGACAACTGCGCACGCAGCGAAGCTTCGCTTCCCTGCACGCGCAGTCGCGCAATGGAGCCGTCAGGCGCCGGCGAGAGGTCGCGCTCGGCCTTGTACCAGGCCAGTGAAGCGAACAGCCTGCCCGGAATCAGCTCGGACTTGGCGCCCACTTCGCGCAGGTTGGACAGGCTGCGGAACGCCAGCGGGTTGAGCTTGTTGTTGCTGCCCCAGGTCAGCACGTCGGCGAAGCCGCCGGTGTTGAGTGCGTAGGAGCGATCCACGGTGGCGTAGACGGTGCTCTGCTCGGTGGGTTTCCACAGCAGGTTGACCTGCGCGGCAGGCAGCCAGGCGGCGTAGTCGTCGCTCGCGACTTGCGCGGTCGTGACGGCCAGCGGGTTCTCGATGTGGGCGTTGACGCGCGTGGCGCTCAGACCCAGGTTGATGCCGTATCGACCGTCCAGCAGCGTGTTGATCTGGGTGAAGGCGGTGCGGCTGGTCCAGTCGCCTCGGGAGGTGTAGGTGGCGCCGCCGACGGTGGCAGAGCCACCGGGTTCAGCGTACAGGCCGCCGTCCACCGCATACATCTTGGGCAGGTTCAGGTAGCCGAACGCGGTCAGCTGCGGGACGCCTGCCGTGCCAATCCAGGAGCCCGAGCCGGCCGGCGTCGCCAGTCCGTAGATGGTGGCGGGCGTCTTCAGCGCGCCGCTCACGGTCAGGTCGTACGGCGAGGTGAAGAAGCTGTTGTTGGCTGCCAGCGTCTGGTAGCTCTCGCGGCGGTAGGTGCCACCGGTGTTGCTCTGCACGTCCACTCCCACGCCGGCGAGGTTGAAACGGTGATGTCCGCGCAGCTCCAACCGGTTGTCGGCGAGGTGGTCGCTGAACTGCGAGAAGAAGCTGCCCACGGAGTCGCCGGTGTCCTTCGAGTACTGGAACAGCGTGCTGTTGGCAAGGCTCCACTCGGGCGTCAGCTCGACGACGGCGCGCAGCTGCGAGGTGATGCGTCGGGCGGTGTTCTTGTCGTCAGGCCGTGAGAAATCCGAGCGCGACAGCGAAGCCAGGCCGTTCCCCGGCGTGCTTGGGTCGTAGACCCAGCCGCGCACAGTGCCGGGGCTGGTGTTGCCGCTCAGGAAGGAGGGCAAGTCAGCGCCGCTCAGCAGCGGCCCGGCGATGTACTGGTTGCTTGCGTTGGGCGTGCGCTTCACCCAGCCGGTGATGGCGCTGTTGTAGGTGCCGGAGGCATAGACGGGCGAGTAGTAGCTGGTCGTGCTGCCCACCGTCTGCGCAATGATGGGCGTGGCGCGGCCGCCCCAGTACTGACCCGAGTCGACGAGCTGTTGCGTCGCGCGGTTCCAGCCGTGGATGACGTTGAAGTCGTAGTAGTCGTCCAGCGCCGCGTTCCAGTCGATGCGCACGCGTTCGCTGGGCTTCCAGGCCAATGCGCCGTAGGCGGCGTTGTAGTTGTTGCGCACGCCGTCGTAGTAGTCGTCGGCGCGCTGCGGAGTGAGGCTCACGCGGTAGGCCAGGGTGTCACCCAGCGGACCGGTGCTGTCCAGCGTCAGGCGTCTCGAGTCCCAGCTGCCCACGCTGCCGCTGATCGTCGTGCGCTGCTGCGCGAAGTCCGGTTTCTTGGCAAGATAGTTGGCGTAGCCGCCGCTGCGACTGCTTGCACCGAACACCTGCGACGGCGGACCGGCCACGATGTCCACGCCTTCGAAAGCATTGGTGTTGAACGGGTGACGGACGTTGTAGGTGCGTTGGCCGTCCTGGAACAGCTCCGAGGCCTGGCCGCGGATCAGCGGTGCGATGGAGACGTTCTGTCCGCCGTTGCGCGTGATGCCGGGCGCATAGCGCACCAGATCGTCCGCGTTGCGGATGGGCTCGCGCTGCAACTGCTCCTCGCTGATCTGCGATACCGAGCGCGGCGTGTCGACGATGGCGGCGGCGAGGCCATCCACCGAACCGCTCGGGCGGCCTGGCAGCGTGGAGCTCTTGCGCCGGCCGCTGACGCTGACGGCCTCGATGCGCTGTACGCCACCGCCGGCGGCCGCGTCCGCGGCAGCGTCGTCGGTCTGGGTGGTGGCGGTCGCCGTGTCCGCCGACTGGGCCAGGGCCGCGCCCGCGCACAGCAGCCCGCAGGCGATGCCCACGGCGGCCAAGCGAGGGGGGGTGGAGCGGATGCGGCGATGTGCGGACTGCATTGGGAGCGGTGGAAGTGAATGGGGTGGCCCCCGTCTTTGCAGCATTCATGCCAGCAGTTGCGGCCGCACAAACGGCCTCTGCGGGCCACTTCGATGGCTGTCGTGCTGGCTTCTGCGCACCCCGCTGCTGGCCTGTGGCCAGCGCTGCGCAGGCTTGCGCGCCGCTGTGGCGAAGTCGCTCGGAAACCCGATGAATACGGGGTCCTGGCCCCGGCATGTGTCTTGCACCGGTGCTGGGGTTGTTACTCCTATCGAGAAGGAACCCCATGGGAATAAAGATTCTTTGGTACATCAGCAGCCCCGACGGCCCCGTGCCGTGGGAGGCGCAGCACGCCTGGCTGAACGACCTCGGCCAGTTGCAGGCTCAGGCCCGCAACATCGACCGCCTGGGCTTCTGGGGCGCACTGCTGGCTACCGATCAGCACGAGTCGTTGACGCTGACCGCGACGCTTGCGCCCATCACCGAGCGCATGCGATTCCTGACGGCCCAGCATCCTGGCCTGATCACGCCTGCCAAGCTCGCACAGATGGCACTCACCGTGGACCGTTTCAGCAACGGGCGACTGGTCTTCAACGTCGTCAATGGCAACGACGCGGGGCTCAAGAGCATGGGCATGCCCATCCCGCACGATGAGCGCTACGACTACAGCTATGAGTTCTGGGACGCCTTCCAGCAGCTGTACGCCGGCTCCAACGACGGTTACCAGGGCAAGTACATCAAGATCGCGCCACGTGCGGTGGTGCCGCTGCGCGGCCCGTTGCCACCCACGCAGACGCCCACCATGCCACTGTGGGGCGCTGGCACCTCGGCGCCGGGCGTTGAGCATTCCGCCAAACTGCTGGACTGGTATCTGAGCTTTGCCGATGCGCCGCCACGGCTGGGCGAGAAGTTCCGCAAGGTCGGCGAGCGCGCCGCCGCGCACGGCCGCAAGCTGCGTTTCGGCACCCGGTTGCAGATCATCGTGCGCGACACCGAGGAAGAGGCCTGGGCGCATGCGCAATGGATCCTCGACCAGACATCGCACGCCACCGCCGTGCGCCTGGCCTCACGCCAGCTCGGCCCCAAGGGGCTGGACGAGGAGGTGCACAGCGACGACCCACTGGTGCACAAGCGCCTTGCCGCGCTGCGCGCCGGAAAGCTGCCCGAGTTGCGTGACCTGGAGGTCTACCCCAACGTGTGGGTGGGCCCCAGCCCGTTCGGCTTTGACATCCTGCATCCCTGGGCCGGTACCTGGATCGTCGGCAGCACCGAGCAGGTGGCCGAGCGCATCCGGGAGTTCCACGACCAGGGCACGGAGGCTTTCATCCTGTCGGGCTGGCCGCTGGTGCCGGAGGCCCAGCGCATCGCGCGCACGTTGCTTCCGCTGCTGAAGAATGACCTGGAGCACGGCTTCGAGCTGCCGGCCTTCGACGAGGCCGATCCGGTGCACGCCGAGCTGGCTGCCACGTTGCCGGGCTACGCCGCACCCTGACCCCGCAAGGCAGCAGCCCCGGCACTGCGCAAGTGCCGGGGCTCATCGTTGATGGCGTGTCAGAACGTGGTGCTTGCCGATACGCCGTAGGTGCGCGGGTTGCCGTAGGTGACGACGTAGTTGCCAACGCCCGTGCCGTTGGGACGCCCATGCACCTGGTAGAGCTTGTCGGTGGCGTTGTTCACATAGCCAGTGATGCGTACGCGCTGGCTGGGCGCAACATAGACCAGTCGCAGGTTGACCAGCGTGAAGGCTTCGTTGGCCAGCGGCTTGTCCGCGTCAGTCTGGCGGTCGACGGTGAAGTACTCCTTGCCGCGGTAGTTCACGTCTGCGCCGGCGATGAGCCGGCCACCGCCATCCAGCCGGAATGTATGGTCGAGGCCCAGCGCCGTCGTAACCCGGGGCGAGCGCACCAGGCGGTTGCCGGTCGAGTCGCTGGACACCACCTGAGTCAGCGGGTTGCGGTTGACGAAGTCGGTGTAGCGGCCGTTCAGCAGCGCCAGCGAGTAGTGCAGCCGCCAGTCGGGTGCAGGCCGTGCATCCAGCTCCAGCTCGGCACCGTCCACCTTGGCCTTGGGGCCGTTGGCCAGCGCGCTGACCACGCCCCCACCAGCCACCGGCGTCAGCAGGTTGGTCTGGATGTCGGTGTAGTTGTAGTGGAAGACGTTGGCGTTGACGACCAGGCGCCCACCCAGCCATTCGGACTTCAGGCCGGCCTCGACGCTGTCCACGTACTCGGGCTTCACCGAGGTCGCCGTGTCCAGGTTGCTGCCGATGCCTACGTTGAAGGCGCCTGAGCGGAAGCCACGGGCCAGCCGCAGGTAGCTGCGCAGCGTGCTGCTGAACTGGTACTCGGGCGTGAGGTCCCAGGTCCAGTTCTTCCACGTCGAGGCGAGCTGGCGCGAGCCCGAGTTCGTGGCCGGCGTACCCGGGTTCACCAGCGAGGTGAGTTCCCAGAAGTTGCCGGTATTGAAGTTCGCCAGGTTGTACTGCAGCAGTCGGATGTCCAGGTCCTTCTTTTCCTGTGTCCAGCGCAGGCCGCCGGTGATGCTGAAGTCGTCGCTGACGTCGTAGCTGACGCTGCCGAACACGGCGTGGCTGGTGTTGTTGTGGACGTAGTTGGTGCTGCGGTAGGCCGGGTTCGCCGCCGACTGCGCGGCCGGTGCACCGGTTGGCAGGTTGACCAACGCTGCCTGGTAGCGCGCCGCTACGGCATCGCTGCCGAGGTGCTCGCGGAAATAGTGATAGCCGGCGATCCAGCGCAGGCGCTCATCCTTGGGCGATGTCAGGCGGAACTCCTGCGTTGTCTGCCGCCAGGCGTTGTCGGTCTTGGAGCGGATCTCGGTCTCGTAGGGGGCCGTGCCCCCGCCGCCCAGAGCGTTGCTGTCCGTGACGTCATGGGCCGTGATGGAAGTCAGAACATGCTGGCCGATTCTCTGGTTCAGCGTCAGCGAGGCGCCCTCGGTCTTGATGACTTGTGTGTTGGCGATGCGGCCCTCGGTGATGCGGCCGTCGGGTCGTGTGTACTGCGCGGGCGTTCCTGGGTAGTAGGTCCCGAGAACCAGCGAGCCGTTGCTGCCGATGTCGCCCAACTTGCGCGTATGCAGTTTCAGCAGTGCATCGAAGCTGTCAGACGGGCGGGCCAGCAGTTGCACGCGATAGCCGGTGTTGTCGACGCCGCCTTCCTGCTTGCCAGTCCAGGTGTTGGTGTTGAAGCCATCGCGCTGGTCGGAATTGAAGGCCACGCGCGCGGCCAGCCAGTCGCCGGCGACGACACCGCCCCAGGCGCCCTGGAAAGTGCGCTGCCCGTTGCTGCCGAAGCCCACGGTGGCCTCTGCGCTGGCGGGCTTGAACTCCGGCTTGCGTGAGATGAAGTTGATGGCGCCGGCAGTGGTGTTCTTGCCGTACAGCGTGCCCTGCGGGCCGCGCAGCACCTCGACGCGCTCAAGGTCGAATAGCCCGCCGCCGTAGGCGGTGGGCGAGTTCAGGTAGACGCCGTCGGCATAGACGCCCACTGGCAGCACGGTGGACGCGCTGACGTCGCCGGTGCCGATGCCGCGGATGTAGATGCGTGGGCGGGCTTCGTTGTCGGGGTTCTGGGCCGCAGCGTTGGGCACGAACTTGAACAGGTCGTGCAGGCGCAGGCCCTGGTCGGCGGCCGACTTGGTGTCGATGGCCGTGACGGCGATTGGCACCAGCTGGATGTCCTGTACGCGAAACTGCGAGGTGACCGTCACGCGCTCCAGCGCGTTCGGGGCGGTCGGCTCGGCCCGCTCGGCCAGCGCGCCGCCCTCCTGGGCGAAGGCATGGGGGGTGCCCAGGAGGCCGCCGGACGCGATGGCCAGTGCGGCAGCACGAGCGATGGGGGTGTCTTTGAACATGAGGGGGCGCTTTCTGTTCAGGCGGCCTGGCGCTGCTGCTCGCGGCGGCGAACCTCTTCGCGCACGGCGGGGATGATTTGGTAGCCGTAGTCGATGGCGTCGTAAAGCGGGTCGTAGCCGCGGCTCAGGAAAGTCGTCACGCCGATGTCGTGGTAGGCCAGCAGCGCTTCGACGATGGTGTCGGGGGTGCCCACCAGCGAGGTACTGTCGGTTCCGCCGCCTATCGCCGTGGAGGTGCCCAGGAACAGTGCCTTGTCGTGCACCTCGCCCTTGGCGGCCAGCGCCAACTGACGCTCGGCACCGCCGCTGAGTCCCTGCTGCTCGATGCGGCCTCGCGTGGCCGTTCCGGCCTTCAGTGCGGCCTCGATATCGCGGGCCTTCTTCCACGCCAGTTCCTCGGTGGCGCCGATGATGAGGCGCACAGACAGGCTCACGCGCGGCGCGGGCTTGCCGGCAGCTGCGGCCACCTCGTGCAGCTTGCGGATGCGCGCTGACGTGTCCTCCAGGCTCTCGGCCCACAGCGCATAGAGGTCGGTGTGCTGCACGGCCACTTGGTAGGCGCCGTCAGATGATCCGCCCAGCGAGATCGGTACGTGCGGCTGCTGCAGCGGCTTGACCGGCGAGAACCCGCCCTCGATGCGGTAGAAGCGCCCCTCGTAGTCGAAGGGTTGATCCGAGGTCCAGGTGCGCCTGATGATTTCCAGGTACTCGCCGGCCCGGGCGTAGCGTTCGGCTTTGTCGAGCAGGAACTCTCCGTGGCCAGGCTCCGGGGCGTGGCCTGTGATGGTGTGCAGCCGGATGCGGCCGCCGGTGGTCTGGTCCAGTGTGGCGAATGCCCGGGCCGCCACGGTGGGAGGTACCAGGCCGGGCCGGTGCGCGATCATGAAGCCCAGCCGCTCGGTATGCGCGGCGGCGTGGGCAGCCAGGAACAGCGGGTCGCCACCGCCGTTAGCGATCAGCACGCGGTCGAAGCCTGCATGCTCGTGGGCGCGGGCGAGGTCGCGCAGGTAGTCCAGGTCCAGCCGCGGCGACGCATTGGCAGCGCGCTGGGCGAGCTGGTTGCGCGGAAACAGTCCGCCGACGAATTCGATAGGCATGTGAATCTCCTTGCGTTGAGGGGACGTCAGGCGGCGGTGCGTGCGCGGCGTTCCGCTTCTGCGCGCACGGCGGGGATGACCCATCGGCCGTAGTCCACGGTGTCGTAGAGCGGGTCGTAGCCACGGTTGAGGAAAGTGCTCACGCCCAGGTCCACGTAGTCCAGCAGTGCCTGGGCCACGGTGTCGGGTGTGCCCACCAGCGCCGTGGTGTCGCCGTAGGCGCCTACGGCCGTGGCGGTTGGCATCCACAGTGCACGGTCGTGGCGGTCGCCGCGGGCCGCGGCGGCCAGCAGCCGTTCGGAGGCCACGGCCTTTTGCCGGCCGTGACGAGGACCGCCGGGCTGGAACTGCGGGTTCTGCTGGATCTTGGCGAGGATGCCGTGCGCGCGTTCCCAGGCTTGCTCTTCGGTGGCGCCCAGGATCAGCCGCACCGACAGGCTGATGCGGGGGGCAGCCACGCCGGCCTCGGCGGCCGAGGCGCGGATGCGCGCGATCTGTTGCTTGGCGTCTGCCAGTGGTTCGCCCCAGATTGCGTACAGGTCGGCGTGGCGTACGCCCACGCCGTAGGCCGCATCCGACGCGCCGCCGAATGAGATCTCGATGGAGCCGGGGCGCACCGGCTTGATCGGCGAGACAGAGTCCTTCACGCTGAAGTAGCGGCCCTCGAAGCTGAAGGGCTCGGCGGCCGTCCAGGTCTGGCGCACGATCTGCAGGTACTCGGCGGTGCGGGCGTAGCGCTCGGACTTGTCGACCAGCGTGTCTCCCTCCTGCGGCTCGGCCGTGATGCCGGTAATGGCATGCAGCCGCAGCCGGCCGCCGCCGCTGAGATGGTCCAGCGTTGCGAAGCTGCGCGCCGCCAGCGTGGGGGCTACCAATCCGGGACGGTGCGCCACCATGAAGCCCAGCCGCTCGGTGTGCTGGGCCAGGTAGGCGGCGATGTGCAGGCTGTCCGGGCTGCCCGGCCCGCTGGCGATCAGCACGCGGTCAAAGCCGGCCTGCTCGTGGGCGCGGGCGTGGAAACGCAGGAACTCGAGGTCGAAACCGGGTTGGCGCTCGCCGCCCTGTGTCTCGGACCAGGCACGCGGGAACACCATCCCGACGAATTCGATGGACATGGGAGGTCTCCTTTACTGCAGGCTGGGTGCGCACACGGGCGCCACGGGTTGGTCGTTGATGACCTTCTTGGCGAAGGGCACCGAGTCGCGCAGCGAGGCGTTCACCGTCGCGCTGTGGCCCAGGCCCGCGTAGAGGTGGCCCTCCACCGTGGTGCCGGCCGCGCAGGCGTCGCGCATCAGCGCGAGCTGGTTGATGGCCGAAGGCGTCACGTCGTTGGCGCCGGTGCCGATGAAGACCGGGTGGGGAATTGCCAGCGTCGGGTACTGGCTGTAGCGCGCACTGCGCTCGGACGCGCCGGCCTGGTAGCGCTTGTAGCCGGGGCCGGGCTCAGCCAGGCGGCTGTTGGCGATGGTGAGGCCGTTGCCCACCACATCGGAGGCCAGTGTCGACAGGCAGGCCACGCGAGCCTGGTTCAGCAGCGCTAGGCCCTGCTCGGTGAACACCTCCTCGGGCTTGAGCGACGGATCGTGCTGCTGGTCGACGAGGAAGCCGTAGAAGCCGTAGGCCAGCGATTCGTCCACCCTGTTCGGGTCGGATTGCAGCGGGATGGGCGTGGCCTTGGGATCACGGTAGATGACGCCGGTGGCAATCGTGCCCTTCACACCCAGCTCAGGGGCGTAGCGGGTCTGGTAGGCCGCCGCGGCGAACACGCCGATGCCGCCTTGGGACTGGCCCACCAGCAGCACCTTGTTGGCCAGGCCAGGCACGCCGCGGATTGCGGCGCGCGCGCTGTCCAGGATGCCGAAGGCCAGCATGGGTACGTTGATGAGCGGGTGCGGTCCGGCCACGCCCAGGCCCTCGTAGTCGCTGGCGACGATGGCGAAGCCTTCCTTCAGCCAGCGGTTCAGGTAGCGCACATCGCGCAGAGAGCGGCCGGCCCATGATGGGGCGCAGATGTCGGCCAGGCCCACCGTGCCGTGGCCCCAGGCCAGGACCGGCCAGCCCCCGGCCGGCGGGGTGCCCTTGGGGATGAAAACGGCGCCGGAGACGATGATGGGCGTCTTGCTGTCGAAGCCGCTGGTGGAGCTGTAGAGGATGCGCGTCTGCCGCGCGGCCTCGGACAGGCCCAGCTGTGCGGGCAGCGGCTCGCTGCGCAGCAATTGGCCAGGTGTGGCGGGCACGGCTTCGGCCCAGCGGTAGAAGTCCGACAGGCGGCCGTCGCCCTGGGCCGGGTCAGCTTGGGGGGCTCTTGTCTGGGCGGTGACTGCCAGCGCGGCGCTGGCCAGGGTGGCGCTCAGCAGCGCGCGCAGGAAGGAGGAGAGTCGCATGGGAAGTCCGGTCAGAAGCTGTAGGAGACACGGGCGTAGACCTGGGTGCCCAGGCCGCCCTCGGGGGCGTTGAAGCTGTACTTGGTGATCGCACCGCTGCCGGTGGCAGCCTTGCCCGTGCTGGCGACGATGGTTGGGTTCTCGTCGGGGTAGCTGTCGAGCAGATTGATGGCGCCGGCGGCGACCGTCAGGCCGCGCAGCGCGCCGCCGAAGGCATAGGCCAGCTCGGCATCCAGCACCCATTGCGGGCTGTATGTCTTGTCATCCAGCGCGTTGGTGGCGCGGTTGGTCCAGCTGCCGTAGC
>NZ_DASWYS010000010.1:0-3761 GCF_036404855.1 Roseateles sp.
CGGCTCGAACAAGATCTGCCGCACCTTGTTCCCGGTCTGCGGCGCCCTCATCAGGCTGGGCGGCGGAGGCGACAGCTTGGGACAGCTCGGCGGTGGCTGCCGAGGCTTGCCACAGCTTCCGAAGCCGCAGGTTGCCGTTACGCAGATCAGCAACGATCCGATCATGCTCAATTGCTGCCGCATCTCGTTGCTCCTCGTAGTCCTTGGCGATCGCCGCCATCTCGTCCGCTCGCCGGCGCTCGGTGTCGAGCGTCCGCTTCAGCGAAACGACCTCCTGGCGAGCCTGATCTGCTTCCTGCTCGGCCTGTGCGGCGCGGGCATCGGAAAGAGCGGAAATCCCGCGAAAGTACAGAAGGCCGATCAGTGCAGCGACCGCCAGCGCTGCGGCAATGCCGGCGGTGATCTTCCACGCGTTGGCGCGGAGTTCGGCGAGGATCACGCGCCCGCCTGGTCCGTGTCGTCCGGGCGCTTGTTGAACAGAGCCGCCAGCTTCGACCATCCAGTCTTGGCAAGGTCGCCCACATACGGGACCACTGCAGCGCACACGGCGCCAGCGAAGAACCCAATCACGAACTCGATCACAGGTCAGCCCCCATGCACATGCGGTATTCGGCCTCGCGCCGGTTGACCAGCCCGCGAACGCGCTTGCCCCCGGCGTAGACCCACTTTTTCAGCTCGGCACAGAACTCGGCCGGGGCAGCCCCGGAATTGACCTTGCGGATCAGGGTCGACTTGCAGGCCGCCGTGGTGCCGACGTTGTAGCTCCACGACAGCAGCGCAGCCCACTCGTGCCGGCGAAGAGGCACCCCCACGCAGTTGGACAGTTCCATCAGGTACTGCCCAAGTCGTGAGTTCAACTTGGCCTCACACTCGGCTTGCGAGTAGGTGCGCGGCTGGATATCCCGCGTCTCGCCGTAGCACACCGTCAGCACCCCGACGATGTCCCGGTAGGGTTCGGGCTCGTAGCCCTCCCACGGCTTGACCAGCGTCACCGCCAGGGCCACCACAGCAGCAGCGGCGCCCGCGGCGATCTTGCCCTTCATCAGATGTCGCCCGTGCCCTGGCCGATATCTTCGACGCCGGCACTGATTCCGCCAGTCCTGATCACTTCTCGCTCCTCGACTTGTGCCATTCGCGATACCACTTCCACACGAGGTAACCGGCCTGCAGCACGATGTAGCCCAGCGTCCCGGCGTACATCCATTCCTGCACGCCCCATCCCGCCGCGCTCGCGCCGGCAACAGCAACCAT
The DNA here is from genome assembly GCF_036404855.1 of Roseateles sp. GTDB lineage: Bacteria > Pseudomonadota > Gammaproteobacteria > Burkholderiales > Burkholderiaceae_C > Pelomonas. The sequence goes on from NZ_DASWYS010000010.1 coordinate 1,252, forward strand.
CGGCGCAGTCTTCAGCGCAGCCGCAGACGCGGCTTCGGCCATCTCGTGTTTCACATACGTCCCCTGTTGAAGTGCATGCAGCCGGCCCTGTCGCGATCAGGACCACGTCCGGGTTGCCAAGGTTCTAGCGGGCTCCACAGGGAACACCGCGCCCGACCTCGCCAGCAGGAGCTACCCGCCAGCCGGATGCGACGCTTGCTGCAATTTGGCGGGAGCCGTGGTAACCCGGTAGGCTCGGTCGCCGTCCTCGCGGGTCCGGCCGACTCCCAATTAGTTCACCGGACGAAGCGGCCTGGCCTTCTTCGCCCCGTCCTTCTCTGCGTTGAACCACTGGCGGGTCGTGCCGTCCAAGTACCAGATGCACCCGGCACGCAGCATCACCGCCAAGACACCCTCCTGCTCCCCGCTGTCGTGGTGCAGGGCGTCCGGGTCCGGAATCCACACCGAGTCCTCGTGGAGGACGATCGGCTCGGCCGCCGACCACTCGACATCAAGCTCTTCGTCTTCGGTGTCGGTCATGGTCGGCTCCTATAGGCGCCCGGGTGACGCGCGATGCGGCCCGGGCATGCCCGCCGTTTATGGCTTGGCCGCAACGTGGAGCGTGCCGGGAAGCTGTGCGGGCATTGAAGGTCTTAGTTGAGCACGGGAATTTCGGTTCTGCGGTTGCGTTCAGCATTCCGCTCGTAAAGGATCACGTGCCGGTACGCTGCCCCCAGCCTGATCCAGTACTCCTCCATGCTCGCCGACATACTGACGTACAGGTGCGATCGCAGGCGCTTGTAGGTGCTGTGATGCACGCCCAGCATGTCAGCCGTCTCGGCATAGGGCTGCAGGGCCTTCTTGTGCAGCACCATGTGCAGCGCATCCCACGCCGCCCAGCAGGCCAGCTCGTCGCTGTACACGGACCGCTTGACGCCCCCGGTCGTGCAGTGCGCGATGGAGAAGGCGACGGCCCAGTCGCACAGGCGGCGCAGGTAGAGCGAGTCCCCCGCCAAGGCCGACCGGTAGAGCATCCAGTTCGGAAATCCGTTCTTCCATTCCATCCGCACCAGGCGGTCAGCATCGATGATCGAGGGCGTCACGGGGCCGATCAGGGCGGTGTCGAAGTCCACCCCGCGCTTGTCGTAGTCCCCAATCTCCAGCGTCTCTACCTTACCCATGGCGTCCTTGCCCTCTTGCCTATTTCCGTTCGCGAATGGCGTTCGCGATGTCTTCCAGCCCGTTTGCCACCACCCAAGCGAGGATCGCAATAGCGAAGGCAGCCATCACGCCACCTGCTTCAGCTTCGCGGCGCCCGGCTCGCAGTGCGTCGACCGCGACCACCGCTTACAGGACTTGCACTGCCAGCGCTTGTAACGGCGCGTCAGCGTCTCCTCGTAGCCGCGCGCCTGCAGCTTTTCGCTGCCACAATGTGGACAGCAGTGCTCGGCGTGCAGAGCGGCATTCAGGGGAGGACTGACCCAACCCTTCGCTCGCAGCTTGTCGTAGACCTGGCCGGTGAGCTTCGTGTCCTGGATGTTGTACCGACGCATCTTGGCGCGGGCCAGTTCATCACCGCGCAGCACGTCCTGCCACAGATCGAAGCCGCCGGTCCTCAGCTTGCTCCCGACCCCCAGCCACCTGGCGACGAACTCCAGCTTGAAGCTGGGCAGCCGGAACTTCTTCTTAGCCGCCCGCATCAGATCAAGCTGCTTGAACGGGGAAGGCTCCGGAAGATCATGCTCTGCAAAACAGCGCTGAAGCCACGGAACATCGAACCGCTGACTGTTCCAGCCGATCACCACGTCCGCCTCATCCAGCAGGCGATGGGCGGCTCGCACCATCCCGCGCTCGCCATCGCTCCACTGACTATGGAAGTGAACCCTGCGCTCGCCCACGAACTGAGCGGCAAAGCAGAGCAGGCCGTCCGGCCTTTCGATCTGGTTGATACCGATGTTCTGCCCCCACAGACCCCAGTGGCGGGACTCCATGGGACGTGTTTCCAGGTCGATCACGAGAAGTCGCGGCGTCATATCCATCCTTGGGCCGCATCCCTGCGGCGGTTGTCCTTGGGGTGCGTCCTAGCTCGGGTCGTGGTCGCTGGGGAGGTTCAGCGGCTCATCGATACTGGGCTGCGGCACAGGCTGGAACGCCTCGTCGCACACCGATTCGAGAAGACTGGCACCACGCTGCGCCGCTGCTGGCGACACGAAATCCCGTGAGATGCGCGTCTTGCCGTCGGGCTGCTGGTGCCAGTGGACGGCCATGGTCAGGCGGTCAGTTCGCCGGGCTGCTCAAGGTTTGCAGCAAGCCACGCATGCAGGTCATCGAGGGTATTGAAAACTCGCTCTTCGCCTACGGGCTTGGGCCCAGGCTGTCCTTTGGATTCGCCGATTACGAAGACTGGCCCCCAGGAAAGGCTTGTTTGACGCTCGATAGTCAGCTTGTAGCCATTGGCGACAACCCGGATAGAAACGTGCGTCTCGCCGGGAACTTCCTTCTCGGTGGTAACGGTGATCTTGCGGCCCATC
>NZ_DASWYS010000011.1:0-17941 GCF_036404855.1 Roseateles sp.
GCTGGGCCTGGAAGGCGCGGTCAACCTGCTGCCGCTTGCCGCGGCCGTGGGCCTGGTGCTGATGAGCGGCAACTGGAAACCCGGCATCGTCTTCGACCTCTGGGGGACGCCGTTGCCGCTGCAGGCCCTGGTGCGCGATGCGGGCCTGCTCGCGGTGACGGCGGTGTCGTTGTGGATCACGCCGTCCGGCGTGCGGGAGAAGAACCGCTTCAGCTGGGCGCCCATGCAGGAGGTGGCCAAGCTCTTCATTGCCATCTTCCTGACCATGGTGCCGGTCATGGCGATGCTCAAGGCCGGCCCGGCCGGCGTGTTCGCGCCGGTGGCCAGCCGCCTCGATTCGCCCTGGGCCTACTTCTGGTTCACAGGCGGGCTGTCTTCGGTGCTGGACAACGCGCCGACCTATCTGGCCTTTTTCAACCTCGCCGGCGGCGACGCCCAGCGTTTGATGGGCGAGGGGGCCGCCGTGCTGGCGGCCATCTCCGGCGGCGCCGTCTTCATGGGCGCCATGACCTACATCGGCAATGCCCCCAATTTCATGGTCAAGGCCATCGCCGAGCAGCGGGGTGTCAAGATGCCGAGCTTCGGCGGCTATCTGCTGTGGTCCTGCGCGGTGTTGCTGCCGCTACTCTTCGTGATGGCCTGGATATGGATGAGATGAAGCCCAAAATTCTTGTTGCGCGGCGCGCGCCGGCGGAGGTGATCGAGAAGCTCTCGGCCCATTTCGACGTGGATGCGGTGCAGGGCGAGGAGCCGCTGGGCGCCGACGCACTGCGCGAGCGCCTGGCCGGCAAGGCCGGGGCGTACATCACCGGCACCGAACGCATCACGGCCGAACTGCTGGACGCCTGCCCGGACCTGAAGGCCGTCTGCACGATGAGCGTGGGCTACAACCACATCGACCTGGCTGCCTGCACGGCGCGCGGCGTGCTCGTCACCAACACGCCCGACGTATTGACCGAGTCGACGGCCGACTTCGGCTTCGCGCTGCTGATGGCCACGGCCCGGCGCATGAGCGAGGGCGAACGGCTGCTGCGCGACGGCCGCTGGAAGAGCTGGGCCTGGGACTTCCTGGCCGGCTCCGAAGTGCATGGCAGCACGCTCGCCATCCTCGGCATGGGGCGCATCGGCCAGGCCATCGCGCGCCGGGGCCGCTTCGGCTTTGGCATGAACGTGATCTATCACAACCGCTCGCGCCTGGCTGCCGAGACGGAGACCGAACTCGGCGCGCGTTATGTGGCCAAGGACGAGCTGCTGCGCCAGGCCGACCACCTCGTCCTCGTGCTGCCCTATTCGGCCGAATCGCACCACAGCATTGCCGCCGCCGAGATCGCCCTGATGAAGCCGACGGCGACGCTGATCAACGTGGCCCGCGGCGGCATCGTCGACGAGGACGCGCTGGCCGCCGCGCTGCGCGAGCAGCGCATCGCCGCCGCGGGCCTGGACGTCTTCGAGGGTGAGCCGCGGGTGAATCCGGCGCTGCTGACCCTGCCCAATGTCGTGCTGACGCCCCACATCGCCAGCGCGACCCTGCCCACCCGCATCGCGATGGCGACGTTGGCCGCCGACAATCTGGTCGCCGCGCTGACGTCGCGACCGCCCCCCACGCCGCTGAATCCCCAAGTCCTCTCCGCATGAAACGCCGCCTGCTGTACCTGCTCCCCCTGCTGCCCGCCATCGCCTTCGGCCAGTCGCTGAAGAACCTGGCCGCGCCGCCGCCGCCCGCGCCCGCCGTCGAGGACAAGGCGCCGCGCGACCCCAACAAGTTCGCCGCCCTGTCCTTGCTGGGCGACAGCGTGCAACTTCTCAGCCTGAGTCCCGCGCGCGGCGACACGGTGCAGTCCGGCGAATGGACGTCATCGCCGGCTGGCGGCCTGGACAACGCAGTGCTGCAGGCCTTGAACGAGGCCGTCAAAGCCGTCGGCAAGGATCGCGAGGCCAAGCTCTACACGTCGACGACGCGCAGCCTGTTCGGCGACCCGGCCAACCTCTTCGTCGATGGCAAGCTCAGCCTGCCCGGCAAGCTCGGCGACGCGGTGCGCCAGAGCGGGGCCGCCAGGCTGCTGCTCGTCACCCGCAGCCGCCAGGAGCCGGCGCTTGCCGCGACGCTGCCGGCGCGTATCCTCGCCACGCTCGAGGGGCCTGGCTTCGTGCTGGACCAGCGTCCCAATGGCCAGATCGGCTTCGACGGCCAGCCCGGACTGGCGGTCTTGGCGCCCTACGTCTCCATCCGGGTCGCGCTGGTGGACCTGGGTGACCTCAAACTCAAGCGCGAGCAATCCCTGGCCGTGGCCGGTCGCCTGCCGGTGGCTGCCGACGCCGCCAACCCCTGGGCCGCGACGACGGCCGAGCAGCGCGTGAAGGCGCTGGAGGCCCTTATCGAGGCCGAACTGCCCAAGGCCGTCGCCGGCCTGGTGGCACCATGAACCTGCCGGAACTGCTGACGCTGGGCCTGCTGGCCCTGATCCTTGTCCTGCTGGTTCTGATCTGGGTCCGCCACAAGCCCCAGGTCGGCGTGGCGCCCGAGCTGCTGCAGAGCAACGAGCGGCTGGAGCGCGAGCTGCGCGACGAGTTGGGCCGCAGCGCGAGCAGTACGCGCCAGGAGCTGCTGCAGGGGCTGGCCCAGTTCCAGCAGGTGCTGACGCAGGGCCTGCAGGGCAGCAACCAGTCGCTGGCCCAGCAGGCGCTGGCCGCGCGCGAGGCGCAGGACGCCGCGGCGCTGCGCAGCGCGCAGGCGCAGGCCGAGTCCATGCAGCGCCTGAACGACGCCATGCGCGAGCAGTTGCAGGCGCTCTCCAAGACCAACGACCAGCGCCTGGCGGAACTGCGCCTGACGGTGGAACAACGCCTGACCAGCATCCAGCAGGACAACGAGAAGAAGCTCGAGCAGATGCGCGCCACGGTCGACGAGAAGCTGCACGCGACGCTGGAGCAGCGCTTGGGCGAGAGCTTCAAGCAGGTGGCCGAGCGCCTGGAACAGGTGCACAAGGGCCTCGGAGAGATGCAGAACCTGGCGCGCGACGTTGGCTCGCTGAATCGGGTGCTGACCAACGTCAAGACGCGCGGCGTGTTCGGTGAGGTGCAATTGGCGGGCCTGCTGGAGCAGGTCTTCACGCCTGAGCAGTACGCTGCCAACGTTGCGACGCTGCCGGGCTCGTCGGAGCGGGTGGAGTTCGCGATTTCGCTGCCGGGTCAGCGTGACGACGGCAAGCCGCTGTGGCTGCCCATCGACGCCAAATTCCCGCGCGAGGACTACGAGCGCTTGCTGGATGCACAGGAGCGGGGCGACCCCGCTGCGGCCGAGGCGTCGGCCAAGGCGATCGAGAACCGCTTGCGGCTCGAGGCCCGCACGATCCGCGAAAAATACATCGCCCCGCCGCACACCACCGACTTCGGCATCCTCTTCGTGCCCACCGAGGGCTTGTATGCCGAGGCCCTGCGACGTCCCGGTCTGGTGGAAGGCCTGCAGCGTGAGTTCAAGGTGATGCTCTGTGGCCCCACCACATTGCTGGCCACGCTGACCAGCCTGCAGATGGGCTTTCGCACGCTGGCGCTGGAGAAGCGCTCTGCCGAGGTGTGGGAGGTGCTGGGCGCCGTCAAGACGGAGTTCGGCAAGTTCGGTGACGTGCTGGCCAAGGCCAAGAAGAAGCTGGAGGAGGCCGGCAACACGCTGGACGCCGCGGAGGTGCGCACGCGTGCGATGACGCGCAAGCTCAAGGGCGTGGAGGCGCTGCCGGACGACGCCGCACAGCGCATGCTGCAACTGGGCCTCGGCGAGGACGCCGAGTGAGCCCTGGCCCCGAAGCGGCGGTGGCGCACCAGAACCTGCGCCATGCCTTCGTGTGGCTGGTCGCCACGATGATCTGCGTGCATGCCTGCATGGCGACCACGCGCGTCACCGCCAGCCTGTGGGTGCTGAACCAGGGCTACGGCGAGGCCTCGGTGGGCATGCTGCTCAGTCTCTTCGCGGTGGCGCCCATCGTGCTGTCGCTGTGGGCCGGGCGGTTGGCCGATCGGCATGGCTTTCACCGCCCGGTGGGCGTGGGCGTGGCACTCGCCTTCGCGGGTGCGCTGCTGGCGCTGGCGGTGCAGCAACTCTGGGCCATTGCGCTGGGCTGTCTGCTGTGCGGCGGCGCCGTTGCCGTGGCGGCCGTGGCCATGCAGCGCGAAGCCGGGCTGATGGCCGAGGAGCCCGGCGAGCTCAAGAAGATCTTCAGCTGGATGGCGCTGGGGCCGGCGTTGTCCAACGCCGTCTCGCCCATCATCGCTGGCCTGCTGATCGACCACATCGGCATGACCGCTGCGTTCGCCTTCGCGACGGCGCTGCCGGTGCTGGCCTGGGTGCTGGGCCGCAAGGTGCCGCGCAACCCGCCCAAGGTCCACTCGCAGAGCTTTCGCGACCGTGCCGCCTGGGACTTGTTTCGCCTGCCCGTCTATCGGCGCCTTTTGGTGGTGAACCTGGCCCTGTCGGCCGGCTGGGATGCGCACACCTTCGTCGTCCCCGTCGTGGGCCATGCGCGCGGCCTGTCGGCGGCCAGCATCGGGCTGGTGCTGGGCAGCTTTGCGGTGGCGGCCACCGTCGTGCGTCTGGCCATCGTGCGCTTCGCCGACGACATCGACGAGGGCCGCGCGCTGCGCGCCGCAATGACGGTCGCGACGCTGACCTTCTTTGCCTATGCCTGGCTGCCGGGTACCTTGGGCCTCATCTGCGGCTCGGCCTTGCTCGGCACGGCCCTGGGCTCCGTGCAGCCCATGATCCTGGCGATGCTTCACCGTGCGACGCCGCCCGAGCGCCACGGCCAGGCGCTGGGCCTGCGCATGCTGACGTTGAACGGCGCCACCGTGGCCATGCCGGCCGGCTTTGGCATGCTGGCCGTCGCCACGGCCACGGCGGCGCCGATGTGGCTGATGGGCTCGGTGCTGCTCGCTGCGCAGTGGCCCGCGCGCAAGCTGTAGTCCCCTCGTCCAAGGCGCATCTCGGCGGGGCTCCCGGGCGGGCGGCAAGGCTTGCGGCATCGAGCTGCAAGCCCCGCGCCAACGTGGGTCGGCCTGGGCCGGGCCTGGCGCTCGGCCCGACAGCGCGCCCCACGGCCTGAGGCGAGCGCAGGAAAACGCGGTAGCGGGCTCACGTCCCATCCGTTCTACTGGCGTGACTGGAGGCCCTGGATGCACGCCCTGGTCGTCGGCGTTGGAGCGCCGGGTTGAGAGCCCGCCTTGGTTATGCCCTGGTCGTGCTGGCCGCCGTGCTGGTGGGGCTGGCCATGGCTTTCTTGCGGACCGACGTGCCGGCCCTGGAGCGGCCTGACCACTGGCTGCAAGACTGGCAGACGGCATGGCGAGGCCCGCTGGCGCCGGGCCGAGAGCTGCCGCTGCTGCTGGTGCGCGTGGACGATTCGACGCTGGAGGCACTCGGCGGACGCGTCCCCGACCGCGCTGAGATCGCTCGCGCGGTGCAGGCGCTGCATGCCGGCGGCGTGCGGGCCGTGGCGCTGGACATCCTGCTGCTGCCCGGCGGCGGCACCGCCGAAGGGAGCGCCGCCCTGGCCGCGGCGATGAAGGCCTGTGCCTGCACCCTGATTCCCTTCTCCCTGCCCGATGACGGGGAGGGAGATGCGGAGGCGCTCGCGTCCGTGCAGGCTCAAGCCCTGCCGCGCTATGACGGCGCTGCGGCGCTGGCGCGCAGCGAGGCCTTCTACCGGCCCCGCCGCCTCGTCGCCCCCGAAGCCGGGCTGGCGCAGAGCGCTGCGGGCCTGGGTCACATCAGCGCCAAGCCCGGCAGCGATGGCAGCCTGCGCCGCGACTTGCCCGTGCTGCGCCTGGGCGACAAGGTCTACCCCTCGTTGCCGCTGCGGCTGGCCGCCTTCGTGCGAGGCGCCGACTGGGGGCGGGCGCATGCCCGCTTCGGCGCCGAGGTCAGCGTGGGCGATGCGCTGCGCCTGCCGCTGGATGAGCTGTCGCGCATCGGCGTGAACTACTACGGCCGCAGTGGCAGTTTCGACGGCGTGGGCTTCGCCGAGCTGCTCGCCGGCCGTGTGGATCCGGCCCGGCTGCACGGCCGCATCGCCGTGCTGGGCGTGTCGGCCCTGGCTGCGGGCGACCACGTGCCATCTCCCTTCGATGCTCGTCTGCCCGGCATGGAGCGCATCGCCACCGTCACCGACAACCTGCTGACCGGACGCAGCCTCGTGAACCCGGCCTGGGGCGGTGCGGTCGAGCTCGCGGCCGTGGTGCTGCTGCCTCTGGCGGCGGTGCTGCTGCTCGCCTGGCGGCCGCTGGGCACGGCGTTGCTGCTCATCGGCTTGGGCGTGCTGATGCTGCTGGCCGCCGCGCAATGGGCATTCGAGCGCCACTACCTCGTCTTCTCACTGGCGCCGCCGCTGCTGGCCCTGCTCATGGCGACGCTGGGGGGCAGCGCGCTGCGTGCCGGCGCCGAGCAGAGCCAGCGCCGCGACGCAGCCCGGCGCCTGGCCGCCAGCGAGCAGCGCTATGCGCTCGCGGCCCAAGGCGCCAACGACGGCCTGTGGGATTGGGACCTGACGGCCAACGAAGACGGGGGCGAGGTCTACTACTCGCCGCGCTGGCTGGCGCTGATGGGCCTGTCTGCCGCTGAGGCCGGCCACACCATCCGGGCCTGGACGTTGCCGTTGGAGCCCGCCGCCCGCAGCGCCTTCGAGACCGAGCTTCAGGCCCACCTCGACGGGCGCAGCCTGCAGTTCCACCACGTGCTGCATTTCAATCAGGGTGGCCAGGAGCGATGGCTGCTGGCGCGGGGCCTGGCGGTTCGCGATCGTGAAGGCCCGGGCGGCCGGCCCGTGCGCATGGCCGGGTCGCTGACCGACATCTCCGAAAGCCAGCGCCTGCAGCGCCAGATCAGCTTCGACGCGTTGCACGACCGCCTCACGGGGCTGGCCAACCGCGTGCTGTTCCGCGAGCAGCTGACGCAGCTGCTTACCGGGCTGCCGGCACCGGAGACCGGCTTGCTGTTGCTGGGACTGGACGGGTTTCGAGCGCTCAACGAGAGCCATGGCCCGGTGGCCGGCGACGCAGTGCTCACCGAGCTGGCCTCGCGCCTGCGCATGGCCTTCGGGGCACGTCACCTCGTGGCCCGCATCGGCCCGGACCAGTTCGCCATGCTGCTCGCCGGCGGCGACGGCGCTGCCGCCTTGGCGCGCAGCGTGCAGGCCCTGCTACAGCAACCGTTCAACGTCGTCACGCCCGCGCTGCAGCTCACGGCCGGCATCGCCTGGGCCCAGCGCCGCCACGGCCCTGCCACGGCTGACGAGTTGCTGGCTGCGGCCGAAGGGGCGCTGGCGCATGCCAAATCCAGCGGTGCCGGCCAGATGCATGAGTTTGATCCGGCCGAGCAACTCGTCGAGCAGTCGCGCCGCTGGCTGCGCGAGGCCATCGACGCGGCCCTGGTCAGCGGCGACCAGTTCCATTTGCACTACCAGCCCTTCGTGAGACTGGCGGACCGCAGCCTGCTTGGTTTCGAGGCGCTGATCCGCTGGCAGCACCCGACCAAAGGCCTCATCATGCCGGGTGACTTCATCCCTGTCGCCGAGGCCAGTGGCCAGATCCGCGCCATCGGCCGCTGGGCGCTGCTGGAGGCGGCGAGCCAGCTGCGGCGCTGGCAGCCGCTGGGGTTCGCGGGCGAGGTGGCGGTGAACCTGTCAGGCGTGCAACTGGAGCGCGACATCCAACTGCTGGCCGATGCGCGTGCCACGCTGGCCGCCCTCGGTGAGGTCCCTGCGCGCCGCCTCAAGCTCGAAGTCACTGAAAGCATGGCCATGGCCAACCCGCAGCGCAGCGCCGAGGTGCTGCAGGAGCTGGCGCGCATGGGCTTCAAGCTCAGCATCGACGACTTCGGCACCGGCTACTCGTCGCTGGCCTACCTGCACCGCTTCCCTTTCGACGCGTTGAAGGTGGACCGCAGCTTCGTCATCCGCCTGGGCCAGGGCCGCGAGGCCCAGGAGATCGTCCGCACCATCGCCGGGCTGGCCCTTGCGCTGGGCAAGCAGACGCTGGCCGAAGGCGTCGAGGATGAAAAGCAGGCCGCGTTGCTGGCGCAGCTGGGCGTGCAGGTGGGACAGGGGTGGCTGTTCGCGAAGGCGCTGCCGGAGTCGGAGGCGAGCGAGGCGATACGGAATGCGCCGTGGCGGCGCTAGGGGCTTGGATCGCGGCGGACTGACGCGGTGAGGCGCAAGGAGGTCGGCAGGCGCATGGACGCGCAGCGTCGCAGCCCCCCTTGCGCTGCCTGGCGTGTGCGCCGCAGACCACCGCCATCGGCGGGGATCGCCGCCTTGTTCCACCTTTGACACCCAGCGGTCTATCCGATCGGTGGCACATTGGGGGGACAGTCGGCGCTTCCCGAACCGGTGTCACGAGCCTGGCACCGCGGGAACCGTGCGGCTCGAGGTCATGAGGCGCTTGTCCCTAAGGAGGAATGATGTTTGATCACTTCGGCTTCGGAGTTACCAACCTTGCGCAGAGCAAGGCGTTCTTTCTCAGCGCGCTTGAACCGCTGGGGGTCTCGATAGCCATGGAGGGACCCTATGGCGTCGGCCTGGGTCGCAACGGCAAACCCTCGATGTGGCTTTCCGAAACGAAGGAAGTTCCGGCCCACCTGCACATCGCCATAGCAGCCGATTCCCGTGCCGAGGTGGATGCCTTCTACAAAGCCGCCCTGGCCGCAGGTGGCAAGGACAACGGAGCCCCCGGTTTGAGGCCGCACTACCATGCGGACTACTACGGGGCTTTCGTCAGCGGTCCCGATGGGCACAACATCGAGGCGGTCTGTCACAAGCCCGCGTTGTAGGACCCCGTGCACACGCCTTCGGCGTGTCCCGGGGACATGCCGAAGGTGGTCACCGCAGCGAACACCTCAACGCTTGGGCTTCGGCTCCGCTGTGGTCCGTGCGAGATTGCGAGCATCCGCCTCGCAACGCATGAACAGCCTTCGGCATCGCCCACGGCACGATTTCAATCCCGCCGTTCGAACCACCTCGACTTCAGCAGTGCCGCCGCATCGCCCTCGCTGACGTAGAGCGTGGGTTGCCCGGCGTCGAACTCGTACAGCCGCCCGCTCGCTACCCCGCGCACGACGACCGGTGCGCTGGCCCGGTAGTGCACCAGCACGCGCCGCTCGCTCGGCGCGGCGGCCGGCCGGGGCTCGGTGGGCTTGGTGGCTTGGCGCAACGCGGCGCGGCCTTGTCCGCAACATCCCATGATTCATTCCTCCTGGTGGTGGCGCGGGGCGCGGGCGTCCAGCCCGGCCTCGAGGAGACAGACAGCACCTGACAGCGCCAGCGTGCCGAGCGCCCAGCCGAGGAGGTCGGTCGCCAGCAGCGGGGCCAGCGGCAAGGCCACCCACAGCGACACGCAGTAGGGGCAGTCCATCAGCTGGCCCCAGGCGCTGTTGCCGAGTTGCAGGCGCAGCTTGAGCACGAGGCCGAAGGGGCCGTCCTCGGCGGCCAGCAGATGGGTCAGCCGCCAGGCTGCGAGCACGGCCAGTGCCAGGCGCGGCCAGAAGCCGAGGTCGTCCAGAGTCACACAGGCTCCGGCCCGTTGATGATCTTGATCGGGAACAGCACCCAGCCCGAGTAGTGCACGGTGCCTTCGTCGACGACGGTCTTGTCCCAGGCCTCGAGGATGACGTTGTAGACGCAGGCTTCGCCCGGTCCGAGCAACTGGTCTCCCGGCAGGCCCAGCGGATTGCTGGCGGCGTCCAGCACCTGCAGGTTCCAAGGCGTCAGCGTGCCGGTGGTCAGGCTTTCGGCCGGCAGCGCGGCGGCGCGGGCCGGCACGGTGTTGGTCGAGTTGATCAGCTGGACCTGCGGCGACACGGCACCCTGCTTGACGAAGCGCACCTGATAGCTGTCGAAGTTGTTGCTCGTGGGGGCGCTCAGGTCCATGCGGTCGATGTACTGGTCCCAGGCGTAGCCCCGTACATCCACGGTCTTGAACACGCCTTCGGGGGTCTGCGTGTACATGTCGGAGCAGGGCGCCTGGTTGCCGATGCCGACGATGGCCGCCTGGATGGGCTCGTTGTCGACCCAGGCGCGCTGGAGGTCGTAGTACGTGTTGCCGGCGGTATCGACGACTTGCAGCAGGACACTGAACTTGCCCGTGGCGCCCTCCTGGTTGGGTGGGTCCTGTGGCGGCAGTGTGCCGCTGTTGAAGGGGCTCGGCGCCAACGAGGGCACGTTCCAGCACGTGCAGAAGTTGGTGGAGTCGATGTGCACGCAGATGCATTCGCTGCGCGCGCTCCACACGTTGGTGAGGACGCTGGGCGTGGGGTCGCCGTCCAGCACGTTGCTGCTGCGCACCTGGTCGGCCGTGTAGTTGATCGGCGGGCCGCTGGGTTGGGCAATGCTCATCGGGTTGAACTCGATGTGGGTGACGAGGCGCCAGTCCCCGCCGGGAACGATGCTGGTGAAGGGCGCGGGCTGGGGCTCGCTGAACGTCGGGTCGGGGATGGCCCAGATCGTGTACTCGCGGATCTTCTCGCCCAGGCAGCCGTAGACATTTGCCGTACCGCGCACGTGCATGCCGCCGCCGATGGTGGACAGCATTGCCAAGGCGCTGTCGGCGGCCCGCAGCGGTTCGCTGGGGTTGGTGTAGTCCACCGACCAGGGCGCGCTGAGGCGCTTGATGTAGACCTCGTTGACCGACAGCGCGAAGCTGCCTGTGCAGGGTGGCTGCAGCTCGGCGCCGTTGGCCGCGAAGACCCGCAGCGTCAGCGTGAAGGTGTTGGAGGTCAGCAGCTCGATGCCGGCGTCGACCGCGCACTTGCGCGTGTCCACCCAGCCCAGCGTGCCGCCCGACACCGAGAAGTTGCCTTGGGTGGCTGCCACGTCTGGCTGAGCGAAGTTGTTGGGGTAGACGATGGCGCCCGCGAGCAGGCTGCCGCCAGGGCTGCGCACTTCGATGACGTAGTGGCCGAAGTTGCTGCCCTCGGCGTCGCCGTGCAGGGGTTCAAGGATGCGACCGGGCAGGATGTCGGTTTCGCCGCGCACGCAGCCGGCAGGGCCGGTCAGCGCGCAATGCAGTGGACGCTGGCAGCGGCGCAGGCAGGCGCGGTAGCTGCGCAGGCAACGGAACACGTCGCGCAGGTTGCGCGCGCGCGCCAGGCAGCAGCCGAACCGGATGGCGCACAGGCACCAGCAGCGGCAGAACCAGAAGAAGGGGTCGGCGCGGTGCTTGGCGATGAGCTCGCGGCCCATCAGCGCGGCGGCGGTGTCGGTGCTCAGCAGGCGCTCGAGGATGCGGGTGTTGGCGTCGCCGTCCTCGAAGCAGTCGACCTGGCCGGCCAGCACCTGCTCGGGCAGGCCTTGTGCGAACTCGACATTGGCGAGCTGGTCATCCAGGTAGGGCTTGTAGGCCTCGGCGAGGGCCTTGACGAGCTGGCTGAAGTCCGCCCGCTCGGCAACCGTGGGCGGGCTGGCGACGGGCGCGCCCAGCACCTCGCGCACGCAGCGCCAGTAGCGATAGAGGTAATAGCTGGAGCCGCGGAAGGAGCGTGGCCCGCGGCACATCAGCCAGCCGAAGACGATGCAGCAGCGCAGGTGCAGCAGGCACCAGCGCCAGCGCTCGACCGGACCGAGCTGTTCGCGCACCTCGACAGGCAGCAGGCGCTGCGCGACGTCTTCCTGGCTGAAGCGTTCGAACAGCGCGAAGGCCTGCGTGAATTCGTCCTCGCAGCTGGGCGGGTTGGCGAGGGCGTCCTTGATGAGGGCGTCAGATGACTCGGCGCGCCGGAGGTCGGCTTCCAGCACGGGCTTGTAAGCGGCGAGCAACTCGTCCAGCACGGCGTGGAAGTCATCGTCCAGCGGTTCGTCGTCGTCGGCCATGAGGGGCAGCAGATCGGCCTTTGGGAGGGCTGCGGTGGGAGCGGGGCGGGTCGGTTTGGGCGTGGTGGCCATGGTTTGCCTCCTTGAACGGGCGTGGCGAGGGCGGGCGCCGCAGTGGCTGCGGGCGCTCGGCGGGGAACGGCAGCAAGGGCTCGAGGCGCCTCGTGTCAAAGCTAGGCGGGGCGCGGGACGGGCGTCTCCCTAGGGCAGGCAGGGCATATTCACCAGTGCACGGGCCGCCGCCGGCCTAAGCGTTACAACCCTTGCATTCGGGCCCTGCCGTCGCGGCTCTAGGGGACCAGCCGAGGTGCAATGGCGGCATAAACTCGTTTCGCATGGCGCTGCATCCGCGGGATGCTGCGCCTTCTTCACGACCGGAGAACTGGATGACCGCGGCCAAAACCCGTTCGGCGAGTGGCGTGCCGGGACTGGACGAGGTCCTGCACGGCGGTCTGATCGCCGGGCAGCTGTACCTGATCGACGGCGCGCCAGGCGCCGGCAAGACGACGCTGGCGCTGCAGTACCTGATGCAGGGCGTACGCGACGGCGAACATGTGCTGTACGTGACGTTGGGTGAGACGGCGGGGGAGCTGCGCGCCGGGGCCGCCTCGCATGGCTGGACGCTGGAAGGTGTCGAGATCGTCGAGCTCGTCGTGGACGAGGGCCAGTTGCTGGGCGACTCCGAGCTGACGATGTACCACCCGTCGGAAGTGGAACTCAACGACACGACCCGCCGCATCCTTGATGCGGTGGAGCGCTACCGGCCTCACCGCATGGTGCTCGATTCGCTGTCCGAGCTGCGCCTGCTGGCGCAGACGTCGTTGCGGTACCGCCGCCAGATCCTGGCGCTGAAGCAGTTCTTCATCGGGCGCGGCTGTACGGTGCTCTTGCTGGACGACCGCTCGGGGGAGGGCATCGACACCCAGGTGCACAGCATCGCGCACGGCGTCATCGCGCTGGAGCGTACGGTGCCGGCCTACGGCCCTGCGGTGCGCCAGTTGCACGTCACCAAGTTCCGCGGCAGCGACTTCATCAGCGGGCGTCAGGACCTGGTCTTGCGCCAGGGCGGGCTGAAGGTGTTCGCGCGCCTGACGCCCAGCGATCACGGCGTAGCCTTTGACCGCGCCGTGGTGCCCAGTGGCGTGCCGGCGATGGACGCCCTGCTGGGGGGCGGCACCGAGCGTGGCACGGCCACGCTGCTCGTCGGTCCCGCCGGATCGGGCAAGTCCACCATCGCCGCACAGTACGCGGTAGCGGCTGCGCGGCGCGGCGCGCATGCCGTCATCTTCACCTTCGAGGAGGCGCGTACGCTGCTGCTTGACCGGCTGCGGGCACTGGGACTGCACGTCGAGGAGGGGTGCGGGCCGGGCAAGCTGGAGGTGCGCCAGATCGATCCCGCCGAGGTGCTGCCAAGCCAGTTTGCCAACCTCGTTCGCGAGGCGGTCGAGCTGGCCGGCGCGAGCGTCGTCGTCATCGACAGTCTCAACGGCTACCTGAACGCGATGCCGGAGTCGCGCGCGCTGACCATCCAACTGCATGAGCTGCTCAGCTATCTGGGCAACCATGGCGTGGCCACGTTTCTCGTGGCCGCGCAATCCAGCATGCCGGGCGCTGGCATCCGCAGCGTCGTCGACGCCAGCTACCTGGCCGACGCCGTCGTGCTGTTCAGGATGTACGAGCATGCGGGTGCGGTGCGCAAGGCGATATCCGTGGTCAAGAAGCGCAGCGGACGCCACGAGGACACCATCCGTCAGCTCTGGTTCGACGCGCAGGGTGTCCATCTCGGCCCGCCGCTGGCGCATCTGCGCGGCGTACTGACGGGTGTGCCCGTGGAGGTCGAGACGCCCCCCCACTCCAAGGCTGGGCCCGGGGATGCTCAAGCTGGATGAGCCGGGCGGCTCCTACAGCGAGCGGGTCGTCGTGCTGGCGCCGACGTCACGCGACGGCCAGGTCACGCATAAGCTGCTGCGCGAGGCAGGTGTCGAGGCTGTCATAGCCGAGGGCTGGCGCCATGCCGAAGAGCTGATGCGCGACGGCGCCGGGGCCTTGATGATCACCGACCTCGCCTTCACCGACCCGGGATTCGCGGTGCTGCTCAACGTGCTGGAGAGGCAGTCGCCGTGGTCCAACCTGCCGGTGCTGGCGCTGTGCCGCGCGGGCACGCAGGCACCCGCGCTGCGCGAGGCCCGGCTGCGCAACCTCACCACGCTGGACCGCCCGACGTCGACACGCGTGATGATCAGCGCGGTGCGCACGGCGCTGCGCGGGCGACGCTGGCAATACCAGATCCGCGACCAGATCGACTCCCTGCTGCGTGCTGACATCTCGTTGCGCCAGGCCGACCAGCGCAAGGACGAGTTCCTCGCCACGCTGGCGCACGAACTGCGCAACCCGCTCGCGCCCATCCGCACGGGGCTGCAGCTGTTGTCGCGCCCGGGGCAGGACGAGGCCCAGCTCAAAGGCGTCACCGAAATGATGGGTCGGCAGATGAGCCAGTTGCTGCGCCTCATCGACGATCTGCTGGAGGTGTCTCGCATCACCACCGGCAAGCTGGTGCTGCAGCGCGAGACGCTGGACATGCGGCGTGTCGTTGAGATGGCGCTGGAGGCCTGCCAGCCGCTGATCGAGCGTGGCAGCCACCATCTGACGGTGACGCTGCCTGACGAGGCGCTCTGCGTGGACGGCGACCTCACGCGGCTGGCGCAGTCGCTGAGCAATCTGCTGAACAACGCCGCGAAGTACACGCCCGACGGGGGGCGGATCGCCGTCACGCTGGCCCGCGCGGGCCAGCAGGCCGTGCTGACTGTGCGCGACAGCGGCGTGGGCCTGCCGCAGGAGATGATCGCGCGCGTCTTCGA
Source organism: Roseateles sp. (assembly GCF_036404855.1). GTDB lineage: Bacteria > Pseudomonadota > Gammaproteobacteria > Burkholderiales > Burkholderiaceae_C > Pelomonas. The sequence continues at coordinate 14,705 of NZ_DASWYS010000011.1, forward strand.
CATGTTTGCGCAGGTGAACCAGTCACTGGAGCGCGCCCAGGGCGGATTGGGCATCGGCCTGGCCCTGGTCAGGAGCCTGGTGACGATGCATGGCGGACGGGTCAGTGCCGAGAGCGCGGGGCCCGGCCTGGGCAGCAGCTTCACGATGGAGCTACCGCTGGCGGCGCGGGACTCCGAGCCGGCGCCGCTGCAGGACGAGGCCGCGCCAGCTGCGGCGCCGGCCGTGCGGATCCTTGTCGTCGATGACAACGACGACGCCGCCAGCTCGCTGGCCATGTTGCTGGCGCTGTCGGGTCACGAAGTCGAAGTCGAGAACAGCGGCCAGGCAGGCCTGCACCGTGCCGCGACTTTCCTGCCCCAGGCCGTGTTCTGCGACGTCGGCATGCCGGGCATGGACGGGCACGAGTTCGCCGCCCGGTTGCGGCAGGACCCGCGCTTCGCCTCGACGCTGCTGGTGGCGCTGACGGGTTGGGGTTCGGAGGAGGACAAGAAGCGGTCGCGCGCCGCCGGCTTCGACGAGCACCTGACCAAGCCGGCCAGCGTGGCCGCCGTGGCGGCACTGCTGGCGCGCCTGTAGCTCCCGGTTGGGATCTGACCAACGGGCCGCCGGTGGAAACCGCGCAGAATGCCTCTGTCCCGAGAACAGATCCACGGTGGAGACAGACTGAATGAGGATGACCCTGAACGGATGGCGGCCGGTTGGCCCTCTGGTGGCGGCCTTGCTGTGCCTGACGCTGGGCGCGGCGCAGGCGCAGCTGGCGCCCAAACCGGCAAGCCGGCCCGCGGCGAAGCCCGCGATCGCCACGCCAGCCGCATCGACCGCACCGGCGGCGCCGGCCGTGACGCTCCCGGCGCTGGTGCGCGAGCTGGGCGGCATCGAGGAGTACCGCCTACCCAACGGCCTGCAGATCCTGCTCTTCCCGGATACGACGCAGACCACGACCACCGTCAACATCACCTACCGCGTCGGCAGCCGCCACGAGGCACCGGGTGAGTACGGCATGGCGCACCTGCTGGAGCACATGCTGTTCAAGGGCACGCAGCGCCAGAAGGACATCCCGGGCGCCATGGCCCAGCGCGGCGTGCGCTTCAACGGCACGACAACGGTGGATCGCACTAACTACTTTGCAAGCTTCAACGCGAACACGGACACGCTGGCCTTCCTGCTTGACCTGGAGGCCGATCGCATGCTGGAAAGCCGCGTCGCCAAGGCAGACCTCGACACCGAGATGACGGTGGTGCGCAACGAGTTCGAGCGCGGCGAGAACCAGCCCTTCGCCGTGCTCAGCCAGCGCGTCAACGCGGCGGCCTTCGCCTGGCATCCCTACGGCCACGCGACCATCGGCCCCAGGAGCGACATCGAGAATGTGCCCATCGAGAAGCTGCAGGCCTTCTACAGGCGCTACTACCGGCCCGACAACGCGACGCTGCTGATTGCTGGCGCCTTCGACAAGGCCGCCACGCTGGCGCTGATCGGTCGGCACTTCGGTGCCCTAGCCAGCCCCGCCGCGCCGCTGCCTCAGCCCTACACGGTCGAGCCGGCCCAGGACGGCGAGCGTACGGTCGTCGTGCGCCGGGTCGGCGGCCAGCCCATCCTGCTGGCCAACTACCACGTGCCGGCCATCACCCACCCTGACACGCCGGCCCTCATCGTCTACGGCCTGCTGATGAGCTTGCAGCCCAGCGGCCAGCTCTACAAGCAGCTGGTCGAGCCCAAGCTCGCCATGGCGGCCGGCATCGGCGGCGTGGGCGGCGCAGATCCCAACCTGAGCAGCGCCTATGCGGTACTGCCACCGGATGCCGACGTGGCCAAGGTCGAGACCTTGCTGCTGGATCTGGCCGAGGGCCGCACGGCCCAGCCTTTCGACGAGAGCGAGCTGGCGCGCGTGCGCGACATCGCCGTCAACAGCTACCGCCAGCAGATGAAGAGCCCCGAGGCGCTGATCCAGCAGATTTCCGGCCTCATCGCGGCGGGCGACTGGCGACTTCTGTTCCAGCTGATGGAGGACATCCCCAAGGTCACGCTGGCCGACGTGCAGCGCGTGCGCGCCGCCTATTTCCGGCCAGCCAACCGTACGCTGGGACGCTACCTGCCGGCCAGTGGCGTGGAGCGCGTGGAGATCCCGGCCGCACCGCCGTTGGCGCAACGCCTGGCGGAACTCAAGGCGCCGCCCAAGGTGGAGGAGGGCGAGCAGCTCGACCCCGTTCCCGCCGTGCTCGAGACGCGCACGGGCCGCGCCGTGCTGCCCAGCGGCATCTCGCTGCACACGCTGAGGAAGCAGACGCGCGGCAATACGGTCGTGCTGCTGATGCAGCTGCGCTGGGGCGAGCGCGACGCCACGTTTGCGCGCAACGGCACCGGACTCATCGGCCGGTTGATGGACGAGGGCAGCGCCGGCTACACCCGGCAGCAACTCCAGGACGCGCTCATCAAGCTGCGCGCCAGCTTCAACGTCACGAGCTACGACCAGGGTGCGACCGTCTTCGTCAGTGCCGAGCGCGACACGCTGCTGCCGGCCCTGCGCGTGGCGGCCGACGCGCTGCGCCGGCCGCAGCTGCCCCAGGGCGCCTTCGATCGCGAGCTCAAGGCGGCCATCGCCGGCATCGAGGCCTCGCGCCAGGAGCCTGGCGTGCTACGCCAGGAGGCCGCCCGTGCCCACTACAACCAGGCGCGCGGCGTGAGCCTGGGCCACCCGGACTATGTGATGGGCGTGGATGAGCGAATCGCCAACCTGAAGGCGACGACGCTGGACGACGTGAAGCGCTTCTACGCCGACTACTGGAGCGCGAACGAAACTCAGGTCAGCGTCGTCGGTGCGTTGCCCGAGGGGCTGGATGCCGAGGTGGAGCGGCTTTTCGGTGACTGGAAGAAGCCGGCGGCCCCGAAGTTCGTGCGCCACATCCCGCAGCTCGTCGCCGTGCCGCCGGCGCGCTTCGACGCCATCGCCCGCGACAAGGCCAACGCCATCGTGCGCCTGCACCAGGCGCTGCCGCTGAACGCGGAAGACCCCGACTACCCGGCCCTGGAGCTGGCCGTGCACATCTTCGGCGGCGGAGGGCTGGAGAGCCGCCTGTCCGAACGTGTGCGCCAGAAGGAAGGGCTGACCTACGGCATTGGTGCCGCGCTCAGCGCGGGCTTCTGGGGTAACGCCGGCAGCTTTGCCATCCAGGCCAGCTATGCACCCGACAAGCGCGACCGCGTCATCGCGGTCGTGCAGGAGGAGGTGGCGCGCATGG
>NZ_DASWYS010000012.1:0-4455 GCF_036404855.1 Roseateles sp.
CCGAAATCCACCTCGGTCGCGCCTGCACGGGCCAGTGGCGCGACCAGGCAGATCAGTTCGCCGTTCAGGTCCGACGGCACATCCAGCGGCGGCGGCAGCGCGTCGGCGTCCGGCATGGAAAAAGCCGTGCCGTCGGGCAGCACGCCGCTGGCGCGGAGCAGCGCGAGGCGGCCGAGGGCGAGTTGGGACTCGTCGATGACGAGGGCGCCAAAACCCCAAGCGTAGTCGCCGGCTGCGCGGACACGCGCATCGAGCAGTTGCTCGACGAAACGGCTCTCCTGCTGGAAATGATGCGGCTGCAGGAACATGCCCTGCGACCAGATCACCCGATGGTGCGCGGTCATTGCACGACGGCCGAGATCGCCACAGCATCGGCGCGGATGTTCAGCGCCTGCGTCTTGTTGGGGCGCACCGGAACGATGGCGCGCCAGGTCGCACGGTCGATGTCGCGATAGATCGCCACCACGCCGACAAAGCGCGTCTCGGGATTCAGCTGCTTGTCATACGGCCGCTTCTCGCCGGGCTGCAGCGTGATCTCGTCGCGCGCCACCAGGTCAGCGGCCAGCAGTGCACGGTCGCCTTCATAGAGGGACATGAAGTCGGCCTTCGCGAAAACCGAGTCGGCGCGCAATTCGTAAATCCTCAGCCGCAGCGGCGAGGGCCGCTGGGACACGCTCGGATTGAGCGAATCGACTGCCTGGATGTCACCCTTGACGCGCGTCGGCGATGCGGGCATCAGGGACGCGCAGCCGGCCAGCACGAGCAACGCGCCGGCCGCGACGACCGCGCGCCGCGGCCTTGAAAAATGTCTTTTCACTCGCGGCTCCAAGGTAGGCAGCGAGGATAAGCAGCACCGATTCGGCGGCATCGTGACTTAGGTAATCCGCCGGCCGGGCGCGCACGTTGACGCGCCGCGCATCAGGACCGGCGGATCAAAGCACCGTAGCGCCCGCAATATTCACTGTTTACCGTGGGGTGCCGCGATCGTCGCCAAAGCACTATCCTCGCCCCCAATCCACCATGAGGACGGTCTGCATGACGGCACGATTGGTTCTGCTCGTAGACGATCACGAACTCGTGCGCATTGGCGTCAAGACGACCTATGCCGACCTCAACGGCGAGGCCATCGACTGGATCGAGGCGTCGGCACTGGAGGACGCCATCCGCATCTATGGCGAGCGCAGCGACATCGAAGCCGTGCTGCTTGATCTGAACCTGGCGGATTGCAAGGGCTTGCAAGGGCTTCGGATGTTCCTCGAAGCCCATCCCAAGGCGCGCGTCGCGGTCTTCAGCGGCACGCAGGACGAGTTCGTCATCCGCCAGGCGCGTGCGCTGGGCGCGGTCGGCTATGTCGCCAAGGGGGCGCTCGCCGCGCAGATGCGCGAAACGCTCAATGCATTGTTGTGGCCGCATGGTCTGCCGGGATCGCATGCCATGGGCGGCGCCACCACGGCATTTCCGCGTATGCCCCCGTCGGCCATGTACGACCGCGTGTCCGAGCTCGGGCCGCGTCATTTGGAGATCCTGGAGCTTGTGCTCTCGGGTTGCACCAATCAGGAGATCAGCAACTCGACCCAGTTGTCCCTTGGCACGGTGAAGAACTACGTGTCCTCGCTGCTGCTGGCGCTGGACGTGCGCTCGCGCTCGCACTTGATCAGCCTGTTCCGATGAGCGCCAGCGCCGCGCCGCGCGGCAGCCATGTTGCCGTCGACGGCCCGGCCGCTGAATCCGGGTCTCCCACGGCAGCAGAGCTCGGCGAACGCCGCAGCGTCGAACGCCGCCTGGCCGACGCCGCGCGGCGCAGCGCACTGGCCCAGGCGCGCGGCGTCGGCTGGCTGTGGAGCGGTCACGGAATCGCCGCGGCCGTCATGCTGGCGCTGTCCGGCGCAGGCGCCCTGCAGCTGGCACTCTGGCTGGCGACCGCGGCCGTCGGCACGACAGCCATGCTCTTGTGGCGACGGCTGCCGGACAGCACCTTGCACTCCCGCCTGTTCGTCGCCGCCGTCAACGTCGGCGCCATGCTGGTGCCTCTGGCCTGCTGGCTGGCGCCGACGGCCACGCCGGGACTGGCGCTCATGGCCGTCACCGCGAGCATCGCGGCGGCCATGCTGCTGGCCAGCTGGCCAGCAGCCATCTGGGCCGCGGCGATGATCGCCCCCTGGCTGGCCTGCATGAGCCCGGCCCTGGGCGGCAGCATGGCCGTGGCCACCATGACCGCCGCGGCCTCCAGCGGCCTGGCACTGGCCGCCTGCGTGCTGCGCCGCCGAACCTGGCTGCCGACGGCGCGGGCGATCATCGAACAGATCGACCGCCTGCGCGAGCTGGAAGGCGAACGCGACCGCGCCTGGCGGCACGACCAGGAGAAGAGCCGCTTCCTCGCCATCGCCAGCCACGATCTGCGCCAGCCGGTACATGCGCTGGGCCTGTTCGCGGCTTCGCTTCACAAGCGCCTGGCCACTTCGGCCGACGAGCCGCTGGCGCGCAACATGGTGCGCGCCGTCGATGCGCTGGAACGCTCCTTCAACGCCATGCTCGACGTCTCCAAGCTGGACGCCGGCGCGCTGGTGCCGCACCTCCAGACTTTTGCGCTGCGCGACCTGTTCCGACGGCTGCACATGCAATACGCCGGGCAGGCCGAACTGGCCGGCCTGGGACTGCGTTTCTCGCCCGGCGGCAAGACGGTCACCAGCGACCCGCAACTGCTGGAGCGGATCATCGGCAATTTGGTGCAGAACGCGCTCAAGTACACCACCCAAGGTGGCGTCGTCGTGGTCGCACGCAGCACGGCCGAACGCATCAACATCGAGATCTGGGACACCGGCAGCGGCATCGCACCCGCGGACCTGCCCCGCATCTTCGAAGAGTTCTACCAGGTCGGCCGCGGGCAGCGCGACCGAACGCACGGGCTGGGCATGGGGCTGGCCATCGTCAAGAGGCTGGCCGCGCTGCTGCAGCACCGGCTGGAGGTGGTGTCACAACCCGGGCGGGGCACCCTCTTCCGCGTCGGCGTGCCGATCGGCGGGCTGCCGGGCATCCAGGACGAGCTGGCGCCGGCCGATACCCAACCCATGGCCATCGACCGGCCCCTGGTGGTGCTGGTGGTGGATGACGAGGAAGCCATACGCGAAGGGGTGCGCCTGCTGCTGCTTGAATGGGGCTATCAGCCCGTGATCGCTGCCGACGCCGACGAGGCCGAGCGCGCCGTGCAAGGTCTGGACGGGCATGTGGACCTGGTGCTGTCCGACCTACACCTGGGCGCAGGCCCCGACGGCGTGGACGTCATCGCGACGGTACGCCGGCTTTGCGGACGCGAACTGCCCGCCATCCTCATTACTGGCGATACCGGCCACGAGCAGTTGCGACACATCTCGTCGGCGGGCGCCACGCTGCTGTTCAAGCCGGTACCGCCCCGACAGCTCTTCAACGCCCTGCAGGCCGCGCTGGCCTGAGCTGGGGGCGGAGATGACTTTCGACCACTGTAAAGCGCGCGGCCTCGCCCCTAGAGTGCGCCGACCCCATCAGCATGGCGACATGCCGCGCGCTCGATGTCTTCCCAAGCAACGCTGGACCTGGAATCGCTGTGGAGCCCGCTCGGTGCGGAGGCCCCCTGCGGCGCCGATCTCGAGTACGACGCACAGTTCGTCGCGCTGGAGCAGGCCGGCGCGGGCAAGCCCGAGCGCCAGTACGGCGAGACCGTCTACCCGGCCGAGCCGCCTGACTGGCCGCAGGTGCACGAACTGGCGCTGCAGCTGGCCACCCGCACGCGCGACCTGCGCGTCGCCGTCTGGCTGGTGCGCAGCCGCGCCCGCCTGTTCGGCCTCCCGAGCGCCGCCGAGGCCTTGCAACTGACGGCTGGGCTGCTGGAGCGGCTCTGGGACGGCGTTCATCCGCAACTGGACGCCCATGACGGCAACGATCCCACCATGCGCGTCAGCGCGCTGGCGCCGATGGGCGTCGGCGGCCCGGTGCTGGCTGACCTGCGCGCCGCCGTCCTCGCGCCTGTGCGTGGCAGCCTGACGCTGAGGGAGCTCGAAATCGGCCTCGGTCTGGACGAGCCCTGGCCCGGCGAGGTCCGCCCCACCGAGGCCGGTGCACTGCAGGCGCTGTCGGGCCTGCTGGCCAACCATCCCGAAACAGGTACGGCCATCACGGACGCGGCCCGGGCCTTGGGCCAGATCTCCGCCGCGCTGGAAGCTCGCATCAGTGCCGAGAACAGCCTCGACTTCACACCCCTCGCGCGGCTGCTGGACCACGCCGGACAGGCCTTGCGCAAGACCAACGGCGCTGCCGCCGGGTCCGACGCAGCCCCGGCCGCCACAGCACCGGACGGCCTCGGCCACGCGCCGGCGCGCAGTCGCGCAGACGTCGTCCGCCAGCTCGAGCAGATCTGCCAGTGGCTTGAAAGCCACGAGCCCAGCAACCCGGCGCCCCTGTTGATCCGCCGCGCGCAGCGGC
>NZ_DASWYS010000013.1:0-25900 GCF_036404855.1 Roseateles sp.
AAATCGTCCAGCGAGATCTCGAAGCCGATCTCGCGAAGCTGGTGCATGACGCGCCGCACCTGCTCGGGCTGGCGCATCAGCATCCCTTCGGTGAGCTCCAGCACGATCTGCGGGGGCGGCACGGCCAGGCTGGCCGACATGGCCTTGATCATCCCGGGCAGGGCGCTGCTCGTGAACTCGGACGCGGCCATGTTGACGTGGACCTTGAGTCGCTGCAACGCGCCACCCTTCAGCGAGGCCAGATCACGCAGGGCCTGGCCCAGCACCCAGCGACCGATGTCGACTATGAGGTCGCTCTGCTCGGCGATGGGGATGAAGACGTCAGGCGGCACGCTGCTGCCGTCGGGCTTGGTCCAGCGCAGCAGGGCCTCCACGCCATGCAGAACGCCCGAGCCGATGTCGACGATGGGCTGGTAGACCAGGCGCAGCTGCTGGGTCTGGAGCGCCTCGTGCAGCTCGGTCTCGATGGCCAGGCGCCGGGCCAGCCGAGTGCGCTGCTGGGCCAGGGCGTCGGGGCTGCTGGTCGAGAAGACGTTGCTGCCGTTGCGTCCGTTTTGCTTGACGCGGTACATGGCCGCGTCGGCGCTGCGCAGCAGCTCGGGGCCGGTCTGGCCGTTCTCCGGGAAGCGGCTGACGCCAATGCTGGCCGAAACGGTCAGCGCCACGCCCTCGTAGGCGAATGGCCGGGTCGCCGCGGTGAGGGCCGCATCGACGAGGGCCGCCAGGGCCTGCTCGTCACCACTGTCGGGGACCAGCACGGCGAACTCGTCGCCGCCCAGGCGACCGACGCGGGCCGGCGGCGGCGCCAGCTCGCGTAGTCGACGCGCGAACTCTTGCAACAGCGCATTGCCGGCCTCGTGGCCGAAGGCGTCGTTGATGGGCTTGAAGCGGTCGAGGTCGATGAACATCAGCGCGAAGCGCCGGCCCAGGCGATGGCTCTGCGCGCAGTGGCGGTTGAGCTGCACGTAGAAGTGCGAGCGGTTGTCCAGCTCGGTCATCTCGTCAACTTGGGCCAGGCGGTGGATGACGGCCTCGGTCTCCAGGCGCTGGGCGGTCTGGGCGATCAGTGCGCCGATGGTGGCGGAGACCTTGGGCAACTGGGCTTCGGGCTGACGGGCCTGGCTGCTGTAGAACTCCAGCACGCCGGGCCGGTGGTGCTCACCGTTGTCCGACATGTAGGTGACCGGGAACACATAGCCCGACCACAAGCCGCAGGCCTGCGCGCCGCCGCGGCGCAGGAAACGCGCGTCGGTGCTCATGTCCTCCACCCATTCGGGCTGGCCCGTGGCCCAGACACGGCCGACCAGACCCTCGCCAGGCGCCATGCTCAACACTGCACTCATGTTGCTGAACGCGTCGAGCTCGCGGTCCGGCGCATGCCAGGACTGCCGGCAGCGCAGCCGCCCGCCTGCATCGTCGCCAGCCTCCATGCGCCAGTAGGCGCCCCATTCCCAGCCGAGGTTGCTGCAGATGAGCTGGATGACGTTGGTGATCGCGTCCTCCAGCGTGTGGGTGCCGATCAGGTACTCGGTCAACGCATAGCCCAGGCGCTCGCGCACGGCGGCATGGGTGAGGGCGGTGATGTCCTGCAGCAGGCCGTGGCGCCATCGCGGTCGTGCGGGGTCGGGCGGCAGCGGCGTCACGCGCAGCCAGCGCATGCCGCGTGCGAGGCCGATGACGCGGACGTCCAGAGACGGCGCGGCCTGTGCGTCGCTCCACAGTCGTGTCAGCGCCGGCAGGTCGTCGTCGACGACATGGCTGAAGCAGGTGTCGAGGTCGCCGCTGGCGGTGCCGGACACCTCCAGGTACTCGGCGGCGACCGGAGACAACAGGCTCAGGCCGGTCTGAGGGTCGTACCACCACTGGCCGAAGCCGGCCACGCGTTCGAGGTCCGGATGACGGCCCGCCGCATCGACCGCACGCGGCCGTCCCGTACCGGGAAGAGCGGAAACGGTCTTTGCACTGGCGTCCGGCGTGCTTGTCATGCGCGGGGGCGACGCAATTCACATGCCAATGAGCGAGACCGTCAGGGTGAGAACGATGTCACGGCGGGGTAAGCGTGCCGTCGGCCACCGTCCCCGCAAGGGTGCAGTCCGCCGCGTTGACGCACGGCGTTGGTGCGTCGAGTCGGCTACAGCTTCAGCGCCCAGCGCTCGCTGACGACCGCCTGGCCGAAGCTGTCGAGGGCCTCGCTGGTGACGAGCCGGTAGCCCTCGGCGGCATAGATCGCCCGTGCAGCGGTCAGCGCGCTCTGCGTCCACAGCACGATGCTCTTGTAGCCGGCGGCACGCGAGAAATCGGTGCACTGGCGCACCAGGCGCTTACCCACACCCAGGCCGCGGGCATGGGGCTCGACCAGTAGCAGGCGCAGCTGGGCGATGCCGGGACGCACGCGGCCGGTGACCTCGTCGCGTGCCTGCACGAGCATGACGCTGCCCAGCCGTTGCGGCCCTCGCCCGGCAATCCAGCAGGCTTCGCGCCCGGCCTTGAAGTGATCAACGAAGTCCGCGCAAATGCGAGCTACGAGGGCCTCGAAGCGGCCGTCCAGGCCGTACTCGGCCGCGTAGACGGCGCCGTGGCGCTCGATGATCCAGCCCAGGTCGCCGGGCAGCTGAGGGCGCAGCGCGACGGGCGGCTGCATGTCGGGCTCCAGCACAGCCTGGATGCGCAACATCGCCTCCACCAGCGCCTCGCGCTGTGGCGGGGACAGCGGGGCGAGCAGCGCCTCGGTCTCGGCCTGGCTGTCGCGGTCCAGTGGGGCGAAGGCCCGCTTGCCGGCGGGGCTGAGCTTGAGCAGGGTCTGGCGGCGGTCGCTTGGATGGTCCTGGCCGGATAGCAGGCCACGGGCCTTGAGGCCGCGCAGCAGGCGGCTCAGATAGCCGGCATCCAGCTGCAGGCTCTTGCTCAGCGCCGCGGCGCTCAGCGGTGCGTGGTGGGCCAGTTCCCACAGCAAGCGGGCCTCTGGCAGGCTGAAGTCACTGCCAGACAACGTGGCTGCGAGCATTCCGATGCGGCGCGTGTAGAAGCGGTTGAAGGCGCGGACGTCCTGAGCCTGGGCAGCGATGTTCATGTCGGCCATCATCGCCATAATGGTTGCTTTTGGCAACCATCTGGCGGGAGAGCTACGCTGCGTACTTCATCGCAAGGGAGGCGCCGCTTGGGCATCGTGGTGTATTGGCTGGAAGGCGAGGGCGAGTCGGCCGGGCCGGTCTGCGAGTTCTTCGGCAGTGCGGAGCTGACGCAGGCCTTGGCGTGTGCTGAAGACAGGCGCAGGCAGGGGCATCGGCACGTCAGCATCTCCACCGAGTTGGAAGACCATGTCGGCCAGCCCGGCGTGGCGGCGGTGGAGGGCGGCAGGACGCCCGATGGCCATCCCTACGATTGGTCCAAGGCCGGGCGCGCCGGCAAGGTGCGCAAGGGACGTTGAGGTCGGATGCGCCGGCTCCCGTCGCGTCAGAACTTGTAGCCGAAGCCGACGGTCAGCAGGCTCTCGGTTTTCTTCAGGCCTTCCGGGACGACGCTGTTGTAGTGGCTCGACAGCCCGGTGTTGAGCGTCCAGCCACCGCTGATCTGTGTGGACAGGCCAGCGTCGAAGTTCACGCGCGTGCCAAGGTCGCCGCTCTTGGGGTGGTAGGTCAGCCGTTGCTTGAACGAGGTCGTGTCGGTGAGCTTGTGCTTGGACTCCTCGCCCAACAGGCCTTGCGCACCCGTGTCGGATGTGCCGTCGATGAAGCGGGTGTCCGTGTAGCCCACGCCGCCGAACACGTCGAAGGTATGCCGCTCTTCGCGCAGCACGTGATAGCCCATGCCGCCATTGAGGCTGTAGCGGTCACGCACGCCTGCACCGGCCTTGTCGGTCTCGCCTTCGGCGGCGCCGAACGCAAACCAGTCGGGGCTCAGGTTGAAGTCGTAGCGGCCGCCCAAGCGAAGCAGGTCGGCGGAGGTGGACTTCACGCCATCCACCTTGGTGCGGCCGTAATTGCCGACGCCGTAGAGGCTGATCTTGTCCTGGGTGGTTGCACGGGTGGTGTTGGCATTGGCGGACAGCGTCATGCTGTCGTTGTTGCCGCTGGACAGGGCGCCGCCCAGGCTCGCGTCACCGTGCCACAGACCGTCCTGCTTGTCTTGGGCGTGAACTGCGAGTGGGGAGGCGAGGGCGACGGCGGCGGCAGCTACGGCGAGGGTTCGAAACATGAGGTACTCCAGAACGCAAGAAAAAACCCCAACGACTTGCGTTGGGGGTGAATGACTGTGACGCACGCCGTTAACAGGGTCATCACGCAACCATGCTGCCATGAAATCTAGGGTTTCCACCAAGTAAAGGGCGCTGGGAGGTAACGAAGTCGGTGGAGAAGGGCGGCTCCTTAAAATGCCGCAATGACCCCCGCGCCAGACGCTGCTGCACTGCACAGTCCCCTTCTCCAGCACCTCAATTCCGAGCAACTTGCCGCCGTCACGGCGGCTCCAGAACCCGCGCTGATCCTGGCCGGCGCCGGCTCTGGCAAGACCCGCGTGCTGACCACCCGCATTGCCTGGCTGTTGCAGACGGGCCAGGCCAGCCCCGGCGGCATCATGGCCGTCACGTTCACCAACAAGGCCGCCAAGGAGATGCTTGCGCGCCTCTCCACCATGCTGCCCTTCAACGTGCGCGGCATGTGGATCGGCACCTTCCACGGCCTTTGCAACCGCTTCCTGCGCGCGCATTGGAAGCTGGCCCACCTGCCGCAGGCTTTTCAGATCCTGGATGCCAGCGACACGACCTCCGCCGTCAAGCGCGTCATCAAGGCGATGAACCTCGACGAGGAGCGCTTCGTGCCCAAGCAGGTCGGCTGGTTCATCGCCGGCTGCAAGGAGGAGGCCTTGCGTCCCGGTGACGTGGAGCAGCGCGACGAGCAGACCAGGAAGCTCGTCGAGATCTACGCCAACTACGAGGACCAATGCCAGCGCGAGGGCGTGGTGGACTTCGCCGAGCTGATGCTGCGCTCCTACGAGCTGCTGCGCGACAACCCGGCCGTGCGTGAGCACTATCAGCATCGCTTCCGCCACATCCTCGTCGACGAGTTCCAGGACACCAACAAGCTGCAGTACGCGTGGCTGAAGATGTTCGCGCCGCCGGGGCTGGACAACGGTCAGAGCCTGCTGGCCGTGGGTGACGACGACCAGAGCATCTACGCCTTCCGCGGCGCGCGCGTCGGCAACATGGCTGACTTCGAGCGCGAATACCGTGTGAAGAAGGTCATCAAGCTGGAGCAGAACTACCGCAGCTTCGGGCACATCCTGGACGCGGCCAACGAGCTGATCAGCCGCAACAGCCAGCGACTGGGCAAGACGCTGCGCACCGACGCCGGCCAGGGGGAGCCCATCCGCGTGCAGGAGGCACCCAGCGACTTCGCCGAGGCGCAGTGGCTGATCGAGGAGATCCAGCAGCTCCACCGCGGCGGGCTCGACCGGCAGGAGATCGCCGTCTTGTACCGCAGCAATGCGCAGTCGCGCGTCATCGAATCGGCGCTGTTCAACTCCGGCATCCCCTACCGCGTCTATGGCGGCCTGCGCTTCTTCGAGCGTGCCGAGGTCAAGCATGCGCTGGCCTATCTGCGCCTCCTGGAGAACGCCAACGACGACACCAGCTTCCTGCGCGTCGTCAACTTCCCGACCCGCGGCATCGGCGCCAAGACCCTGGAGAACCTGCAGGACGCTGCCAAGGCCTCGGGCCGCAGCCTGTACCAGAGCGTGGGCGCCATCGCCGGCAAGGGCGGGGCCAATCTCGCCGCGTTCACGAACCTGATCGACTCGACGCGCAACCTGACCCAGGGCATGACGCTGCGCGAGATCATCGAGCAGGTGCTGGAGACCTCGGGCCTGCTGGACTTCTACCGCACCGACAAGGACGGTGCCGAGCGGCTGGAGAACCTGGATGAACTGATCAACGCCGCCGAGGCCTTCGTCATGCAGGAGGGCTTCGGCAAGAACGCCGTGGGCCTGCCAGTCGACGAGATTGCGCCCAGCGTGCAATCCACGGGCACGCCGGGTGCCGTGCCCGATGCCGAGACCGGCGAGATCATGTCGCCGCTGGTGGCCTTCCTGACGCACGCCTCGCTGGAGGCTGGCGACAACCAGGCCCAGGCCGGCCAGGATGCCGTGCAGTTGATGACGGTGCACTCGGCCAAGGGCCTGGAGTTCGATGCCGTCTTCATCACGGGGCTGGAAGAAGGCCTGTTCCCGCACGAGAACGCCATGTCCGATCACGATGGGCTGGAGGAAGAGCGGCGCCTGATGTACGTGGCCATCACGCGCGCGCGCAAGAAGCTGTCATTGAGCTTTTGCCAAACGCGCATGCTGCACGGTCAGACGCGCTACCACGTCAAGAGTCGTTTCCTCGACGAACTGCCGGAAGAGGCTCTGAAATGGTTGACACCGCGCAACCAGGGCTTCGGCTCGGGCTATGCGCGCGAGTACCAGCAGGCCTGGGAACGCGGCACCGGCCTCAAGGGCATGGTGGGGGCGGGCCGTGTGGACGCGGGTCAGCGCGCCGCCTGGGTGGAGCCGCCCGTGCCGGCCAGCATGCGGCAGAAGGTCTCCGAAGAGCATGGCGGCCTGCGCGTCGGCAAGGGTGTGTTCCACACCAAGTTCGGCGAGGGCGTGCTGCTCACGCTGGAGGGCTCGGGCACGGATGCGCGCGCGCAGGTGAACTTTGGCCGCCACGGCACGAAGTGGCTGGCGTTGTCCGTTGCCAAGCTCACGCCGATCGATTGACCGTCCCCCGTCCGGCCTCGCGCTGCGGAGCGCCATTGCGGCATTGAGCCGTTCGCACATCGCCGGCTCGGGTCGCGCGTGGGTCGCGCCAGCGCCCCGGCCCGCAGCGGCGTATTTTCAGCGACCGACGATGATGACGTGGGCCTGCATCAGCGTGTCTATGGCGCCGACGCCGAAGCGCTCGCCGATGGCCTGGGCGATGTGGGCCGTAAGTTCCGGCAGGCGCCCGGGCGCGCGCGCCTCGATCTCGCCACGCAGCGGAGTCCCTTGGCAAAATCCCAGGGCCGGGCCGGATGGCGACTCGGCGCGCGCACGCATCGGCAGCGTGATGATGTCCGCCTCGTGCTCGAAGCCGCCTTCGGCGAGGTCGGCCCGCAACTGCTCCACGTCGTGATAGCCATGCGGCGTGCGGACGAGGAAGCGCGGTGGGTCGTCTGGGAAGGTCAGGGCCAGCGCCTTGGTGACGGTGTCGGCCAGCTCGTTGCTGTCGATGTGGTCCCAGACGTTGAAGACAAAACAGCCGCCCGGCTTCAGCACGCGGCGGATCTCGGCAAAGGCCTGCGGCCGGCTGGGAAAGAACATGGCACCGAACTGGCAGGTCACCAGGTCGAAGCTCGCATCGGCGAAGGGCAGGGCCATGGCGTCAGCCTGCTGCCACTCCACGGGCCGGGCGGTGCCCAGCGTGGTGGCCAGTTCCAGCATGGCAGGGTTGAGGTCGCTGGCGACGATGCGGGTGCCCGGCGGCAGCTCGGCCGCCAGCCGGCGTGTCAGCATGCCGGTACCGGCGGCGATCTCCAGCACTGCGGCCGGTTGCAGCGCAGCGACGCGCGCGGCCAGGTCCACCGCATAGGGTTCGAAGATCAGCGGCACCATATAGCGCTCGTAGAGCTGGGGGATGGAGCCCGTGAATCCCCGGTCGGCAAGTTCCATGGGGCGATTCTGATGCGGTGCTAGGCTCGCCGTCGACCGCTTCGCAAATCCTTTCAAATTGCCATGACCGAACCCCGTCCCTCGCAGGCCGACCTCGCTGCCTTTCTGCTGACCGAGTTCCCGCAGAACCGCTGCACGCTGGAGGACATGGATGAGGACGGCAGCGTCGTCGTCGCTCACCCGGTGGGCGAGCGCGAGCTCCGCCCGGGCGGCACGGTGTCGGGTCCGGTCATGATGACATTGGCCGACGTGGCGCTCTACATCGCCATCCTGGCGCGGATCGGCATCGTGCCGCTGGCGGTGACCACCAACCTGTCCATCAACTTCCTGCGCAAGCCGCGCGCGGACCGGCGTGTCGTGGCGCGTTGCCGGCTGCTGAAGCTGGGCAAGGCGCTGGCGGTGGGCGAGGTCTACATCTACTCCGAAGGCGAGGATGAACCGGTCGCGCATGCGACCGGCACCTACTCGATACCGGGGAAGCGTTGAACGGGTCAAGAGCGGGGGCGCGCGCCCGCCGCCGGGGCGCGGGCTGTGGCGGCCCCGTTCGACGCTTCGGTCAGACCGACTTCTTGGCCAGGCTGATGCTGCTGATGGCGCCCGTCAGATAGCCCACCTGGGCACCGAAGCGGTCCTTGAAGTTGGCGCGCACCAGCGGGTCCAGCGTGGCCTTGACCTTGTCGTGCAGCGGCGCGCCCCAGTCGCCGGCGTGCTGGAAATTGCTGGTGATGTAGGTCCAGCCATTGAGGTCGTCGACCACGCCCAGGCCGGTGGCTTCGGCACCCGAGGGCATGGACACGAGGCGGCTCAGCACCTTGGTGTCGACGTTGTAGGCCCAGACGAAATTGTTGACGTGGTAGCCGCTGTCCTCGCCGATGAAGAGCGTGCGGAGCTTCTCGGAGAACTTCAGGTTGTCCGGCGCGGCGACCTTGTCGGCGTTGCAGAGGTTGCCCAGTGCGTCAGCCGCGGCGAGGTCTTCACCGATCAGCAGCGTCTTGGTCAGCGAAGGCACCCAGTCGCTGTTGATGGCCGTGCCTGCCGTGTCTTTCTGGCCCGCGCTCAGCGTGTGGGCCAGCACGCCGCCGGCGTTGAGTGTCTTCTCGATGGTGATGTTGTAGGCGTCGTTCCACGCCGCGTTGCCGCGCACCATGGAGCTCTGCATGTTCTGCAGCGCCGAGTAGGCGACCTTGTCCTTCACGTTGACGGTGGTGCCTTCCATCTTGGTGAAGGCCATCGAGCCGCCCTTGAGCGCAGCGTAGCGGTGCGTCTCGAGGAAGGCGGCGGCCTTGTCCATGCCGGCCTTCACACGGACCCACTGCACCTTGCCGCTGAACCAGATCTTCGTGTACGACGCGTCAGCCGGGTCCGTCGTGGCGACATCCATGATGTCCGTGGCCTTCAGCGTGTCGGCCAGCGTCTTGATCTCCGCGCTGCTGGCCGAGCCAAGCTTGATCCACGTGATGGCCGCGCCGGCCGCTGTCGTATCCAGCGAGAAGCCGGTGCCGAATTTGGCCACGTAGAGCGTGCCGGCGGAGAGGTCCTTCTCCTTGTCGGCCACGAACATGAAGAAGCCGCCGTTGGTCGCGTCGTCGCCCATGATGGCGGTGCGGTTGTCGGGCATGACCTGGATCAGCTCGTGCGAGATGCGGCCCAGGCAGTAGTGCTTTTTGATGGTGCCGGTGCCGTCAGGGTTCACGGTCACTTCGGGCAGGTGGCCGTAGTGGTAGGGGTTGGCCTTGGTGGCATCGCCGAACAGGTTCTGGCTGTACGCCTTGAACATGGTGTTGGAGGCGATCGTGAACGCGTCGGGCTCGTATTCCTCGCTCGAGAGGTGGGTGCCCCAGGGCGACAGGCTGGAGCCGCAGGTGATCCACAGGCCCATGGCGGGTGCGGTGTCCACGTTGTGGTATTTCACGAGCGAGAGCTTGCCGGTGGACTGGTCCTGGTCCAGCGTCAGCACGGCGATGGGCGAGGGCAGCTTGCCGTACATGTCGGTCTTGCCGTCCTGGGCCCAGGTCGTGTATTCGAACTGCACGACGGCGAACACGGCCTTGCCCTTGATGCCGGTGACGGTGGGGTTGTCGAGCTTGAGCAGCGAGGTGCCGTCCGGCGAGTCGCTGAAGAACTGGCGCTCCTTGCCGGCCACGGTGGCATCGACGATGGGCTTGCCAGCGAAGTCGACATAGCCGCCCGCCAGCAGGGTGCCGCCCTTGCCGTCGGAGACGAGGTCGCCAGTCGTGAAGAACGGGGCGTAGGACAGCGAGAAGCCTTGCGTGCTGTCGTCGCTGAACTTGACCATCAGCGTCGAGTTGACGAGGGTCTTGGCCATGTCGGCCGGCACTGCGAGGCTGGGCGCGGCCATGGGCACGAAGCTCGCCGATGCGAAGCTCGCGGCGGGGGGGCTGTCGTCGCTGCCGCCGCCGCAGGCGGTCAGCAGACCGCCGAGGGCGGTGCCGCCCAGCGGCAGCATCAGGGGGGTGCCCAGGAACTTCAGGGCCTGGCGGCGGGGGAGAGCGTTGGAGTGGGACATGGAAGCGGCAGACTGCCCGTGCGGTGAAGACCGCGACAATCTAGGAGGCTTGCATGTCGCCCTCGTGAAAACCCGAGAGTGATGGGTGTCAGGCTTTGTTGTCGAGCACGTCCTGCGGGGCGCCGAACATGAAGCAGTCGACGAAGCTGAAGTAGAGCGAGGCGTAGAACACCGTCGACAGCATCAGGCCGATGGCCATCAGCACGATGGGCGCGACCTGAGCAAGGCCGATCAGCGCGAACACCAGACTGACGACGCTGGCCACGCCCATCAGCAGGCCGCCCCACAGCAGCATGTTCAGGGCGAACGCGGCCTTGTTGCGCCACAGCGCCAGCGTGCTGGAGAAGAGCGCCTGGGCCACGCCCTGGCCGCCCCAGTGCACCAGCGCGGGTGCATGCCAGTAGGGCACCGACAGCAGTCCCATCAGGCTCATGCGCGTGGCCAGGCCCCAGAACAGGCGTGGGTCGGTGGCCGCGTTGGCGATGGCCTCGTTGTCGGCGTTCTCGGCGATGAGCTTCTGCAGGTCGCGCGTGCTGCCGCCGTCGATCCAGTCGGCCAGCAGGCCGATGACCAGCATGGCGCCGGCATAGCCCAGGCACAGCAGCAACTGGCTGCGCCGCCGCTCGGTCGTGAGCTTCAGCGGTGCGACGAAGACGCTGGCCGTGGGCGTCTTCTTCTGCAGCACGAGGTGCGTGGCCAGCATGAAGCCCAGCGACAGCAGCGGCAGCGAAGCCATGGTCAGCAGCAGACCGACGCCGGGGATCAGCATGGCTACGAAGCCAGCAAACAGGAAGAGGCCAAACAGGCCGGCCAGGGCGAGCGGCTGGCGCTGGAAGACCTTGAAACCGTGACGTATCCATAGCCGCCCGTTGCGCGCCGGCACGTTCTGGAGGTGCAATTGCATCGTCGTGCTCATGCGTCGATCCTCTCCGGCATGGCGTGCCAGGGCTTGGCGATGCGCTGTCGCAGCACTCGTTCGAAATGGCGTGGGTCGTGGGCCTTGAGCAGGCTGGCCTCGCGCGGCAGGTGCAGGTCGTACAGCCGCGACAGCCAGAAGCGCAGCGCCGCTGCGCGCAGCAGGGCCGGCAGCAGCCGGTGCTCGGCACCGGACAGCGGCCGCACGCTCTCATAGGACGCGACGAAGACCGCGGCGCGTTCCTCGATGAGGCGGCCATCGCTCAGGTCGATGCACCAGTCGTTCAGGCAGACCGCGAGGTCAAACAGCCAGGTGTCGCAGCCGGCGAAATAGAAATCGAAGAAGCCGGTCAGCCGTTCACGGCCGGGGCCCTCGCCGGGCTCGAACATGACGTTGTCGCGGAACAGGTCGGCATGGATCGGCCCCTTTGGTAGATCGGCATAGCGGGGTGATGCGGCCAACTGTTCCTGGTAGGCCAGCTCCTCCTGCAGCAGCGCGGTCTCGGCCGTGTCCAGGAAGGGCAGCAACTGCGGCGTGACCTCGCGCCACCAGGCCAGGCCGCGCAGGTTGGGCTGGTGGAGGGCGAAGTCCTGGCCGGCCAGATGCATGCGGGCCAGCGTTGCGCCGACCTGCTCGCAGTGGAAGGCGTCGGGCGCCAGCTGGTGGCCGCCGTGCAGCCGGTCGACGATGGCGGCGGGCTTGCCCGCCACCTCGAAGAGGATCTCGCCGCTGGCGTCGGCGTGCGGTTCGGGCACCGGCACGCCGCGTTGGGCCAGGTGTTGCATCAGCCGTAGGTAGAAGGGCAACTGCTCTGCCGTCAGGCGTTCGAACAGCGTCAGCACGTAGCGCTGCAGGTGGCCTTCGGCCTGCGTGCAGTCGACGAAGTAGTTGGTGTTCTCAATGCCGGCACCAATGCCGCGCAGCGAGGCGAGTTGCCCCAAGTTGAGGTGGTCCAGCAGGGCCTGGGCCTGCGCGGGGCTGACTTCGGTGAAAACGGCCATGGAGATGGCGACCCGCAGGCCGCGCGCGATCAGAAGTTGAGGACTCGCCAGACCCGAGTGCCCGAGCCGCTCTTGCTCATGCCGGTGCCCGTGCCGCCGGCCGACTCGCGACCCGCGTCATTGACGACGATTTCGTAGTCCGGTGCCTTGGTGACCTTGTTCTTCACCGTCACCTTCTTGGCCTCGCCGCGCACCTTGAGCTCCTCGATCCGGACCTGGTCGTCCTCGGCCACGGTGCGCTCGACCTTGGGCTCGGGTGGCGGGTTGGCCAAGGCGCTGCCACAGAGGGCGGCAAGCAACAGGGGGACGGCGAGACGACGCATGATGCTGCCGATTCTAGGTGGGCGCCTGCCGGACAATCCGTCGCCATGAGTAAACCCATCTTGCTGCTGGTCGACGGCTCCAGCTACCTCTACCGCGCCTTCCACGCCATGCCCGACCTGCGCGGGCCCGAGGGCCAGCCCACCGGGGCGGTGCACGGCATGGTGGCCATGCTGAAGAAGCTGCGCAACGACATCGGCGCCGAGCACGCCGTCTGTGTGTTCGACGCACCCGGCAAGACCTTCCGCGATGACTGGTACCCGGAGTACAAGGCCCAGCGTGCGCCCATGCCGCCCGAGCTGCGGACCCAGATCGAGCCCATCCACGAGGTCGTCAGGCTGCTGGGCTGGCCGGTGCTGATGGTGCCGGAGGTGGAGGCCGACGACGTCATCGGCACGCTGGCCGACGTGGCAGTGAAGCAGGGTCACCGCGTGGTGGTGTCGACCGGCGACAAGGACCTGGCACAGCTCGTCAACGCTGATGTGGAACTCATTAACACGATGAGCAACGAGCGTCTGGACGAGGCCGGCGTGCTGGCCCAGTTCGGTGTGGCGCCGGCGCGCATCATCGACTACCTGACGCTGATGGGCGATACGGTGGACAACGTGCCGGGCGTCAGCGGCGTCGGCCCCAAGACGGCGGCCAAGTGGATCGCCGAGCATGGTTCGCTGGACGCCGTCATCGCCGCGGCCGGATCGATGAAGGGCAAGGCGGGCGAGAACTTGCGTGCGGCGCTGGACTGGCTGCCCCTGAGCCGCCGGCTCGTCACCGTGAAACTGGACTGCGACCTTGCCGGCCACATCGCCGGTTGGCCGACGCTGGAGTCGCTGGCCCTGCGCGAGTTGGACAAGGAGGCCCTGGCCGCCTTCTACACGCGCAACGGCTTCAAGACCTGGCTGAAGGAGCTGACGGGCGAAGCCCCTGCGCCCAGGCCCAAGTTGGCTGCGGCTGCCCCCGGCCTGTTCGACGAGGCCCCGCCCGCGCCGGCCATCGACGTCGCCCGCAAGTACGACACGATCCTCAGCTTCGAGCAGCTCGACGCCTGGATCGCCCGCCTTCGTGCCGCACCGCTGTGCGCGCTGGACACCGAGACCGACTCGCTGGACCCAATGGCCGCGGCCATCGTCGGCATCTCCTTTGCCGACGAGCCCGGCGAGGCGGCCTACATCCCGCTGCACCACAGCGGCCCCGACGCGCCAGAGCAACTGCCGTTCGACGAGGTGATGGCGCGGCTCAAGCCCTGGCTGGAGGACGCTTCCGCCAAGAAGATCGGCCAGAACTTGAAGTACGACCGCCATGTACTGGCCAACCACGGCATCAGCCTGGCCGGCGTGCAGCACGACACCCTGCTGGAAAGCTATGTGCTCGAAGCCCACAAGACCCACAACCTGGAGGCGCTGGCCGAGCGCCACCTGGGTCGAAAGGGCCTGAGCTACGAGGACTTGTGTGGCAAGGGCGTGCACCAGATCCCGTTCGCGCAGGTGGACGTGGCCAAGGCCACGACCTATTCGGGCGAGGACAGCGAGATGTGCCTGCATCTGCACGAGGTGCTGTGGCCGCAGATCGAAGCCGACGAGGGCCTGACGCGCATCTATCGCGACATCGAGATGCCCACGGCCGAGCTGCTGGCCCGCATCGAGCGCCAGGGCGTGCTGATCGACGCCGAGAAGCTCAAGCAGCAGAGCCATGAGATCGGCCAGCGCCTCGTGCTGCTGGAACAGCAGTGCTACGACATCGCCGGCCAGCCGTTCAACATCGGCTCGCCCAAGCAGATCGGTGACATCCTGTTCACCAAGCTGGGCCTGCCGGTCGTGAAGAAGACGGCTACCGGCGCGCCGTCCACCGACGAAGAGGTGCTGACCGAACTGGCTGCGGACTTCCCGCTGCCGGCCAAGATCCTCGAGTACCGCGGCCTGTCCAAGCTCAAGAGCACCTACACGGACAAGCTGCCGCTGCAGATCAATGCCCACACCGGCCGCGTGCATACCAACTACGCCCAGGCTGTGGCCGTGACGGGGCGTTTGTCCAGCAACGAGCCCAATCTGCAGAACATCCCCATCCGCACGGCGGAAGGGCGGCGTGTGCGAGAGGCCTTCGTCGCACCCGAGGGCTGCCGCATCGTCAGCGCCGACTACTCGCAGATCGAGCTGCGCATCATGGCCCACATCAGCGAGGACCCGGGCTTGCTCAAGGCGTTCAAGGAGGGCCAGGATGTGCACCGAGCCACTGCATCCGAGGTGTTCGGCATCGCGCTGGACGAGGTCTCCAGCGAGCAGCGCCGCTATGCCAAGACCATCAACTTCGGTCTCATCTATGGCATGGGCGCCTTCGGCCTGGCTTCGGCGCTGGGCATCGAGCAGAAGGCTGCCAAGGACTACATCGACCGCTACTTCACGCGTTTCGCGGGCGTGAAGCGCTACATGGACGAGACCAAGGCAGGGGCCGCTGAGCGCGGCTATGTGTCCACGCTGTTCGGGCGGCGCATCTACCTGCCCGAGATCCGTGGCGGCAATGGCCCGCGGCGCGCGGGCGCCGAGCGCCAGGCCATCAATGCGCCCATGCAGGGCACCGCGGCCGACCTCATCAAGCTGGCCATGCTGGCCGTCCAGGCCGAGCTGGACCGCGCGGGCAAGCAGTCCAAGATCGTCATGCAGGTCCACGACGAACTGGTCTTCGAAGTACCCGAAGCAGAACTGGACTGGATGCGCGCCGAGGTGCCGCGACTGATGGCGGGCGTGGCCCAGCTCAAGGTGCCGCTGCTGGCCGAGGTGGGCGTGGGCAACAACTGGGAAGAGGCCCATTGAGGCATTGATTCCACATTTTTCATAAAATAGGCAAAATACAGATATTGCCTATATTGGAGGCCGCCCATGTCTGCCGTTCTCGAGCCCGCCATTGCCGACCAACTGCCCAGCGTGTCGGCCACCCAGCTCGTGGCCGGTATCCAGAAGGTGGGCCGTGCCGTGGCAGCCCATGGTGCGGTGCTCATCACCAAACATGACCAGCCCGCCTTCGTGCTGATGTCGGTGGAGCGCTATCGCGAGCTGCAGCGTGCCGCGGAACCCGATCTTGGCGCGCTGGTCGGCGAGTTCGACGAGATGCTGGCGCGCATGCAGGGCCAGGGCGGCGCGATGGCAGACGCCTTTGCGATGACGCCGCAGGCCATGGGTGCGGCGGCGGTCAAGGCCGCCAAGCCTTCCCGTCGCAAGGTCGCCTGAGCTTTGCCAGCCAGTCTCTTCGTGCTGGCTGGCGTCAACGGTGCCGGCAAGAGTTCCATCGGCGGCGCGGCCCTGCGGGCCAGCGGTGCCGAGTTCTTCAACCCCGACGTCACCGCCGCGCGCTTGCGCGAAGAGCAGCCGGGTCTGTCGGCGAGCCAGGCCAACGGCCTCGCCTGGACGTTGGGCCGACGGGGCCTGGAGCGGGCGCTGGAAGAAGAGCTCACCTATGCCTTCGAGACGACGCTGGGCGGCGCCAGCATCACGAAGCTGCTGCTGGACGGTGCGCGGGCGGGGACTGCGGTGCACCTGTGGTATGCAGGCCTGGCCACACCCGAGCTGCACCTGCGCCGCATCGCCGCGCGCGTGGCGGCCGGTGGGCACGACATCCCCGAGTCCAAGGTGCGCGAGCGCTTCGACGCCAGCCGCAGCAATCTCATCAAGCTGATGCCGCACCTCGCCAGCCTGCGCGTCTACGACAACAGCTTCGAGGCCGACCCGCGAGCCGGCCGGTCGCCGCAGCCCGTGCTGCTGCTGCAGATGCAGGCCCGCCGCGTCGTCGACCATGCACCGCTGCGTCGCGTGCCCGCCTGGGCCAAGCCGCTGCTGGCTGCCGCGCTGCGTTGACTATGATCGAAGTCAAACGAGAGGTGGTGATGCAGGTTTTGCTGGTCGATGCTTTCCCGATGGTGCGCGCGGCGCTCACCGGCCTGGTCGAGCAGCATTTCGCTGGTGCCCGGGTGCAGGGCGTGGACAGCGTCGCCGCCGCGCATGCCGCGCTGGCCCAGGGCATCCCCCGCCTGGTGCTGCTGGACCTGCATGTGGACGGCGGCTTCGAGCTGCTGCAGCAGATCCACCGCGAGCACCTGCTGCTGCCGGTCGTCGTCATTTCCGGCAGCGACGATGCCGAGGAGGCCCTGCAGGCCCTGGGTGCCGGCGCGATGGGTTATGTCCCTGAGCGCAGCGACCTGCACACGCTGGTGCAGGCCCTGCACCTGGTACTGGCTGGCGGCACCTACGTTCCGCCGCTGAAGCCGCGCGCCGATGAGGCGCCCAAGCCAGCCGAGACGGGCGCCCCGGCGTCCGACTGGTCGGAGCTGCCGCTCACGCCGCGCCAGAAGCACGTGCTGCATCTGCTGATGCAAGGCTTGTCCAACAAGCTGATTGCTCGCGAGCTGGGCGTCAGCGTCGACACAGTCAAGGACCACGTGGCTGCCGTGCTCAGGGCCCTGGGCGCGAGCTCGCGCACCCAGGCCGTGTTCATCGCCACCCAGAAGATCCGCGGCTAGAGCCCGGCGCTAGAGGCGCTTCGCCACCTCGGCCTTGAACCAGCCCGACTCGAGGTAGGCATAGAAGTTCTTGCCCGGGCAGACCGTCTGGGCACTGAAATCCTTGTGGCTGGCAATGGCGTCCAGGCCGAGGTGGTGGTCGCGTGCCAACCAGGCCGTCAGCTCGACGGCGGCGTTCAGCTGTGCCTGTGTGGGTTGCTGCTCCTCGAAGTTGCCCACCAGCATGACCAGGGCATGGCCGCGCGGGTCGTACTCGGTGTTGGTGTCACCGGCCTGGGCGAGCGGTCGCGCCGCGTAGATGCGGCCGTCGGTGGCGATGACGTAGTGGTAGGGGATGTCCGACCAGCGCTTGGTCAGCCGCGACCACTGCTGCAGCCGGCGCAGATAGGCCGCAGGATCCGTCCCTTCCTTCCAGATCTCGCCCTGGTGGTGCAGCGTGATGTGGGTGATGTGCTGAGGCGGCGTGGCCGAGGCCGCCACGGGCGTGCCGCCCCAGGCATCGACGCCGATGATCTGCGGCGCAGGCGCAGGCGCAGGCGCGGGTCGAGGGCTGGCGCAGGCGGTCAGGACCAGCAGCAGGGCGAGGGCAGCGGCTCTCATCGGACTGCGTCGATGGCGTTCAACACCGCCTCGGCCGTGGCCGGCGCGCGCAGCGGCGGGTCGCATGGATCTGGCCCGCAGGCCGCGCAGGCGTCCTTGATCGCGAGCAGCGCGGCGAAGCCCAGCAGCAGCGGGGGTTCGCCGACGGCCTTGCTGCGGTGGATGGTCTCGCTGGCGTTGGCGATGCCGAAAAGTTCGGTGCGGAACTCGGGCGGGCAGTCGTTGGCCGTAGGGATCTTGTAGGTGCTGGGCGCGTGCGTCGTCAGCAGACCCGTGACCGGGTGCCAGACCAGCTCTTCCATCGTCAACCAGCCCATGCCCTGGATGAAGCCGCCCTCGATCTGGCCGATGTCGAGGGCCGGGTTCAGGCTATGGCCCACGTCGTGCAGGATGTCCACGCGAATGATGCGGCTCTCGCCGGTCAGCGTATCCACCAGCGCCTCGCAGACGGAGCCGCCCCAGGCGTAGTAGTAGAACGGGTGACCCTGCAGCCTGGTCTTGTCCCAGTGCAGGCCGGGTGTGGCGTAGAAGCCGTCGCTCCAGAGCTGGATGCGCTTCAGATAGGCAGCGGCGACGAGTTCGCCGAAGGCGAGGCTCTGGCCACCACCGCTGACCTGGCCGCCGTCGAAGGTGACCAGCTCGGTCGCACAGCCAAAGCGTTCGGCCGCGAATCCAGCGAGGCGCTGCTTGATCTTGCGGGCAGCATCCTGCGCGGCCTTGCCGTTCAAGTCGCTGCCGGTCGAGGCGGCCGTTGCCGAGGTGTTGGCGACCTTGCTGGTGTCGGTCGCCGAGCAGCGCACCGAGCTCAGAGGCAGACCCAGCTCATGTGCCACGACCTGAGCGACCTTGGTGTTCAGCCCCTGGCCCATCTCCGTGCCGCCATGGTTCACCAGCACGGATCCGTCGGTATAGACGTGCACCAGCGCACCGGCCTGGTTCAGGTGGGCGACGTTGAAGGAGATACCGAACTTCACTGGCGTGAACGCCAGGCCCTTCTTCAGCACCGGGCTGGCCGCGTTGAAGGCGGCGATCTCGGCGCGGCGTTCGGCATAGCGGCTGCTGGCCAGCAGTTGGGCCGTCAGCGGTTGCGCATGCAGCTCTTCCACCTTCTGCCCATAGGGCGTCACGTCCTGGCCGGCGGCGTAGAAGTTGCGCTGGCGTACCTCGGCACCGTCCAGCCCCAGCCGTCGTGCGATGCCGTCCAGGATCATCTCAATGGCGATGGCGCCTTGGGGTCCGCCGAAGCCGCGGAAGGCTGTGTTGCTCTGCGTGTTGGTCCTTGCGCAGTAGCCGTGCATGGCCAGATGTGGCAGCCAGTAGGCATTGTCGAAGTGGCACAGCGCGCGGGCCATCACCGGCGCGGACAGGTCGGCGCTGTGGCCGGCGTTGGAGACCAGGTCGATCTCGGCGGCCAGGATTCGACCGTCGGCGTCGAACCCCACGTCCCATTGGTAGTCGAAGCCATGGCGCCTCCCCGTGACGAGGAAGTCGTCGTCACGGTCCACACGCAGCTTGACGGGTTTCCTCAGCTTCAGGGCAGCGATGGCCGCGACGCAGGCGAACAGTGCGGACTGCGATTCCTTGCCCCCGAAGCCGCCGCCCATGCGCCGACATTGCACCGTCACGCGATGGGCGTGCCATCCCAGGCAATGCGCGACGAGCTGCTGCATTTCGCTGGGATGCTGTGTGGAGCAGTGCACCAACAGGCTTTCGCCGCCTTCCTGCGGCACGGCCAGACTGATCTGGCCCTCCAGGTAGAACTGTTCCTGGCCACCCAGGCTCCAGCTGCCCTGCAGGCGCAAGGGGGCTGCGGCCAGATGCCGGCCAGGCTCGCCGCGCGTCAGGTGCATGGGCGGCAAGACGTACTGGCCCTTGGCGTGCGCATCGAGTGCGGTGAGCACGGCCGGCAGCGCTTCGGCCTGGATGACCTGCTTGGCCAGGCCCGCTGCGCGGCGGGCCAGTTCGCGGTTCGTCGCGATGACGGCGAACACGGGCTGACCGACGTAGCGCAGCTCGCCGTCGGCGAGGATGGGGTCGTCGTGCAGCAGCGGGCCACAGTTGTTCTCGGCGGGGATGTCGGCCGCACCGAACACCGCGACGACGCCGGGCATCCGGCGGATGCGTTCCAGGTCGACGCTCAGCAGTCTGCCGTGGGCAATGGGCGACAGTCCCAGCGCCGCGTGCAGCGTGCCGGCGGGCTCGGGCAGGTCGTCGGTGTAGGGCGCGGCACCACTGACGTGCAGGTGGGCCGACTCGTGCGGGGTCGACGTGCCCACGACGGGATGCAGCACGGGCAGGGCTTCAGGCTTGTTCATGCCGGCACCTCCTGCAGGGACGGCCAGATGCCGATGGACGCGGCGGCGGCGGTCTCAAGCCACATCTTTGTGAACAGGTTCTGTGCGACCTTGAGCCGGTAGGCGCTCGAGGCGCGCATGTCGGTCATTGGCTGGAAGTCCTGCGGCAAGGCAGCGGCCGCGGCGCGGGCGGTGGCCTCGTTCCAGGGCTGGTCGATGACGGCGGCCTCGGCGGCAGCGGCGCGCTTGACGATGCCCGCCATGCCGCCGAAGGCGAAGCGTGCTTCGCGCACGAGACCGGCATCGACACGCAAGGCCAGCACAGCGCAAACGGCCGAGATGTCGCTGTCGTGGCGCTTGGCGACCTTGTGGGCGCTGAACTGCCAGTCATCCCCCGGCAGCGGCACGTGCAGGGCCTCGACGAACTCGCCGGGCTGCAAGTCCTTTTTCATGTAGTCGACGTAGAAATCCTGCAGCCTGATGCGACGCTGCGTGGCGCCGCGGCGCAGGATGACGTCGGCGCCCAGCGCGATCAGGGCGGGCGCGCCGTCACCGATGGGCGAGCCGTTGGCGATGTTGCCGCCCAGCGTCCCCGCATGCCGCACCGGCGGCGATGCAAAGCGCAGCCACAGCTCGCGCAGGCGCGGCACGATGGCGTCCAGCGCGGCCCAGCTGTCTTCCAGCGAGGCGGCGGCGCCAATCCGCAGGGCCGAGTCTTCGCGGCGGATCTCGCGCAATGCCGCAATGCGGCCGGTGTAGATGATGTCGCCCAGGTCGCGGAACTGCTTGTTGACCCACAGGCCCACGTCTGTAGAGCCGGCCAGCAGCGTCGCCCGCGGGTGGGCCTCGCGCAGCCGGGCCAGGTCGGAGACGGTTTGTGGCGCGTGGAAGCGGACGCCAGCGGGGCCGTAGTCCAGCGGCGCGTCGTTGGCCAGCACCTGCAGCGCGGCGGCGATAGGCGCGCGATCCACGCAGCGGGCGGGGCCCTCGAACATCTGCTCACCGGCATCGAGAATGGGCCGGTAGCCGGTGCAGCGGCAGAGGTTGCCGGCCAGCGCGTCGGCCAGCTGCTGACGCGTCGGCTTGGTGCCGGCCGCCTGGTGGGTCTCGTAGCAGGCGGTCAGGCTCATGACGAAGCCGGGGGTGCAGAAGCCGCACTGGGAGCCATGGCAGTCCACCAGCGCCTGCTGGGCCGGATTGAGTTGCCCGGGGCCGCCCAGGTCTTCCACGGTCAGCAGCGCTCGGCCGTCCAGCGTCGGCAGGAACTGGGTGCAGGCATTGACGTTGTGCAGTGCCAGTTGGCCGTCAGCGCCCAGTTCGCCTTGAAGGACCGTGCAAGCGCCGCAGTCGCCCTCGGCGCAGCCTTCCTTGGTGCCGGTGCAGCCGGCATGTTCGCGCAGGTACTGCAGCACGGTCGTCGTCGGGGGCAGGTCGGCCACCTCGACGACCTCGCCGCGGTGGAAAAAGCGGATGGGTCGGGTATTCATGCTGCTCCTGATTGTCGAGCGTTGCCTCAGAATTGCCATATGAGTTTTACTAACCAGGAAAAATTCGCCGACAGCCCGCGCCGATGGGCTTTGCGGGGCGATCTGCTGGATTTCACGGATGCACCGCGCTGGGGCGACACGGAGTCGCCAGCGGTGCGTTTCGACCGCGACCACTGGCTGCTGATCGAGGACGGGCGCATCGTCGGACGACAGGCCGCCGAGCCGGACGGGACCTGGGCGCGCAAGGACCATGCCGGCCGGCTGGTGTTGCCGGGCTTCATCGACACCCATGTCCACTGCCCGCAGCTGGAGGTCATTGGTTCCTACGGCACGGAACTGCTGGACTGGCTGAAGCGCTACACCTTTCCCAGCGAATGCGCCTTTGCCGACCCGGCGCGCAGTCACGCGGGCGCCGAGGTTTTCCTGGACGCGCTGCTGGCCAGCGGCACCACCTCGGCCGTCGTCTTTCCAACGGTGCACAAGGTCTCGGCTCAAGCCTTGTTCGAGAGCGCTGCGGCACGCGGCATGCGCCTCATCACCGGCAAGGTGCTGATGGACCGCCATGCGCCGGACGGCTTGCGCGATGACGTGGTCCAGGCCGAGCGGGACTGCATCGACCTGATCAGCCGATTCCACGGCCGGGACCGACTGGCCTATGCCGTTACGGTGCGCTTTGCGCCCACCAGCACTCCCGAGCAACTCGCGATGGCCGGCGCCCTGTGCCGGGCCGACGCCAGCCTCTACATGCAAACCCACGTGGCCGAGAACCGCGCCGAGGTGGCCTGGGTGGGCGAGCTCTTCCCGCAGGCGCGCAGCTATCTGGACGTCTACGACGGCGTGGGCCTGGTGCACGAACGCTCGGTGCTGGCGCATGGCATCTATCTGGATCCGCGCGACCGCGTGGCCATCGCCGATCGTGGCGCTCAGGTCGCCCACTGCCCCTCCAGCAATCTCTTTCTCGGCAGCGGCCTGTTCGACTGGCCGGGTGCGGCCTTCAACATCAGCCTGGCTTCGGACGTGGGCGGCGGCACGACGCTATGCCTGCCGCGCAACATGGCGGACGCCTACAAGGTGCAGGCCCTGCGGGGCGATCGGCTGACGGCCTGGGCTGCCCTGCACGCGGCCACGCGTGGTGCGGCCGAGGCGCTGCGACTGGGGAGCGAGATTGGCGGCTTGTCGGTGGGCCAGATGGCGGACATCTGTGTCTGGGACTGGGCCCGAGGCCCTGTGGCCGAGGCGCGTGACGCGGTCGCCCGCGAGCTTCACGAGCGCGTTTTCGCCTGGATGACGCTGGCCGACGAGCGCAACCTCGCTGCCTGCTACGTCGCTGGTCGCCCCATGAATTGATGCTGCACCCAGGTCGACTCGGGAACGGCCCAGCGTCGCCTTGAACCGCCTGTACCGCGAATCCGCCGGTTCGTCATAACGCGGATGAGCACGGACGAGGGGGATGGTTAGAGTCTCCCCACCTGATTACACGGAGACTCCATGAGCCGACCCCTGCTGACCCTCGTCGCAACGCTTGCCCTGCTGGCGGGCACCGCTGTCGCAGCCGACAAGCCAGCCGCCGAGAAGCCCGCCGCCGCCATTGCACATAAGGCCGCCAAGCGATACACCATCGAACAGTTCATGGCCACCGTGAACATCGGTGGTGCCAGTTTCTCCGCCGACGAGAGCCGCATCCTCTTCCACAGCAACGAGAGCGGCATCTTCAACGTCTATGCCATGCCCGTGGGCGGCGGCAAGCCGGTGCAGCTGACCAGTTCCAAGACTGACAGCCACTACGCCGTCGGGTTCTTCCCTGGCGACGACCGCATCCTCTACACCCGGGACCAGGCCGGCAACGAGCTCAACCACCTGTACGTGCGGGAGCTGGACGGCAGCGAGCGTGACCTGACGCCGGGTGACAAGCTCAAGGCCAACTTCTTGGGATGGAGCGGCGACGACACGGCCTTCTACGTCTCGACCAACGAGCGCGACCCGCGCTTCTTCGACCTATACCGCTTTGACGCCAAGACCTATGCCCGGACGCTGGTCTTCAAGAACGAGGCCGGCTGGGAGGTCGCCGACATCAGCCGCGACGGCCGCTGGCTGGCGCTGGCCAAGGTCAACACCACCGCCGACTCCGATGTGCACCTGGCCGACCTGAAGAGCGGCGAGATCAAGCACATCACCAAGCACACTGGGGTGGCCCAGTACGCGCCGCAGGACTTTACGCCCGACAGCAAGGCGCTGCTCATGACGAGCAACGACGGCGGCGAATTCACCCGCGTCGTCGCCTACGACATCGCCAGTGGTACCAGCCGCGAGGTCGAGAAGGCCGATTGGGACGTCGCCTATACGGCCTTTTCCAAGGATGGCCGCCACCGCGTCACCGGCATCAACGCCGACGCCAGCATCGCATTGCGCCTGTACCGCGACGGCCAGCCCATCGCGCTGCCCAAGCTGCCCGGCGGCGAGGTGCGGGGGGTGCGCTTTTCGGCCAGCGGCAAGCGCATGGCCTTCTACGTGAACGGTGACCGCTCGCCCAGCAACCTCTTCGTTGCTGACGTGGGATCCAGCGCGGCGCCGCGCCAACTGACGCAAAGCCTGTCCAAGGACATCGACCCCAATGAACTGGTGGATGCCTCCGTCGCCCGGTTCAAGAGCTTTGACGGCATGGTCATCCCGTCGGTCTACATGGTCCCGAAGGAGGCTTCGCCGACGAACAAGGTGCCTGCCATCGTCTGGGTGCATGGCGGCCCGGGCGGCCAGACCATGCGTGGCTACTCGGCGTTGATGCAGTACTTCGTCAACAACGGCTATGCGGTGCTGGGTATCAACAACCGTGGCAGCTCGGGCTACGGCAAGAGCTTCTTCACGGCCGATGACGGCAAGCACGGCCGTGAGCCGCTGTGGGACTGCATCGAGGCCAAGACCTTCCTCGCCTCTACCGGCGTCATCGACCCCGAGCGTATCGGCATCGTGGGCGGCAGCTATGGCGGCTACATGGTGTTGTCGGCCATGGCTTTCCGCCCCGAGGCCTTCAAGGTCGGCATCGACATCTTCGGCGTCGCCAACTGGATTCGCACGTTGGAGAGCATCCCGCCGTACTGGGAGAGCTTCCGTCAGGCGCTGTACCAGGAGATCGGCGATCCTGTGAAGGACCGCGAATTCCTGATGGCCACCTCGCCGCTCTTTCACGCCAAGGAGATAAGGAAGCCCCTGATGGTCATCCAAGGCGCCAACGATCCGCGCGTCATCAAGCCTGAAAGCGATGACATCGTCGCGGCCGTGAAGAAGAACAACGTGCCGGTGGACTACCTGGTGTTCGACGACGAGGGGCACGGCTTCTCGAAGAAGAAGAACCAGATCGAGGCCAATCGCCGTATGGTCGAGTTCCTGGACAAATACTTGAAATGAGCCGTCGCCCGGGGCGGACCTTGGCTGCTCCCGCGCGAGGACGGCGACGCTGGCGGCCGTGAGCCGCAAGCACGTCGCCCGCGCGGGGCGGCTTGGGCCCGCTCCGGCGCTCGGCGCGCGTTGAGATCATTGAGAAGAGGAGTTCCGCGATGTTCGGCTTCCTGCTCTGGTGCATCCTGTTCGTAATCTGCTGGCCGCTGGCGCTGCTGGCTCTGGTCCTTTGGCCGCTGGTCTGGCTGATCACGCTGCCGTTCAGGCTGCTGGGCATCGCGGTCGACGGCGTGTTCGGCCTGCTGCGCGCCATCGTCATGCTGCCGGCGCGGGTGTTGGGAGGACGCTAGGGGGTTGCGCAGGCGGGCGCCCGCCCGGCCTCTACGCCGGTGTCTCGGAACGGTGCAAGAATGGCTCCCGTTCCCCCAACGATACCGACGCGCCGACGCCGTGACGCACCAGCACATTGCCGTAGTCGACGACGAGACCGCCATCACCGAGCTGCTCGCTCACTACCTCGGCACGCATGGCTTCAGAACCACGCAGCTGCACTCGGGTCGTGCGCTGATGGAACTCATGCCCGTGGACCCGCCCGAGCTGGTGCTGCTGGACCTGGGCCTGCCTGGCGAGGATGGCTTCGCCATCGCCCGGCAGCTGCGTGAGCACTGGCGCTGCGGGCTGGTCATCATCACGGGTCGCGGTGATGCGGTCGACAAAGTCGTGGGCCTGGAGGTGGGGGCCGACGATTACGTCACCAAGCCCTTCGACCTGCGTGAGCTGGTGGCGCGCATCAAGGCCGTGCTGCGGCGCATCGAGCCGGCGCCGCCCGCAGCGGCAGCGCCGGCGGGCCCCGCAGCGACCTCACCGGCCGCGAGTGCCTGTCTGTGCTTTCTGGGTTGGCGACTGGATCTGGCTGCCCGCCGCCTGGACGACCCTGCTGGCGCCGAGGTGAGGCTCACCACGGGCGAGTTCGAGCTGCTGGCGACACTGGCCCAGCACGCAGGGCGCGTGCTGTCGCGCGACTTCCTGCTGGAGCACACGCGCGGCCGCGAGGCCGCGCCTTTCGACCGCACGATCGACGTGCAGGTCGGCCGTCTGCGCAAGAAGCTGGAGGCGAACGCCGAGAATCCGCAGATCATCAAGTCGGTGCGCGGTGCCGGCTACATCTTCATCC
>NZ_DASWYS010000014.1:0-11079 GCF_036404855.1 Roseateles sp.
AGCCGATGGGACTGACGACGGGGATGAACTGGTCATCCTGCAGCGCCTTCACGACGCTGGGGTCGATGGAGACGATGTCGCCGACTTGGCCCACGTCGTGTTCCTTGGCCGGATCATCCTTGTCCAGCATCTTGAGCTTCTTGGCGCGGATCATGCCGCCGTCGCGGCCCGTCAGGCCCACGGCCTTGCCACCCGCGGCGTTGATCAGGCCGACGATGTCCTGCTGCACTTCGCCTGCCAGCACCCATTCGACGACGCTCATGGTCTCCTCGTCAGTGACGCGCATGCCCTGGATGAAGTGCCCCTTCTTGCCCAGCTTGTTCAAGGCGTCCTCGATCTGCGGCCCACCGCCGTGCACAACGACCGGGTTCAGGCCCACCAGCTTCAACAGCACGACGTCTTCGGCGAAGTCTTGCTGCAGCGCCGGGTCGGTCATTGCGTTACCGCCGTACTTGATGACGATGGTCTTGCCGTGGAACTTGCGGATGTAGGGCAGTGCCTGCGAGAGGATCTCGGCCTTGTCGCGCGGGGCGATGTGGGAGACGTCGGGGGTGAGGGCGGTGGTCATGCTCGGGCTCCGATGGAATGCGACGCATTCTAGGAAGAGCACGCGCGCCAAAATGTGGCGCCATGCAAGCAAGCGCATATCTCAAGCTTTCCGTCGCGACCGCGATCGTGACCATCGTCCTGAAGACCGCGGCCTGGTGGTGGACCGGCTCTGTCAGCCTGGCGGCCGACGCCCTCGAATCTCTGGTCAACCTGGCCGGCGCCGTGTTCGCGCTGGCCATGATCACGCTGGCGGCCCAGCCGCCAGATGCCGAGCACCCCTACGGCCACCACAAGGCCGAGTACTTCTCCAGCGGCTTCGAGGGCATCCTCATCATCGCGGCAGCACTGGGCATCCTGTGGGGCGCCGTCGACCGCTGGCGCCACCCGGAGCCGCTGCACGCCGTCGGCCTGGGCGTGACGCTGGCCATCGTCAGCTCGGCGCTCAACGGCGCGCTGGCCTGGGCGATGCTGCGCAAGGCCCGCGAGGTGCGCTCCATCGCGCTGGAGGGTGACGCCCGCCACCTGTTCACCGATGTCTGGACCTCGGTCGGCGTCGTCGTCGGTCTGCTCGGCGTCATGGCGACGGGATGGCAATGGCTGGACCCACTGCTGGCCGTCATGGTCGCGCTGAACATCCTTCGCGAGGGCGTGCACCTGATGCGCGAATCGACCCGCGGCCTGATGGATGAGGCGCTGGATACCGAATCCAAGGCCCGCGTGCAGGCCGTGCTGGATGAGTTCAATCATCCGCACACCATCCGGTTCGACCACGTCAACAGTCGCGTCGCCGGCCAGCGCCGCTTCGTCGACCTGCACATGCACATGCCGTCCAGCTGGACGCTGGGCCGAGCCGCCGCACTGCGTACCTCGGTCGAGCAGGCGCTGATGAGCGCCGTGCCCGGCCTGCGCGCCAGCATCCAATTGCTGCCCATGGACGTCGAAGCCCACTTCGACGACCCGAAGGACCTGATGTGATCGCGCTGCTGCAACGGGTCCGGGAAGCTCGCGTCGAGGTGGGCGGCCGAGTTGTCGGTCGCATCGGTCACGGTTTCTTGATGCTGGTCTGCGCCGAGCCGACGGACAGCGAGGCAACCGCCGAAAGGCTCGTCGCCAAGGTTCTGAAGTTGCGCGTCTTCAGTGACGAAGGCGGCAAGATGAACCGCAGCGTGCAGGACGTGGCCGGCGGTCTGCTCATCGTCAGCCAGTTCACGTTGGCGGCGGACACCAGCGGCGGCAACCGGCCCAGCTTTTCAGGCGCCGCGCCGGCCGAAATCGGGCGGCAGCTCTACGAGCACACGCTGGCGTTCGCGAGCAGCCAGCATCCGACCGTGGCCAGCGGCGAGTTCGGCGCTGACATGCAGGTGCACCTGGTCAACGACGGCCCGGTCACCATTCCGATGCGAATCGCCTAAACCGGACATTTGCTGACCACCTGTTCCGTGGGATGGTCAGGGAAGGCCGCGACGGCTCCAATTCGCACCGTCCGTGGGCAGTCGCGCGCCGCCCGCAAGCCAAGGAAGGAACCCATGAAGTCGCTCCCCGCTGCCCTCGCAACACTCCTGCTGAGCACCGCGCCGCTGGCGGTTCACGCCCAATCGGGCAGCCTGACCGTTGATGCCCAGGCCAACATCTTCGGCTACGGCGTAGGCACGCCTGCCCCCGGTGGCGGCGGTGGCGGCGTGGTGGCACCGGTCATCACGCTGAGCGCCGGCACAGGCCGCTCCATCACCTTCCTGGCCAGCGGCCTCGCGGGCTGGGGCGGCAGCCTGAACAACGGCCCCGACGGTGGCCTCTTCGCGGGCAGCACCCACATCCCGTCGGTCGGCCCCATCTCCGGCTTTGACGGCCCGCTGTCGGGTTTTCTGGTCGGTGTGTTCATCGAAACCGGTGACATCTCCGGCCTGGCCGCCCCGACCGGCTTGGCCTACGCCACGCCGGCCGACTACGCGCAATCCTCCTACGCTCCCGGCCTGCGCCAGGTGTTCTTCATCGGCGATGGCCTGACGGGCACCGGCACGGGCGCCACCCAGACCTTCCAGATCCCGGACGGCGCCGGCACGCTGGTTCTGGGCCTTGCCGACGCCTATGGCTTCAATGCCGCAGCCGGCTACTACTACGACAACGTCGGTTCGTTCGACGTCGTCTATCAGGCCGTGCCCGAGCCCACGTCGGCGGCGCTGTTCGGCCTGGGCGCCGTGGCGCTGATGGCCGGCGCCATCCGCCGCCGCAAGAGCTGACTCAGCCCAGTTCCACCGTCCAGCGGCAGACACCCCCCGGCGCCGGCCGCGCCAGCGCCAGCGCCCCCGTGCGGTAGGCGTGTGGGCGGCGCAGAGCCCGCAGCGTCTGACCCGCCTCGTCGATCACGCGCGCCACGCCATGGCCGCGCGGGCCGACGCGGTAGCGCAGCTCGAAGCGGAGGTCCGCCAGCTGGACCTGCACGACAAGGCCATCCAGCACCGGTGGCATCACGGGGTCGATGACCAGCTCGTCACGTTCCAGCCGCAAGCCCAGGAGCGACGAGATCACCAGCCCCAGCGCGATGCCGGGACCGCTGGAATAGATGCGCCAGCCACCGTCCAGCGCCACCTCACCAGCCAGCACGCGGCCGTATTGGGTCTGTGCCTCGTAGCGATCGGCGAAAGCGGCGTCAGAGCTGGAGTAGTAGCAGTTGGCCTGGCGCGGGCTGGCGCTGCCAACGCGGTCGGCGAGCAAGATGGGGTGTGCCAGCGTCAGCGCCTGCAGAAAGGCCTCGGCGCGCCCCAGGTGCGCCAGCATTTGGGCATAGCGCAGATGGGCGTGCATGTACATGATGCCGATCTCGCGACCGAAGAAACTGCTCGTCTCGGCACGCTGGAAGAGCCTGGAGGGGCCGCCGCGATAAGGCAGCGGCGCATCGAACAGGCGGGCGCCGTCCGGGCCTTTCAGATGGCGCTCGATCAGCGCAGCTTGCGCGTCAGCCTGCTCGGGAGTGAGCAGGCTGTCCAGCACGGCATGCATCATCGGCAGCAGGCTGTAGCGCAGGCCGGTGCGGGTGTCGCTCGGGTGGATCCACAGCTCACGCTCGCCCTGCTCGGGAAAGAGCGCATAGCCGGCAACGACGTCATCCTGCACCAGAAGTCGCTGAAACTCAGCACGCACGCCAACAGCCTCGGCCGTCAGTGAGGCGGCCTGATCGGCATGCCCGACGCGGGCCAGGGCTGTCGCCAGCGTGTGCAGCATCTGGTGATGCAGCGTCACGGTCCAGGCGCTGCAAAGGCGGTCGCGCAGCGCTGGATCTGCGGGCTGTAGCGAATCGTTCCAGTCGCCGTGCCAGTAAGCCGCCAACCCCGTGCCGGGCACGACGCGCCGGCGGATCAGGCCCAGCGCCCGCTCGACATGGGTGGCCAGCGTCGCCGTCTCGCCGTCGTGGAAAGGCAATACCTCGTCCAGCAGGCCGGCGTCGCCGCTGGCGATCAGGTACTGGGCCAGGCCCAGCAGCGGCCAGAACACGATGTCGCCGTGCGAGTCGCCGGCGCGGATGCTGGCCTCGCGCTCGAAGAACATGAACCACTGCGGCCAGTCGCCGTCGGGGTTCTGGGCGCTGAAGACGCGCAGCAGCAGGTCGCGCACCGGCGCCGTCTGGCCCAGCGCCAGCAGCATCTCAAGCGGTCCCTGGCAGACGTCTCGCGTGCCCCAGCCCCCGCCGGAATACTGCTCCAGCCCGCGCGGCGAAAGGTAGTGCACCAGGGCGTTGTGGGCGTACCAGGGCAGGATGTCGCCCAGCTGGACCAGCGCCGACTGACCGGACTGCCAATGCGGCAGCACCAGCGGCTGCGGTGCAAGAGGTGCGGTCTGCAGCAGCTCGCCGTGTAGCGTCAGCGCAAAGGCGGTCGCGGGCGCGAAGTCCAAGCTGAGCAATGGCTCGCCGCGGCTGGCGCCGTCCGCGAACAGCCGGCCGTCGTCGCCGACGATGGCCAGACCCGGCGCGTCGATGCTGAAGCCGCCATCGGGGAAACGCTGAGCGAGCTCGCTGCCCGCGGGCGGGGTCAGGCGCAGCCGGTCGCCGCTGCGGGCCCACTGGGGCCTGAGCGGCGAGGCGCCGTCGTCGCCGCCCAGCGCGAGATTGAGGCTGGCGCGCAGGGACAGCGGGCCGCCGTGCAGCACGCGCAACGCCAGCCCGATCGCCGTCGGCGCGGCACCTGCCTCGGCAACGACCTCGATGAGGCCGCCCTCATGGGCATACAGCCAGCGGCAACGCTGCGGCTGCATCTCGAAGGCGGACGGCAGGCCCAGCAGTTGCCAGTCACCGTCCTCGGCCCGTATGAACAATCGCAGACCAGCCGTGCGGAACAGGCCCAGCAGGCTGCGCTGCGTGGACAACAGGCGATTGATGCTGACATGGCCCTGGGTCAGCATGGAATGGAAAACACCGCCCATCCAGCAGGTCGACGTCAACGCACTCTCGTCCGGTACGAGATGGGCGCCACTGCGCAGGATGTGGCCGTGCGGGCGCTGCACGCGCAGTTCTTTGGCCCGCAGCACGACGTGAGCTGCCTCGCCCGCGAAGAAACTGAGCAATTGGCCGTCTTGCCATTCCTCGTGCCGGCGCTCGCCGACAAAGAGTCGGTGGCACTCCTGCGCGTCGAGGTCACGGCTGGCAAGCAAGGGCGCGCTGGCGAATAGGCTGGGTGTAGGCGCGCGGCCGGGCACGTCCAGAGGCGCCGCCAGCCGCGCCTCTGGCAACGCCAGCAGGGCGGGCAGCAGGGCCAGGTCGGCGTCGCTGCTGGCCTCCGGATGGTGGGGCTGCAGTGCCATGAAGAAGCCAGCCGTCGTGCCCTCGCCTGGAGCGAGGGCGATGGCTGCGTCCTGCAGCGCCACGACGGCATGCTCCTGCTGCAGGCGCTGCGTCGGCAGGCCGGTCCGCAGCGCCGGTGGCGTGGTGCCTTCGCGGGCCGCCTGCCCCCAGATCTGAGCCGCATCGGTCGCGAAGGCCTCGGCGCGCCGCAGCGAACCGGCCAGAAGCCAAGGATGCTTGCCGCGCTGAGCCTGGTTCTGACGCGCTGCCAGCAACACGCCGTGGCCCGCGTCGGGCAGGGGCTGCAGGTCGATGTAGTGGCTGACGTAGAACTCGTTGGTGCGGACGGCGCCGTAATCGGCCAGGCCGACGTCCTGCACCAGCACGGGCGCAATCTCGCAGGCCGTGGCCGAAGTGTTCTCCACCTGCAGGTGCCAGAAGAGCGCGGCTTCGTCGGCCGCCAGGCGCAACTGCAAGCGCAGGGTCAGGCCATCCCAGTCGCCGCGCATCTCGAAGGCGCCATCGTCGGCATGCACGACCAGCGGCGACAGCGGGCCGAGCAGCGGCGCGACGCGCCAGGCCCCGCCCGCATCGCGCCGGCGCAGCCAGACGTTGGCCGGGCCGCCCTCCAGCTCGTTGCCGGGGAAGAGGTTGACCATCAGCGCCGGCCCGAACATCAGGCGGCGCAGGCCACCATGGGACAGCAGCTCGGCCTCGAGGCCGGCGCGATTGCGGATCAGGTGCAGATTCATCGTCAGGTCTGGCGTTGGGACAGCAGCCAGGGCAGCAATTCAGGATCTTGGTAGGCCGGGGTCCACGAATCGTGTCCGACCCCGGGATAGACGGTCAGCGAGGCCGTGCCGCCCGCGGCGCGCAAGGCCTCCACGCAGGCGATGTGCGGTGCCAGCGGCACGACGCTGTCCTGGTCACCGTGGTAGGCGCGCACCGGCACGTTGCGCATGGCGGCCACCTTGGCCGGGTCGCCGAAGCCGCAGACGGGCGCGATGGCCGCGAGGTCGTGCGGATAAGCGCAAGCCCACTGCCACATGCCGAAGCCGCCCATGGAAAGGCCCGTGCCGACGCAGCGTCGCGGGTCGATGTTGAGCCTGGCCTTCAAGGCGCCAAGCAGCCGGTGCAGGCGCTCGGGGTCCCAGCGGGCGCCATCCTCGAGCTGCGGGCTGACGAGGACGCAGGGATAGGCGCTCCCCTGCGCGACGAGCTTGGGCGGCCCATGGACCTTGACCTTCTCCAGATCGGTGCCACGTTCGCCAGAGCCATGCAGGAAGACCAGCAGCGGCCAGGCCTCGATGCGCTGTCCGTACTCGCGCGGCAGCCAGATCCAGAATCGCTCATCTTCCAGCTGCCAGGGGCGCTGCTCGCCCGCAGCCAGTCCCGCGGGCGGTGCAGGCGGGGTGCGTGGCGGCGCCGAGCACGCACTCAGCAGCACGGGTGTCGTCGTCAACAGCTGGCGGCGGGTGATCGTCATGGCGTGGGCTCCAATTGGATGGTCGTGGCGTTGGCGGGCAGTGACAGTTCACGGCCCTGCCAGTTCAGCCCCTGAGTCTCGACGCTGGCGCGCGGCAACCGCCCCGTACCGGGCCAGGCCAGCCGCAGCTCACCGGCCAGGCGTTCGGGGCGGCGGTCGATGCACAGCGTCCAGCCGCCGTCGGCGCGACGCAGCAAGCGGTAGTCCAGCCGCCCCCAGGCCGTGGACAGGCCTGTCACGCCGATGTCGCCGGCGTTGCGCCAAGCCGCCGGGAGTCCCGAACCGAGCACCAGACCGTTGTCGGTCTCGTAGGCAAACAGGTCCAGGGCCGAGCGCAGGTAGTCGGACGAGACCCAGGCATGGGGCATATCGCCGAGGAAGCGCGCTTCGCGCGCATCCGGCAACACCACCTCGGCCCATTGGTTCCAGCCCGCCGGGCGTTGATGGCCAAAGAACCAAGCCAGCAAGCGGTGGGCATCGTCCACGCGTCCCAGTCGCACCAGGGCGCTGACGTTGCGAAGCTCGTAAGGCGTGTAGTCGCGCCAGGCCTTGCGGCCATCGATGCGGGCATCGGCTTCGGCCACATAGCGGTCGAAAGTGGCGCGCAGCAGGTCCGGCACAAGCCCCCCGGCCTGCGCCGGATTGAGGGCCATGGTCGTGGACGTGGCATCGAAGTCGCCGCGGTCGGCGGCGCCGGCGATGTGGTCGATCTTGTAATGCCGGGCGGTCGCCGCGATCGAAGCGGCGAGGTCAGCCTCGAACTCGTCCCGCGACACGGCCCAGCGGACGGCCTGCGCGGTGTCGCCCATGGCCTGGGCGATCTGCACGGCGTCCTTGAAGCCACGCAACGCCCAGAAGTCGTCCCAGTAGGAGTAGGCCGCCTTGTCGGAATAGCCCTCGTGGCTGATGGACGGGGGCATCAGCCCCTTGAAGCGCGGGTCGGCGTCGGGCTTGCGCTCACTCAGACGCAGGCCCTCCATCCAAGCGACGACGCGTTGCACCTTGGGCCAGTGGCGCTCCAGCAAGGCGCGATCCTGGGTGTGGCGCCACAGTTCCGCAACCGCGAACAGGTATTGGCCATGGCTGTCGTTCTCGACAACAGGGTCAGCGCCGCGCTGGTCCACGCAGCAGGGCACCTTGCCGGAGTCGAAGATGTAGCCGCCGAACCAGTCAACGAACTCGCGCGCCGCCTGCACCTCGCCCATACGCACCAGGCCGGCCACCATCATGGCGCCGTCGCGCACCCAGGAACGGGCATAGGAGCGCGTGCCGGGACGCAGGGCCGGGCCGTCGCGGGACATCAGGATCTGAGCCAGCGCGCTGCGCATGGTTTCAGCCACGGGCCGGGCCTGTGGCGGCAGCTGCAGCTCCAGCACGCCGAGGCGGTCACGCCATTGCGATGCGGCGACGGCGAGGCGGGTGTCCAGCGCAGAAGCCTCGCCGCCCGTCACCCACCCCAGCGTGCGCGCCTGGCCGGGCGCGAGCTGGACGTCAAAGCGCATCAGCGCCGAGGGCAGGCCCTCTTCGTCGCTGAGCCGGATCAGCGGCGGGGCCAGCAGCAGGGTCGCGAGGCCGGGGCCAGCGCTCCAGGGGGCGGCTCGGACCTCCGTCGGTGTCTCGCGCGGCTGGATGCCCAGGCCCGCCGCAGCCAGCCGGCCATCGCTCCAAGCGAGCGACGGCAGCAGGCTGATACCGCCCGGCGTCGACAGGAACTGCTGCGGCGGGTTGACCTGCCAGGGGCGCAACGCCAACAGCAGCGCATAGCGCTGAGTCTTGCCCGTCGGGTTGCGCAGCGTGTAGCGAGCCAGCAGCGCAGGGCTGCCGGGCGGACCATCGGCGCCGGCTTCCACGCGCAACTCCACGTCGGCATGTCGCCATTGCACGACCGGCAACGCATTTTCAACAAGGCTGTGCTCGATGCGCGCCTGCGCCCACGTCACCAACCGCCCATCGGACAGTTGCACGGCCGGCTCAAGGCTGGGGCCGCCGCGCGTCAACTCGATGGCGCCATCCTCGTTGACGAGGCCGGAGCGTTGGGCGCCGCCGTCCACGCCGACGACGGTCCAGTAGTTCTGCTCGCCAAGGAAAGCGCGCGGCAGCTCGCCTCGCGGCAGTGAGCGGGCGACCTCGGCAAGGGCAGCATTGCGGTCGGGCCATTGGGCAGCGTCGCGCAGCTCGACCTCAGGTGGCTTCCGTCCCTCGTAGCGCAGCCGGATCCAGCGCCACTCCTGCTCACCGACGAAGAGCGCGCGGCCGGCGCGGGCGGACAGCAACTTCCAGCGCCGGTTGTCGTCTGACACCTCGACGCGCAGCGCCGCGCCACGGGCAAACCACAAGCCGTTGAATTCGCGCAAGCGCTGGAAGTCCAGCGTCACTTCGCCGGCTCCGATCTTGCGCCGAGGTTCGGGCCACACCTTGGGCGCCGGCTCGCGCGCCTCCATGGCGAGCCCGCCGACGCAGAGTTCCCCTGCCCCGCCGCCCTGCTGGCCGGCAACGACGACGAACTCGACGAAGCGGCTCTGCTTGAGCACGCGGTCTTCGGTCGGCCCCCAGGCGAACGCCACGTGGCGGCGCTTGAAGCGCATCTCGGTCAGCGTGTCCGGCAGCGGTAGCGCCGGTCGGTTGATCCACCAGACGTTGTCGCCGCTGGTGTCGACGAGCTTGATCTGCACGTCGTTGTTCATGCCCTTGCCCTTGAGGCGGGTCATCAGCGCAAAGTCGGCCGGCCAGTGCAGCGGCAGTTCGCGGCGCATGACGGCATAGCCGGAGACGCCGGCGAAGTCGTAGTCCAGGCACAGGCTGTCGTCGCGGACATCGCGGCGCAGACTGGCCTTGACCTGGTCGGAGGCTGTGGCCTTCCAAGGCGACGAGTCATTCATATCGTCGAGCACGGCGGCGGCCGCCGGGATCGACACCATCAGGGACAACGCGATGGCCTTGATCACTTAACACTTCCCATCAGCAGGCCCTGCATGTAGTAGCGCTGCAGGGCAACGAACAAGGCGAGCACGGGCAGCACCGTGATGACCGCGCCGGCCATCATCAGCTCGCTGTCCTGCACATGCTCCCGGGAAAGCGCCGCCAGCGCGACCGGCAGCGTGTGCATCTCACCGTCAGTCAGCACGATCAGCGGCCACATGAAGTCATTCCAACTGCCGAGGAAGGC
Source organism: Roseateles sp. (assembly GCF_036404855.1). GTDB lineage: Bacteria > Pseudomonadota > Gammaproteobacteria > Burkholderiales > Burkholderiaceae_C > Pelomonas. The sequence goes on from NZ_DASWYS010000014.1 coordinate 9,976, forward strand.
AAACACGGCCAGGGTGACGAGGACGGGCTTCAGGGTTGGCAACACGATGTTCCAGAAGATGCGCCACTCGCCGGCGCCGTCCAGTCGCGCGGCCTCGAGCAGCTCGTCGGGCACGCCGCGCGCATACTGGCGAACGAGGAAGATGCCGAATATGCCGGCCATGCTGGGAATCAGGACACCCATCCAGGTGTTCACCAGGCCCATGCCTTTGAGCATCAGGAAGAGCGGCAGCATGGCGACCTGGCCGGGGATGACAAGCGCCGCGATCAGCAGCCCGAAGACACGTTCGCGGTGGCGAAAGCGCAGCTTGGCGAACGAATAGCCGGCCAGTGTGTTGAAGCTGACCGACACCAGCGTGCTGACCACGGCCAGGCCCAGGCTGTTGACGAAGGCGCGCTTGAGGCCACCATCGCCCAGCAGCTGCTGGTAATGCTCCAAGGTCGGGTGCCTGGGGATCAGCGGGGGCGGCAGGCTCTGGGCCGTGCCGGCGGGCATCAGCGACACGCAGACCATCCACACCAGCGGGAAAGCCGCCAGCGCGGCGAGAGCCCACAGCAGGCCATTGACGACAAAGGTCCTGGGCTTCATGCGCCCTCCCCCGTCCAGCGTCGCTGCAGCGCGATCAGGCCCTTGCTGACCATGACGATGATGGCGAAGAGCAGGAAGGCCACCGCGGAGGCCAGGCCCAGGTTCCACCACTTGAAACCTTCCTCGTACATCAGGTAGAGCACGCTGACGGTGCTCTGCAGCGGGCCGCCCTGGGTCATCACGTAGGGCTCGGCAAAGAGCTGGAAATAGCCGGCCGTCGTCAGGATGGTGACCATCAGCAGCGTGGGTGCGATGCTGGCCAACGTGATGTAGCGAAACTGCGCCCAACTGCGCGCGCCGTCCAGCCGCGCCGCCTCGTAGAGGTCGTGGGGCACGGCCTGCAGTGCGGCGATGAAAATGATCATGTTGCCGCCAAAGTTCTTCCAGGCGGCGAACAAGATGATGGTGGGCATGGACCAATGCGGGTCGCCCAGCCAGTCGACGGGATCGACACCGAGCGCCTGCAGCGTGTAGTTCACCAGCCCGTACTTGACGTGGAAGAGGTAGCGCCAGATG
>NZ_DASWYS010000015.1:0-12483 GCF_036404855.1 Roseateles sp.
ACGCCTGTCGCTGTCCCCGCGCCGCTGCCGTCGCCGGCCGTCATGGCCGCCCCCAAGCCGCCGGGGCTGCCGGCACCCCGAGCCGTTCGCACGCCGGAAGAGCTGCGCCGCCAGGCGGCCGAGCGATTGGTCATGGCCAACCCCGACGGCACTTTCATGACGCCCGCGCCGACCCATCTGCTGACCCTGGTCGTGCTGGAGATCGAGGTCCAGGCCGACGGCAGCGTGCGTCGCGTCAACGTGGTGCGCAAGCCCAGGTTTGCGCCGGAGACGCTGCAGCTGGCCATCGACGCCATCCACCGGGCCGCGCCATTCGGCGACGTGCGGCGCATGCCTCAGCCCTGGAAGTTCACCGAGACCTTCCTCTTCGAGGAGGACCGGCGCTTCAAGCCGCTCAGCCTCAATTGACACCTTCTCGCCACAGCCCCGCACCTCGCCGCCGAGACAGGGGCGTGGCCTTGGGCACAATCGTGACATGTTCGCCCCCACGTTCTCATCGATCGCAGCCCGCCGCCGGGGCTCCAATTCCCTCCGGGCGGCCGAGCGGGCACTGACATGTTCCTGACGCTGCCGACCCTGCTGACCTGGGCCCGCATCGTGGCCATCCCGCTGATCGTCGGCGTGTTCCACCTCGGGCTGGCGCCGGCGCACCAGAACCTGTTCGCGACGATCCTCTTCATCGTCGTCGCGCTGACCGACTGGCTGGATGGCTACCTGGCCCGCAAACTTAACCAGACCTCGTCCTTCGGCGCCTTTCTAGACCCGGTGGCCGACAAGTTCCTCGTCTGCTCGGCCCTGCTGATCCTGCTGGAGCAGCAGCGCGTGGACGCCTTCGTGGCCCTCGTCATCATCGGCCGCGAGATCGCCATCTCGGCGCTGCGCGAATGGATGGCGCAGATCGGGGCCTCGCGCAGCGTCGCCGTGCACATGGTGGGCAAGCTCAAGACCACCGTGCAGATGGTGGCCATCCCCTTCCTGCTCTATGACGGCCAGCTCTTCGGCCTCATCCCGACACGGCTCTGGGGCACCTGGCTGATCTATGCGGCCGTCGTGCTGACGATCTGGTCCATGGTCTATTACCTGCAGAAGGCCGTGCCGGAGATCCGCGCCAAGGCGCGTTAGGTGGACGACGTCCGGCAGCAACCCGGACAACGAGTTGTATCGGGACTTTTCCCGCCCCGCCCACCACCGGACGCGCGTCTAGAATCCGCTTCCCCGCGCGCGCCCTGGCCGCGTCAACCGGCCTGTCACGGGCTGCGCAGTGCGCGGGATCGACATCTGCATCGCAGTCCTGCATGCCCACCAAGGCTGCAGGGCTCAACCGTCCGATGAATCCTCTTGAGGGGGCACGAGTGAACAAGTCCGAATTGATCGAGCACATCGCCAAGCAGGCCGACATCTCCAAGGCCGCCGCTGGCCGTGCGCTCGAAGCCGTGATCGGCGGCGTCAAGACGACGCTGAAGAAGAACGGCACCGTTTCCCTGGTGGGCTTCGGTACCTTCAGCATCACCAAGCGTGCGGCACGTGCCGGCCGCAACCCGCGCACTGGCGATACGATCAAGATCAAATCGGCCAAGGTCCCCAAGTTCAAACCCGGCAAGGCACTCAAGGACGCCGTGAACTGACCTTCCGGCCGGTCCCGGAATCCCCGGGCGCTTAGCTCAGTTGGTAGAGCACCTCCCTTACACGGAGATTGTCGGCGGTTCGAGCCCGTCAGCGCCCACCACCCGCCTCCCGGCGGCGTCTGCTGCATCGCACTTAGAATGCAGCTCCCCTCGAAGGCGAACCATGGTTCGCCTTCGTCGCGTCTGACCTCTCAAGGCTTCCCGAAGATGTTTGAATTCGTCCGCGCCAACACGCGCCTATTTCAGTTCATCCTGCTGATCCTGATCCTGCCGTCCTTCGCTTTCGTCGGCATGCAGGGCTACACCAGCATGATGGATGGCGCCAACGCTGGCGTGGCCACCGTGAACGGCCGCAAGATCACCCAGGCCGAATGGGACGCCGCCCAGCGCGAGCAGGCCGACCGCATCCGCCGTCAGAACCCGACGGTCGACGCCAAGCTGCTCGACACCCCCGAGGTCAAGCGGGCGGCGCTCGACCAACTGGTCAACGAGCGCACGCTCAAGGCTGCGGCCGACCAGCAGCACTTCACGCTCAGCGCCGAAGCTGTCAACGCGCGTTTCTGGAACGATCCGCAGTTCGCCTTCCTGCGCAACCCCGATGGCACGGTCGACAAGGGCCTGCTGGCGGCGCAGGGGATGACGCCTTCCATCTTTATGGAGCGCCTGCGCCAGGACTACGCCCTGCGCCAGGTCACGACCCCGATCGAGAGCTCCGTGGCCGTGGGCACCGCCGCGCCCAAGCTGGCGTTTGACTCGCTGCTGCAGCAGCGCGAGGTGCAGCTGCAGCATTTCGACATCAAGGATTTCGCCACCAAGGTCAATCCGAGCGACGCCGACATCGACGCGTTCTACAAGGAACCGGCCAACGCTGCCAAGTTCCAGCTGCCCGAGACGGCGCAGATCCAGTACGTCGTGCTCGACCTCGAGGCGCTGAAGAAGGACGTCAAGTTCACCGAAGACGACCTGAAGAACTACTACAAGGAAAACGAGTCGCGCTATGGCGTGCCCGAAGAGCGCCGCGCCAGCCACATCCTCATCAAGGTGGAGCGCAGCGCCCCGGCCGAAGAGCGTGCCAAGGCCAAGGCGAAGGCGGAGGAAATCCTCGCCCAGGTGCGCAAGAACCCGGCCGAGTTTGCCGCGCTGGCTAAGAAGAACTCCCAGGACGAGGGGTCGGCGACCAATGGTGGCGACCTCGACTTCTTCAGCCGCGGCGCCATGGTCAAGGAGTTCGATGCGGCCGTCTACGCGATGAAGCCGGGCGAGATCAGCAACGTCGTCGAGACCGATTTTGGCTACCACATCATTCAGCTCACGGGCACCCGCGGCGGTGAGCACAAGCCCTTCGAGACAGTGCGGGCCGAGGTCGAGGCCGAGGTGCGCAAGCAACTGGCCCAGCGCCGCTACTCGGAAGCTGCGGAGCAGTTCGGCAACCTCGTCTACGAGCAGTCGGACAGCCTGCAGCCCGCGGCCGACAAGCTCAAGCTCCAGATCCAGACCGCCACCGTGCAGCGCCAGCCCCAGCCGGGCGCCATCGGTCCGCTGGCCTCGCCCAAGCTCCTGGATGCTGTCTTCGGCGTCGAGGCCCTGCGCAACAAGCGCAACACAGAAGCGGTCGAGACCGGTCCCAGCCAATTGGTGTCGGCCCACGTTACCCAGCACAGCCCAGCCCGCGTGCCACCGCTGGCCGACGTGAAGGACAAGGTGCGTGAGCAACTCGTCCGCAAGCTCGCTGCCGAGCAGGCGAAGAAGGCCGGCGAAGCCCGTGTGGCCGCGTTGAAGGCCAACCCGGCCGACACTGCCGGACTGGAAGCTGCGATGACCGTGTCGCGCCCCATGCCGCAGACCCTGTCGCGCGCCCAACTCGAGGCTGTACTCGGTGCCGACGCGACCAAGCTTCCGGTGGCCCTGGGTGTTGCATCCGACGACGGCAGCTATGTCGTCGTGCGCATCAATCAGCTGCGCCCGCGCGATGCCGCCGTCATCGACGAGAAGCGGGCCGCGCAGCAGTACGCCAGCGCCTGGGCGCGCGCCGAGGCACAGGCCTATTTGGCCGCGCTGAAATCCCAGTACAAGGCGACCATCAAAGTTGCTGCCCCGGCCTCCGCCGCCAGCGCACCCTGATTTTTAGGTTATACTTTTTGGCTCTGCGGTGGCTGTAGCTCAGTTGGTAGAGTCCAGGATTGTGATTCCTGTCGTCGTGGGTTCGAGTCCCATCAGCCACCCCAAATAAAACTAACGCCGACAAGCACTTAGCTTTGTCGGCGTTTTCATTTCTGCTCGCTGAAGCGCTGAAAATTCCAAACTTTGGAATTTGGCGATCAGTTTGAAGCGCGCCGGACGATCTTGGTTCGGTCGTAAACCTGGGCCGTAGTCGCCGGGTTCTTGTGCAGATCTGGCAGCGTGCCAGTGGTGTCCTTGTGGACCGTCGCGTAGAACGCGCGCAGGTCATGGAAGGTGAACCGCTCGTCAGCCGGGACGATGTTTTTCTCGACGGCTTTGACGATCAGTTTTTGCCACATCGCCTTGAAGCCCCTGGCTGTGTAGGCGTTGTTTCCGCGCGTCGGAAAGACGTACAGGCACTCCCGGTTTGTTCGGATGGCTTCGAGTCGGTCCAGGCAGCTGTTGAGGGCCGGGCTGATCTTGATCTCTTCGATGACCTCGCCGCGCTTCTTGCCGCGCTGCTTCGCGCGCTTCACGCGCACCACGCCCAGGCTGGCCTCGACCGCGCCTGAAAGTACCTGGTCGCGCACCTCTTTGGCCGGCCGGTCGATCTGGGGCCAGACCAAGTCCAGGAACTCCGCCTTTCGGTTGCCCGCCAGAGCTGCGTACTCAGCGGCAAGTCCGACGATGCGCTGCTGTGCTGTCTGCCTGGCCACCCACACCAGAAATCGCTGCAGCACTGCCGCGTCAGGCGCCTCGGTGCGCGGCTCTTCGATGTTCGGTCGGACCTGCTTGGCCGGGTTTTCCTTGCACACGCCCAGGTCGATGCCATGGGCGAACAAGTTGGAGAGCAAGGACTTCTCGCGGTTGGCCCGGACCTCGGCGTCCTTGCGGTGCTCCCGGACGTAGTAGGCAATCATCGGCGCGTCGATGCCTGCGAGGCGGCGGTGACCGAAGCAGGCCAGGATCGGAATGGAGCACTGGCGATAGTCGTCCTTCGTCGACTCCGCCAGGCGCAGGAACCTCTTGCTCTCTTGGTACTTACCCCAGACCCATTTGACAGTGCCGTGGTCTGGAGCTTCGCCAAGCATGTCCAGCACGCGCTTGCAGGCCTCCAGCCGGTCATGCCCCAGGGAGATCGGCTTCTGACCGACAGGGTGGTACCGATACAGGGTCTTCTTCTTGCCGGGTATGGCTTCCATCCTGGGCAGCAGGCCCTCGGCTGACTTGCGATCACGCGTCCTCACCATGGCTTACCTGTTCCAGTTTGGCGGCGCCTCTCGGCGCGAGGTGTCAGCGGGGGCTCCGTTCAGTCGAGCAAGCCGGGCCTGCTCGTAGACCGCCCACGTGATGCTGGGGCGGCCGTCCGCGCGAGGCGCTGGCTCAATGCCCAGATGATCGCGCACCCACTGCCGTTGGCGGCTGGGGCTGCGGAAGCCGGTGACCTCCGTCAGTTCGTCGGCGGTCATGCACCGGTGCGCAGTGCGTTCGAGGGTCGCTTCGGTCATGGCAAGTCCAGGCGCTGCCCGAGCAGCTTGGCCATCTCGGCGTGGATCAGTGCAACTAGGCGGTCCAGTTCGCCGGCCAGCCACTCTGCAAGGCCTTTCAGTTGCTGGGGCACCTCGCGGGCGAGGGGGCGTTTGCCGGTGCCGTGGCAGCCGCCGCAGGCCTTCGTCGTCAGGCGGCCGGCGCCTTCGTCGGTGCCGTCGACCATCGCCTCCACGAAGCGCGTGCCGTTGCAGTAGCCGCACGTCGGCTTGAGCCACCAGTTCAGCGTGTCGACGATCAGTTGCTGGCGAGCCATCGCGGGCATCGGCTTCTGGTGAGTCTTGCGCATGTGCTCGCGCAGCATGGCATCGGCGCCGACCGTGACGTCGAGCAGGCCGTCCAGGCTGCCGCTCACGCCCATGCGGTAGACCTTCAGCGCCAGCATGCGGCGGGAGTCCTTGCTCGCCGCGATGCCGGCGGCCAGCAGGATGTCGGCGTCCGTGAGGCCCGCCAGGCGCGGGGTGAGGTCGCCGCTGGCCGTGGCCGTGGCGTAGCGCTCGGGCAGGGTGGGGCGGTCTTCGAGGGCCGCGTTCATGCGCGCGGCCCCCGGTTGACGCTGATGGTCAGGACGTCGCCGTAGGTCGTCATCGAGTAGCTGCGGTCGATGAGGGCCACCAGGTTGGCGGCGAGCTTCTTGCGCATCTCGGCTTCGATCTCCGCCAGCGCGCGTTGGATGACGGGCTCGGCCGCCTTCGTCAGCTCGACGTTGATCTGGGCCTTCAACGCGCCGAGCGTGTTCTCTGCGTTGAGCAGGAAGGACGTGCTCATGACGTGGTTCTTTCTCCGGCCAGGTGGCCAGCGTTGAATTGGGTGACCCAGTCGAGCTGGGCCGGGTTGGGATCGGTGTGGCGAAGGTCGAAGGTCCGGGCGCGCGGCATGCTGTTGACATGCAGGCCCAGGTCGCGGGCGCACTTGGGGCCGATGCAGCGGCCAGGCACGGCCGTGGCCAGCAGTTGGCGGCGGCAGACGGAGCAGCGGATCACTGGGCGACCTCCCCGGGGCGACGCACTCGGTGGACGCGGTCGATGTCGACGCCGTCGAACACCGCTCGGTAGCGCCAGCCATCGGGCACGCTCCAGCGCTTCAGCTTTCCGCTGTCGATGGCGTGCCACACGGCTCGTTGACCTTCAACGCCTGCATGGGCGAAACGCTGCTGCAGGTCCAGGTGGGTGCGCTCCGCGGGCGAGCAGAAATCGACGATCTCGCGGGCCAGGTCAGCGATGGTCATGACGCCTCCGCCCAGACGGGCACGCTCAGGCCGGCCGGCAGCTTGCCCTCGGCGACGATGCCCAGCAGCGTGCGGCGCGCCCACTCGGCTTCCACCTCGCGGCGGATCTCGCGGGGTAGCAAAGCGCCCTGGTCGTGTCCGGTGTGGCAGCCCACGCGGCCCGGCTGGTCAGCGCACAGCGGGAAGCTGTACAGGTCGCAGGTCTTCAGTGCCATGCCCTTGCCGTAGTTGCCGTGGGCGTGCTGGCTCAGCTGCTCGATTCCGCAGCGGATGCAGGGCAGGGCGGCCACGAGGCGGCGATAGGGCTCGCTGCGGACGGGGTTGAGCTTCAGCACTGGCGTGGCTGTGGTGCTGATGACGGCCGCGCTGCAGGGCCTGGCCAGCTTGTAGACCGGCTGAGGCACGCGCTCGCGCTCGGGGCGCTTGAAGCCCCTGCCGCGGTTCATGGGGGCGGAGCGCTTCATTGACCGAAATCCAGCACACGGCTGGGCTCGATGAGGCTGGGGATGTCGTCGATCCAGATGTCGACGTTGAAGCCGGCGCGGGCGGCGGCGTGCCGCTTCCAGTCCTGGCCAGCGCACACGATCTGCACGCTGTCGGGAAGGCGAGGGCTGCGGCTGAAGTCCGGCGGCTCGCGGCGGGCCGTGACGCACACGACAACGTGGCCGGAGCGCTGGGCGTCGCCGATGAACCGGCGCCACAGGTCCGGGTCCGCCGTGAACGTGTCGTCGAAGTCGATTCCGATGGTCAGGCGCTTCATCCGAGTGCGTCCTCTAGGTCGTACTGCTCGACCCAGTCCACCAGGCCGCGCAGCTCGTGCCGCTGTTGCTCCGGCAGGCTGTCGATTGCCGTCATGACGTCGGCACCCGGGGCCAGGCCCAGCAGGCCGGCCGCGATGCTCAGGCGGTGTTCGCCGCGGGTCATGCCACGGCCTCGTCAGGCACGTCACGGCCCAGGCTCGTGCGGCTCCACCGCACCCCACGCTGATCGCCCACGCTATGAACAAAGGTGATGAACCCGCTGGCCAGGTTCTTCGTGAAGCGCTTGGACTCGATGGTCAGCATGAACATGCCATCGCCTTCCAGCGTCGGGATCAGCCGGGGCTTGCGCTTGCGCCAGTCGTCGGCGAAGTCCGGGTCGCTCTTGGTGGCCTCGTAGAACGCCTGCAGCAGGCCGCGCTTCCAGATTTCGGCGGGTACCTTGTGGCCGGCGTAAAGGCAGTCCCGCGCCAGGTCGTTGAAGCAGGAGTGATACAGCCGTTCCTGCTCGCGCGACTTGGCGTGCTCGAACTCCATCGCCAGCGTGTTTCCCGCTGCAATCTGCTCTTGAGCCCACACCCAGGCCCGTTGGAACTCGGCGCGCAGTTCCTGCTGGGTGCTGGCCTTTGCGACGATGCGCTGTGTCATGGCAGCAGACCCCCGAAGGGCTGGGCGATCTTGTGGGTCAGCGCCTTGAAGGTCGCGCGCTGCTGGCGACGCAGCTTGCGGCGCTCGCCGTGCTCTCGGCTGATCTGACTGCGGGGTTTCGGCTCGGGGCGAGGGGCACTAGGCGCGTTGCCCAGGCGCCAGAACGCTGTCACTCCGCCACGCTGAAACTGCCAGCGCGCGATGTGGCAAAGGCCGATGGCCTCACCGTGCTGCAGAAACTTGGAGATCAGCTGGGTGTCCGAGCCAGTGGCCTCGACCAGTTGGCGCTGGCAGGTGGACCGAACCAATTCGCGCAACAGGTAGGACAGCGTGATGACCGTAGCGCCGAGGTTCTTACTGGGCTCGCCGAAGCCGGCGAAGTTGGGCGAGGGATGCGGCGCGTCCTGTGCGCCGCCGAACCCCCAGACGGCTTGGTATCGGGTACCAGCGCAATCGTGGAGCTTCCAACGGTCAATGCGCGCCAGCTTGACCGCGTGCAGGCTGCGCAGAACCTTGTAGGCGCGGTTCCTCGTCAGGCCGTGTTTGTCGGCCAGTCCATCGGCCGTCATGGGCTTGAGCTTCAGATCGCGCAGGATCGTGGCGTAGCCGATGAGGCCAAGGCGGCAGCCGGTGTGGCGGCGCGGGGTCATGTCGTTGCTCCTTCGGCGGCCAGCCGGCGCCGTTCCTGTTCTCGTTCCATGGCCTGGCGGCGAGCCGTGTCGGCCGCCTCCCGGGCCTCGGGGGTCCAACTGGCCTTCTCTGCGGCCACGACGGCGGCTGTCTTCGCCGCGGCATCGCTGGGTTGGGTGATCGGCGCCGAGCGTTGGCCGGCAAGCCTCTTGGCGACGCCCAGGACGAAGGCCTTTGGATCGACTGGCGCCTCGGTCTTGATGGCCTCGCGGAAGGCCTCGGCCACGACGGCGGGGAAGTCCTTGGCCACCGTGTTCATGAACGCCTTGGCGTCGCCGGTGGTCTGGCCGTTGGCGACCAGCCAGGTGCCGGCGTCAGCCCAGAGCTTTCGCCTTTCTTCCGCGTTCAGGGACTTGTCCACAGCCGACGGGTCGGCCGCTCCGTCAGGAGCGGAACTAGGTTGTCCCTGTCCCTGTCCCTGTCCCTCTCCCTGTCTCTTGGAGGGCGTTTCCCCGGGATGTCCCCCGCCAGTGCCACCGGTGTCCCCAGGGACAAACAGCGGATTCCCGGTGACACAACCGCCCGCGATCCACTCTTCGAAGTTTGGCTTTGGCACGTTGGCACCCTCGTGGCGCTCGTTGTGCTTCTTGATCCGGCCGCACTCCGTGCTCCAGCGCTGGCGCAGCTTGGCCTGCCAGGCTTCGCGGGCCTTCTCGGCGACGACGGGGTGATACAGCCTGCCATCACTGCACTCGACGAAGCCACGCATGGCACCGGCGCGCACGCCCGACCAAGCCCGATCAATCTTGCCGCGCAGCGCGTAGCCGGCGGTCTTGGCAATCCACTTGTCATCGTTGGGCATCGATGCCGCGGGGATCTGGTGCCACGACGCGGCCCAGAGCAGGACTGCAGCCCAGCACGCCTCGGGCGTCTCGTTCGACGCCAGCTCGGAGTCGCGCAGGCGCGCAACGTCCAAGGGCATGAACGGGAAGTCCTGCAGGTCGCAGTTGGCGGGCGTCATCGGCTCGGTCAAAAGCTGCCTCGGTCACCGAAGAACTGTTGGAAGCGCGCGTGCATCGGGTCGCCATAGGCCTTCTGTTGCGCCCCAGCGAGAGGTGAGCGCGGCAACGGCTTGTCCGCGTCGTAGTCGCCCAGCAGCTGCTGGCAACGCTGCACGATGCGCAGCGTTGCTTCATCGTTCTCGACCTGGGTGTTCGCCTTGTCGATGGCTGCCTGCATCACCTCTTCAACGAGATTGGTACCTGACTTCACGCGCACGCGGCCGAGCTTGGCCGTCAGCTTCTGCACCCGGCCCTTGGCCTGGCCAATCGAGCGCTGCAACTTGGTGATCTGGTCAGCGGTCAGCTTGCGTGCTGTGTCCAGCAGCTCCCAGCCGTCCAGTTCCTCGATCAACTGGGCAAGCAGCATCCGCAGAGAGTCCGAAGCCTGCTTGTCGAGCAGTTGCTCAGTCAGCTCTTTGACCTGGTCGCCGCTGGGCTGATCCACGCCGGTTGCGTCGTAGATCGCTCGGCGCTCGGGGTCGGTCAGGCAGTCGTGCGCCAGGTTGACGAGCTTCATCGCCTCTTCGCTGCCGCCGTGGCGGTCAGGGTGAGCTGCGCTGCGGGCCCGGCGGAATGCGGCCTTGACCTGGTCAGGGGTGGCGTCGCGAGAGACGCCGAGGACTTCGTAATAGTCGGGCGTCATGCAGCCATTCCCTGCAGCTCGCGCTGCGCTGGTGCGTTGGCCACGGGGTGCAGATCAGCCCAGTGAAGGTCTGGCCCGTAGTGGCTGACCATCACGCTGGCGACGAACTCGCGGTGACCGCTGCGAAGCGTCAGGTCGATGCTGGTCTCGCGGCGCACTGCTTTGACGACGGTCCACTCGACCGAACGACGCGCGAGCTTGGCGCCGACGGCCACGGCCTGCATGTTCTCGAAGAAGCGCTCGCGGGCGCGGGTTCCGGCGCATGTCATGCCGATTCCCCGAGCTGCAGCGCAGCGATGTACGGCCGCACCCACACCGGCGTGGCGTTCAGCTGGAACGTCTCTCCGGCATCGGCCAGCATCAGCGTGCGCAGCATCTCCTCGGCGATGGCCTGGGCCGAGTCCGAGGGCACGGCATTGCCGGTCCACTCGCGGTAGACGCTGTCGCTCGATGCGTTGGACACGTAGGCGTCGGTGAACGCGGCGATGTCGGCCGGGTCTTCCGGGTCGAACAGGCTCTGCAGGGCCGAGAGGTCCAGAGTCGTGAACGGCCGGTGCCAGGTGCCGTCCAGCGCGCGGATGCGGCACACCAGCTTGTCGTTGGGCGCCGGCATGCGGTGGTCGGCGACAGACCAGCGGCCGTTGTCGTGGCACGCCGAGGCGCTGACGGCGCCGGCCGACTCGTCCATGCGCAGCACGCCGTAGTGGCCACCGGTCAGGTAGGCACCACGGTCGCCGTCCATGCCGCTGCGCGGGTCCTGCACGGCGAATGCGCCCTGGCCGGTTGTGCTGGCGCCGATCACCGTCCCGGCCGGCTCGTCGAAGCCGGTGATGCGGTATTTGCCCTTGCCGGCGAACGTCGTCGCGGCCCGAGGGTCGGCCACACACTGGCCGGTGCCGTGCGCGCTGGTCACCGTATTTGTGGCGCGGTCCCACCGGACGATGCGGAACTCGTTCGAGTGCTTCGCCGGCCCGCGGTGCCGCGGGTCCTGTACCGTGAAGCTGCCCTGCCCGGGTGACTTCACGTTGATGACGGCGCCGGTGGGCTTGTCCCACGCCACCACGCCATACTGCTGGAACTGCGCTGCGCCATCGGCGTGCCGCGGATCGGCAACGCTGAACGCGCCTGCGCCAGGACGACTGTTGCCCGTCACTGTGCCGCTGGTGCCGTCCCAGTCCTGCACGCCCAGGAAGCCGGTGCCTTCGCGGCTGGACGCAGCGCGCGGATCGGCCACGCAGAAATTGCCGGTGGTCGGCATGCTGCGGCTCGTCACGGTGCCCGACGTCTCGCTCCACTGCTGGACGCCGTACACGCCGTGGTGGGTGTTCTCGGGCACCAGCAAGTAGTCCCGCAGTTGGCCATCCTCGACGGCCAGCTTGTTGAGGGAGCGCCAGTCGCTGCCAGCCTCGACGAAGGCCAAGCGCACCCAGGTTTTGAAGGCCAGGGAGGGCACGCGGTGCAGCGGGCCTGCCTCTGCGTCACCCGGCAGCCAGAGCTTCGACAGGACGTCGCCGACAGAGCGCAACGGCCGCTTCGGCGGCTCGTAGAGGTAGTTGGGAACCTTGGCCAGATGGCGCGCCACGATCAAGCAGCGCTTGCGCGACTGGCCCAGGCCGCCGACCTCGCCGCAGTCGTGCACGGTCTTCTGCACCGCGTAGCCGTAGGCCTGGAACATGCGCACGAGCACGTCCGCGAACTCGCCGCCCCCGGCTGTCAGCATGCGAGGCACGTTCTCCAGCACGAACAAAGGCACGGGGTCGTCAACCCAGGCTTCCAGCGCCAGGTACAGCGCGCGCTGGCTGAGCCCGTTCATGCCGACGTACTTGGGCAGCAGGCTCATCGCCTTGGGCAGCAGGCCGCTCATCCCTTTGCAGGGCGCCGAGATGAAGCAGCAGTCCGGGCGGACACCGTGCGCTGCGCGGCGGATGTCGTCAGGCGTGGCCTCGCTCCATCCAGGCGGTGGCTCGCGGCCATTGATCGCGATGTACTGGCTGCGGTCGGCCAGGTCCAGCGTGGTCGCCGGCACGCCCAGGCGCTTGGAGAACACGCCATTGTCGAGCTTGGCGGGTGCGTCGACCGGCAGCGTGAGACAATATCGCCAATAGGGCGTAAAGACCTGAAAGGGCCGGCCCTGCTTGTTGGCGATCGTATGCGGCTCGTGCAGTAGAGCGCCATTGAAGGT
>NZ_DASWYS010000016.1:0-30237 GCF_036404855.1 Roseateles sp.
CCGAGCCGCTGCCAGGCGGCGCCACGCGTGTGCTCGTCGCCATCGCCGATGTGGAGGCCTTCGTGCCTGCTGGCAGCGCGCTCGACGAGCATGCGGCCAACAACACCACCTCGGTGTACACGGCCGCGGGCGTCTACCCGATGCTGCCGGAGACGCTGTCCACCGACCTGAGCTCGCTGCACGAGGGTCAGGAGCGCCTGGCCGTGGTGGTGGACCTGCGCGTCGAAGACGACGGGTCGGTGTCGGACGCCTCGCTCTACGCGGCCGTCGTCATCAACTGCGCGAAGCTCACCTACGACGGGGTCAGCGCCTGGCTGGACAACGAGTCGTCGCCGCTGCCTCGCCTCGCCGAGGTGCCGCCACTGGCGGAGCAACTGCGACTTCACGACGCCGTCGCGACGCGGCTGGCGCGCCGTCGTCACGAGCACGGCGCGCTGAACATGACCACCGTGTCGGCACGCCCCGTGTTCGTCGACGGCCGGCTGGTGGACCTGCAGGCCGACCATAAGAACCGCGCGAACGACCTGATCGCCGAGCTGATGATCGCTGCCAACGGCGCCACGGCGCGCTTCCTGGACCAGCACGGATTTCCCTCCCTGCGCCGCTTCCTGCGCGCACCGCAGCGCTGGGACCGTATCGAAGCGCTGGCGGCGCTGCACGGCGGCCAGCTGCCCGACGAACCCGATGCCGCCGCGCTCGACCGCTTTCTCTCCACGCAACGCGTGGCCGACCCCGCCGGCTTCGCCGACCTGTCGCTCGCGGTCGTCAAGCTGCTGGGCGCTGGCCAATACTCGGCCGCCGCGCCGGGGCGGCCCGGAGAGGGCCATTTCGGGCTGGCGGTTGACGACTACGCGCACACCACGGCACCCAATCGCCGCTATTGCGATCTGGTCATGCAGCGGCTGGTGAAGGCGGTGCTGGCGGGCAAGCCTCCGCCCTACACCGTGGAGGCGCTAGAGGGCATTGCGCAGCACTGCACCGAGCAGGAGGGCCGGGCCAACGCCGTCGAGCGCCAGGTGCTCAAGGGGGCGGTCGCCTTCCTGCTGGACCCCCGCGTGGGCGAGGTCTTCGACGCGGTGGTGACCGGCGTGGCGCCCAAGGGCACGTTCGTGCGCCTGCACCAGCCGCTCGTGGAAGGGCGGGTGGTGCAGGGCTTCGAAGGCCTGGACGTGGGCGATACCACGCGCGTGCGCCTGGTGGCCGTCGACCCCCGCCTCGGCCACATCGACTTCGAACGCGTGGCCTGAGCCGCAGATGTAACGCATCGCTGCCTGCCCTTGTGACGGGCGCAACCGGGGCCACTTGCCCCGCACGGCCGTGTTCGCCGTTCGCTGGAGCGCTGCGCCATGTTCAAACGCCTGACTCTTCTCTGGACCGTCGTGCGCGGCGATGCCCGCCGGCTCTGGCGCGCCGTGCGCGATCCAGACGCGCCCGCGTGGCTCAAGGCCGGCACGGCGCTGATCGTGCTGTACGTGCTGTCGCCCATCGACCTGATTCCCGACTTCATCCCGGTGCTGGGCTTGCTGGACGATGTCGTGCTGGTGCCGTTGGCGATCCGCTTCCTGCTGAAGTTGACCGGAACGGCCAGGAGCAGACCGGGTGCGGCGTCGGCTCAGCGATCGAGAGAAAGGTCGGGCGTCGACGAGGGTTTCGTGGGCAACACGCCCGGCGCCCGCGACAGGTAGTTCTGCCGCCAGGGCTCGGGCAAGGTGGATGCGGCCTTCGCCCGCCAGGCCGAGACGCGCAACCGAATCGTCGCCGCCAGCTCCGCATGGCTGTCACCCAGCGCCGCGGCGACCTCGGCGGCCAGGCGCGAGAACAGGCCCAGGCCCGCCAGCCCCTCGTCCAGCGACGGCCACAAGGACAACGCGGCCTGTGCCGCTTCGTCGCGCCGGCCCGTTGAGCGCAAGGCTGCGACGCGCGCTGCCTGCAAGTCCCGCCACAAGCCACGGGCGCCGCAGTCGCGGGCCGTGGCGGCGCTCGCGCTGAGCAGCGGCAGGATCTGCTGCGCATCGCAGCCCGACTGGGCCAGGCTGAGCAGCCTCGCGCGCATCGGGAAATCGTCGAGGGCCACGATGCGGTCCAGCAGGTCGTCGCTGCGCGTGCGCCCACCCGCATGCAGCAAGGTGGCCTCGATGGCGGTGCGGTCGATGGGCAGCAGGTCCGGCCGCTCCAGCAGTGCCTGCAGCCCCTTGCGCGCCAGGTCGCCGCGCCCCAGCTCGTGCTGCAGCCAGTGCACGCGGCGCCAGGCCGCAGGAATGGACTTGGCCGTGCCTTGCGCGCAGATCTCGGCCACGCGGGCGGTCAGCGCCAGCGCGCCGCCCAGATCGCCAGCCACCGCGAGCACCGCCGTCCGGTTCGTCAGGCTGACCAGTCGGGTCGACAGGTCGGCATCGAGGCGCTCGTCATGGACGACCGCCCGCTCGCTCCAGACCAAGGCGCGGTCGAGCCGGCCCTGGTCCAGCGCGTTCGCCGCCAGGCCGGCGGAAATGTTGCGGGCGGTGGTGCTGTCGCGATCGGCCTGCGCCAGCGCCCAGCCCTCCTCGAAGCGCGCGTCGGCCTGGGCATGCCGCCCGGCCGCCGTGAGCAGCAGCGCCGAAGCGTTGAGCACGCGACGTCGGATGGCGGCCAGCGACCGGCCCACCTGCTCCAGCCGCGAGGGCGCCGCTGCGGCTTGGTTCAGACAGTGCAGCGCCTGCTCGGCATGCCGCGCGGCGTCGGCCATCTCGCGGCGCATCCAGCGCAAGGCGGCCAGATCCCAGTGCAGCTCGGCCTGCAGGTCGAACTGCCCGCTGCGCTCGGCGCGGCCCAGCGCGTCCAGCGCCAGCCGCACCGCGTCTTCGTGGCGGCCCTGCTCGCTCAGCAGCACGATGCGCACGCAGGCCACCAGGGCGCAGTCGGCATCGTCGTCGCCGGCAAGTTCGTCCAGGCTTTCGAGCAGACGTTCCAGGTCTTGCGCGCAGGACGCGTCGCCCAGGATGTCGGCTGCGGCGAAGAAGGCCTCCAGCGCCGCCGAGCGCTGGCCCGCCGCGCGCAAGGCCACGGCGGCGCGTTCGTGCAGCCGCGCCGCATCCAGGAACTGGCCGGCGGCGCGCGCACGCTGCGCCGCCGCGGTCAGGTGCGGCACCGCACGCAGCGCCTCGCCCGCGAGGGTCCAGTGCTCGGCCACGCGCGCCGGCTCGCCCTGGTGCTGTTCGAGAAAGGCCGCCACTTCGCCGTGCAGCGTGCAGGCGATGGCCTGAGGCACGGAGCCGCGCGCCGCCTCGGCGATGAGGTCGTGCGCGAATCCGCCTTCGCGCAGCACCTGGGCCGCTTCCAGCTCCGCCCAGGCATCGGTAAGGTCGAGCGTGCGCAGCCCCAGCACCTCGGCGGCCAGCGCGGCCGACAGGTCCTGGCCGGCGATTGCCGCGCAGCGGGTGAGCTTCATGGCCATCGGGCTCAGTCGCGCCAGCCGCTGCTGGATCAGCCGCAGCACGCTGTCGGCCTGCGGCCACGCGATCGCGGCACCTCGCTCGCCGGGCTGTTGCACCATGGCGCTGCCAGGCAACGTCAGTTCGCCGCGGTGCGACGTCAGCGCGGCCTGCACCGTCTCGAGCAGGTACAGCGGATTGCCACCCGTGTGGCGTCTCAGCGCCCGGGCCTGCGCGGGGCCGCCGAGGCCGGGCAGGCCCAGCGAGTCGATCAGCGCCTGGACCTCGTCGTCGGCCAGCGGTTGCAGGTGCAGCTCCGTCGCATGGCTGGCATCGCGATGGGCCTTCAACAGCGCCTGCTGCGCCGCGCCGAGGCCGTCCGGGCGCATGGCCAGCACCCAGCCGCAGGCGCTGCATCCGGCCAGCGCATGCAGCAACTGCACGCTGGCCGCGTCGGCGAACTGCAGGTCGTCGACGGCGCAGGCGCACAGGCCCTGAGCCGCCGCCGTGGCCAGCAGGCCTTCGATGGCCTCGACTTGCAGCGCGCGATCGGCGGCCGGCGTTCGCGCTGGCACGGGCCCGAACTCTGGCAGGACGTTGGCCAGGGCGAGCCGTTGCGCGTCGGTGGCAGCCACGCCTGGCCACCGCAGCAGCGCGCGCAGCCAGCGCGCGGCTAGCGCAAACGGCGCCATGTCGTCGCCCACGCGTGCCGCCACGCCCAGCACCGCCGCGGGCGACGCCTCGGCCAGTGCCGCGACGAGGCGCGACTTGCCCATGCCCGCCTCGCCGGACAGCAGCACCACGGTGCGCTGCGCGACCGCCGCGCCCAGCACACCCAGCGCCTCAGCGCGCCCGAACAGCCGTGGCGGCCTGAGCACGGCTGCCGGCACGGCGGTGGCGGGGCGCAAGGCCGCGTCGGCGGCGGGTTGCTCGATGGCACGCAGCAGTTGCAGTGTCTGGTCGTCGGGGGTTGCCGCGACCTCGTCCTTGAGCATGCGCTCGCAGCGGTCGAAGGCCAGCAGCGCGGCGGCGCGGTCGCCGGCCAGATAGTGCAGGCGCATCACGCGCCGGTGCGCGTCTTCCGACAGCGGCTCCAGCGCGAGCAGTTCCTGGGCCGCGAGCAGCGCATCGGCGTAGTCGCGCGCCTGCTCGGCCCGCTCGCAGCGTTCGACCAGCGCCTGCCGCAGCCGCCTGCGGCGGCGCGCACGCTGGTGCCGCAGCCATGCGGCAAACTCGGGGCTGTGGTCATGCGGCGTGGCACCCAGCACGTCGTCGGCGTCGTGCAGGTCGTGGCTGACGCCCTCGGCCAGTTTGAGCACGGCACCGCCCACCACCAGTTCGGCGCCGCACTGCCGCTTCAGCTTGAACAGGCGTTGGCGCAGCGAATTGCGCGCGGCGACCGGATCGCTGGCGGGCCACAACAAGCCGCTCAGCCGGGTCCGCTGGGTGGGGCCCTCGAGGGCCAGCCAGGCCAGCAGCGCAGCGTCGAGATCGGCCAGGGCCCAGGTGGCGCCGTCGGCATGTCGGGTGCTTTGGACGCTTGCCGTCCGGCTCAGCAGGAGGTGCATGGCGCAAGTATCTCCAGACTCACCTGTGGCGCACCACGGCGCGAACAGCAGCCGCGTGGCTCGGCCGACAGGGTTCACGGCAAGGCCAGGCGCCAGCGCACGGTGAGCTTGCCGCCTTCACCGGCCTGGCCCGCGATGGGGATGACACGCTCGCCCGACTGGCTGCGCCAACCGCCCTTCAGCGGCAGCGTCACGGGCTGGCCCGCGGCGCCGGTCTGAAAGGCCAGCTGCCGGGGTTGCGGGCCCTTGGGCGTGGGCACCGAGTGGGTGCCGGCGGGTTCGTCGCTGGTGATGGTCTCGGTGTAGGGCAAGGGCATCAGCGGCACCGGCAGCGCCAGCGTCAGCGTCTTCTTGGCCAGATCGACCTCGAACGCGGCGACGCCGGCGCCCCTGCCGGTGGCCTTCGCCGCGTTGGGCGGCAGCGGGATCGCACCGGCGCCCTGGCGCACCTCGTCGCGGGTGCACCGGGCCCTGGGCAGGCTCATGCAGATCGGGTCGCCGTGGACGATGTGGGCGCGTTCGTCGATGGCGTAGTCGCCCTTCTGGCCCGCGGCCTGCCAGGCCTGGTAGCGCGGGCTGCCCGGGCGCGAGAGGGCCTCGACGTCCTTGCCCGCGCTCATGGCCTGGTTCACCGAGGCGGTGCCCGACATCGCGCCGCCGAGCTTCATCGTCTCGCGGGTGATGCAGGCCTCGTCGTCGCCGCACCTGGCCATGATCTGTTCCGCGCTGGCCATCAGCGGCGCCAGCTTGCCGGCCGCCGCCTGGCCCTGGGCGGCCTGGGCGTTCAGCTCGGCGGTCTGGCTCGCATCGAGCGGCTGCATCGTGGGCAGCGGCGTCGGCGGGCGCGGCAGCAGCTCGGCGGTCAGCCGTGCCACGCGGCGCACGCGCCACTCGTGCAGGTCGATCCTGTCCTGCTTCCTACCGGCCGATTCGTAGAGGTATTCGACGTCCAGCGTGGCCTTGGCGCCCGGCGGCGCGAAGCCGTCGGCTGCCCGGGCCAAGGGGGCCGATGCCGTCAGCGCCAGCAGCACGGCGCAGCGGAGATGGGTGATGTTCAAGCGGGACTCCTTGTTCATGGACGCGGGCTCAGATACACCTGGATGCCGCCCAGGGCGCCGGGCACCACCTCGCCCGCGTCGGCCAGGTGCACCACCGCGCTGCCGTCGGCGCTCAGCGCGTTCTCGTTGAAGCCTTGCTGGCTCAGGAAGGGCGTGCCGTCGGGCTGGCGCGATGCGATGCGGGTGGTGCCGGCCTGGCGGTCGCGCACCAGCAGGTAGCTGCCCACCGCGCTGGCCGGGTCGCCCGACAGGTTGGGCGCGGCCGAGCGGAACGACACGTAGCGGCCGTCGCGCGACAGGCTGGGGAGGGTGCTGTGGCCGTCGCCGGACGCGCCAGCGTCGGTGCGGCTGGCGATGGTGAGGGTGCCCGTCGCTCGCTCGAAAACTGCGATCTGCCCGTACAGCGCCGCGGCCCCGCCGCCGACGCTGGACGAGCGCAACATGAACGCGATGGCGTCGGCGTTATCGGACATCGCCACCGGCCCGCCCAGGCCCTCCGGGAAGGTGCCGCTGGGCACGGCGAGGAGCTGGCTGGTGCTGCCGCCCTGGTCGTCGTAGAGCATCAGCAGGTTCCGCGCCGGTGCCAGCGTAGCCTGGATGAACGCCACGTAGCGGCCGTCGGGCGATAGGGCCGCCCCCTGGCCGTCCTCGGATCCCGCGACCAGTCGCGTCACGCCGGCATCCAGGTCGCGCAGGTACCAGCGGTAGCTCGGCGTGGCCCCGCCGTCGCCGGCGAGGTTAGCCGCCGAGCGCATCAGCACCTTGCGGCCGTCGGCCGAGATGTCGGCGCCCAGCCCGGTGGTGCCGGCAGACACGGTGTCCTGGCTGCCGTCGGCCAGCACGTTGACGCGCACCGTGGTCTGCGTCTGCAGGTCACGCACGAACACGTCGTCGGCGGTGTTGGTGTCGCCGGCCACGAGGTCGTTGGCGCGCGAGCGGAACACCACGTGGCGCCCGTTGGCGGCCAGCTTCACCATGGTCGTGCCCTGCGACGACTCGCTGCCGTCGGGCCGCACCGTGATGTGCGTGGTGGTGTTGCCGGTGAGGTCGCGCAGGTAGGCATGGCCGCTGACCACCGTGCCGGGGATCAGGTTGGTGGCGGCCGAGATGAAGGCCACCCGCGTGCCATCGGCCGACAGTGAAGGCCGGTAGCTGATGCCGTTGGGCATCGCGCCCGCACTCGTCAGGCTGGCCTGCACCGTCTGCGCCATGGGGGCCGCGTTGACCGTCAGCACCGCGTTCTGGCTGAACACGAGGCCTGCTGCGTTGTAGACCAGCACGCCGTACACCGCGCCGTTGTCGCCCGCGGCCAGGGCAGGCGTGGTGTAGCTGGCCGCCGTGGCGCCGACGATGGCCACGGCGTTACGCGTCCACTGGTAGCGCAGCGCGTTGCCGCTTGCCACCACGCTGAAGGTGGCGGTGCCGCCCACCGTCGCCGTTTGCGCCGCCGGTTGCGTGGTGATGGCGGGCACGCCGACGACGATCAACTCCGCCGCGACCGAGGTGACGCTGCCGGCCGTGTTGCTGACCGTCACCGTGTACTTGCCGGCATCGATGCCGGACACGCTGGCGAACTGCAGCACCGGGCCGTTGGCGCCGGTGATGCGGGTGCCGTCCTTGGCCCACTGGTAGCGCAGCGGGCCGCTGCCGCTGGCCGCCACGGCCAGCGTGGCCGGGCCGCCGGGCATCACCACCAGCGTGGCCGGCGGCGTGGTGATGGCCGGCGCGGTGACGGAGGGCGTGACCGGGGCGTTCACTGTCAGCGTGGCGGCGGCACTGCCGACCGTGCCCACGCTGTTGCTCACGACCACCGAGTAGGCCCCCTGGTCGGCCACGCGGGCCGCGCCCAGGCTGTACACCGCTGCCGTGGCCCCGGCGATGGCCATGCCGTCCTTGCGCCACTGGTAGGTGAAGGGGCCGGTGCCGGCCACGCCCACGCCGAAGGTGGCGGTGTTGCCGCTGTCCACCATGACGGGCGCGGGCGGCGTGACGATGGCCGGCGCCACAGGGGCCGGCGGCTTGTCCGCCGGCGTGACGGTCAGCGCGGCGGCGCTGCTGCGCACGGTGCCGGCGGCGTTGCCGATCTCCAGCGCGTAGCTGCTGCCCGAGTCGGCCTCGGCCACGGCGGGCAGCCGCAGCACCGGGGCGTTGGCGCCTGCGATGGCCACGCCGTTGCGGAACCACTGGTACGACAACGGCGCCGTGCCGTCGATGGCAGTGGCGAACAAGGCGGTGCTGCCGGCGGCCACCGTCAGGGCGCCAGGCTGGGTGCTGATGGACGGCAGCGCCGGCATGCGTGTGACGATCACGCTGGCCGGGTTGCTGGTCGCCGTTCCGGCGCCGTTGCTGGCCACGGCACGGAACTGCGCGCCGCTGGCCGTGATGCCCAGTGCGGCCGTGGTGTAGGTGCTGCTGCCCGGGCAGCGGACGTCGGTCCACGCCGCGGTTTCCGATGCCCGCGACTGCCAGCAGATGTCGGCCTGCGGCAGCGAACTCGTGACGATGTTGAAGCTGGCCGTCTGGCCCTCGGTGACCTGGATGTTCTGCGGGTGCTGCACGAAGACCGGCACGGTGGGCGCAGCCACCGTCAGCGTGGCCACGTTCGAATAGGTGGTGCCGAAGTCGTTGACCAGCCTGGCCCGCAGCTGGCGGCCGTTCATGCGCGCAGTCAGCCGCAGGCCGGCCGTGCAATCCGTGTTGGCCGCGACGCCACAGGGCGCGACGACGCTGCTCTGCAGGGCCGGGTCGGCCAGCACCGGCGTCTTGTCGCAGGGCGGATCGGAAGCCCCGCACCAGGGCCAGCCGGCGGGCTCGGTGAACTTCGCGGGGTAGGAGCCCAGGTCGCGCCAGGTGGCGCCGCCGTCGAAGCTGGCTTCCCAGAAGTGGCGCGTCAGCGGCGTGGTGGTCTCGACGCTGAACACGGGCACGGCCGCGCCTTCTGCGGCCGTCTGGCTCTGCGGCTGCACGCTGATCACCGGCGCCAGGTTGCCGACGGGCGCGCCGGCGGGGATGCTCACCTGAATGAGCTGCACGTTGCTGTTGGCCCGGAAGGGCAGCACGGGGATGTCGCCGCCGCCGAAGCGCGGGTCGCTGCCCGGGTCGCACAGCATCTGGCCGGTAGACCGCCAGGGGTCGGGCTGCGCCACGCAGGCGATCTCCACCCACAGCGACAGCAGGCCGTTGTCGGCCTCGGTGACGGGCACGCGCAGCCGTGCCGGCGACGTGGCCGGCAGCGCGCCGCTCAGCACCTCGCGCGGCAGGCTGGGCCGTCCCTTGCTGGCGACGACGCGGTAGGTCATCCCGTAGGCCACCGTGGGTGCGGTGAAGGCCACTTCCAGGTCCACGTAGCGCGGCTGCGTCACCGTTGCCGTGGCCTTGGCGGGCGCGGCACCGCGGCCGGCGGCCTTCATGGCGGCGGGGTTGGCCAGGTCTAGCGTCACCTGATAGTTGCTGGAACTGCAATAGGGGTCGCGCACGCCCACCTCGCAGAAGGTGACAGCGTAGTACGAGAAGGTGGTGGCATCCACCAGCAGGCTGGCGCCGTCGCGCTCGACGTCGGTCTGCACCGTCCACTCGCCGCCGGGCTGTGCCTTGAGCAGCACCAGCCGCGCGCTGGTGCCGGCGGCGGTGGCATCGAAGGGAATGCGCAGCCGGGCCGGCGACTTGAAGTCGACGCCGTGCGGCGTCAGCGAATACACCGGGCTGGCCAGCCGCGCCCCGGCGGGCAACGCCGGGGCACCGACCGAGTCCTTCGCGATGCGGATGGTGGTGGCTTCGCTCAGTGCCGCCGCCGGCACGATGACCTGCGCACCGGTGGCGTCGGCGATGGTGCCGCCGGATGCGCCGATGGTCGGCTCGCTGCTGGCCGGCGGCGAGGCGCTGCCGACAGGAGCGGCGTCGCCCCCGCCGCCGCCGCCGCAGCCGGCCAGCCAGAGAGTGGTCACCACTGCGGCCAAAGCCAAGAATCGCAAATGCACGACGCTTCTCCAACAAGTTCGCGGATGGCGTGGCTCGAGCGGCGCCCCAAAGAGCGCCAATTGCCGGCAACGCCAGACTTCCCGCATACGCGACCCGATGCCGCGCTTCGCTCAGGGTTGTAAGCAGCGCAGTGTTAGCAGATCGTTATCCGCGGGGTGCCGGTGGTGCGCGCTGCGAATGGGGCCGGGAGCGGCGCTGAACCTGGGGATAACGAGCTTATCCACAAGACCAAGGAGCAGGGCCTTCGAAAACGACTCAGCGTTGTTCCCCTCGAATGCAGGCGATGACTGCCATCTGAATGCTGAACTGCCTGGCTAAGCCGTGCTTCAGATTGAGGCAGCGGCAGCCTGGCCATATCTGTCTCGTGGGTCTGAAGCTTGCCGGGCTTCGCAAGCAAGTGGGGGGGCGAAGAGACACTCTGCCCCCATGGACGGCGGCCGAATTCGCCAGCCAAGGCCGACCTTTTCAGGCGTCTGCTTACGCTGCGGACCTGCCTGCCATCCTGTAAAAGGCCTGATACGACAGCACGTACTGGACTGCGTTCGGTCCCCGGATTTATGTGCGCGACAGGCGCACCTTTCCTGATCCCGTGCGACCGCTGCATGACCGGTTGGCCTGGTCGGAGTCTGCCAGTGGCACTTGACTGCTGCCTGGTTTGCAAAGGACCAGTTCGGCCTTCAACTGCCGGACGTAGTCGTAGGCGGCTTGCGACTTGTTGTTGTGGGGGAAAAGCTTGGTCAGGTCGCTGCGGTTCTTGACCGTGACCTGGGTGCGGGACTTGTTTTCAATGCTTGCCATGGGGCGAGTTCCGATAGTTGTTGGAACTCGGTATAGGCAAGTACAGGTGGGATGCCGCGAATTTTTTTCGCAGCCGTGATACGCGTCGTGCCACCGATTTACCACCAATCCCCTTCTTGCGGCATCAAGGACTGTCTCCTGACTTGGGGAAGTCCTTGATTCACAAGGAGAATTCTGGTCGGGGTGAGAGGATTCGAACCTCCGGCCTCTACGTCCCGAATCAAGCGCTCGGCTGTGAAACTGTCGATGCTCATGCCGAGCATCGTCCTCTTCGTCTTGGTTTTCGCGCGCGGCTCGGTGGTTCGATGAATGAGAAATTCGATCACTTACAGTGATTTTTTTCTCCGACAACTGAAAACCGACCGCCGTCCATCAGCAGCACGCTCCGAGAGGATCAACATGCAATCCCCTTGTCACACGGTCGCACTCAGTACCGGCACCAACACGTTCTCCGGCATCAGCTTCGGCACGATGTCGAGCGCTTGGCGCGACAGATCGATCACGTTCGGTTGCGCCCCCTCGTACGCTGTTTCGGGATCGTCCAAGTCGCATTCTTACTTCTGGCCGATAGCAGGCGCAGATTTACGACTCCGAATTGCGGAGCAAAGCGGTGATGGATTCTCCGTGCAGCGCACGATTTGCAAGCACTTCTTGCCGCCAACTCGGAGACGCGTCAAAGATTCGCTTCGCTTCCCCGAGGCTCACGCCCGTCGCGGCACTGATGGCCTTGATGGCGGCCACAGGGTGCGCGCCCTCCAAGCGGCGAACCTGAGCAAGGGCATCATCAAGCGTGTCGCCCGCCGCCAAGCGGGCGGCGAGATAGCTGCTGAAGTCGGTCATTGGCAACAGCCTACCCGAGAGCGGTCAGCCCCCAAAGACAGCTCCTGGCCGAAAGCCGGTATACATAGATCCCTGCACAGCGCTGCCTGAGCGCGGCCTGGAGGAGGTCAATGGAAGTCTTCCTCGCGCTGGTGGCGCGCGCCGATCACGAGCACCAATTCGGGCGAGCGGATGTCGAAGCGCAGGATGTAGCCGGTCTTGCCGAACGGGATGATGAGTTCGCGCAGCGTCGACCGGGCACCTACCTTGCGGTAGCTGTATGGCGTTTTCGACAGGTGGCTCAATGCAACTTGTCTGATGACGTTGATCGCTTCGTCGGCCACTTCAAGTTCTTCGAGCGTTTCGGCGCAATTGAGCAGAAAGTCGTAGAGCCGTACCAGATCGTCCTCAGCGCCTTGCGTGAATTCGACGGCGTAGCTCATCCGCCAAGTTGCTTGCGGCGCTTAGCCAGCTTGGATTCGAGCTTTGCAATGACCTGGGCGGCTGGGATGGACACTCCTGTGCGTTCATACTCGGCCAGAGATGCCTCACACCGCGATGCGAAGTCGGTCTGAACGCGCCGGTATTCCACGGCGTTGCGCACCGCGCCCTCGACGAACTCAGTCAGGGTTTCGCCAGGACGCAGCACCGCATCGAGGTTTGCACGTAGCTCGCTCTCAACACGGACTTGGGGAATGACAGCGTCTTTCATGGCCAAATCGTAGTGCAACCGCACTACAAGATCAACCGCCTCTGCAAAACTTGCCGGTCCGGCCGGTTCGAAACGCTCCGAAGCTGCCGCTCGCGACCGGCAGGTTATGGGCGGCAGCCGTCTTCCACATCCGCGCCGCGACGCGTCGGATGATGCATTGTGCAGACCATCCCTAGGGCTACTTGAATTCAACGCCGCATACCTGCCGCTCAAGGCCCCGGTTGGCGAGTGACTTTGCGAAGCAGTGACGCCCCTGTCGCACTTGTCGTATTGCCATCCGTGGCATCAACGCAGACGGCGTAAGAGCGGGTTACCGGTCCTGTGCCCGATTCCGGCATTCAGCCGTCTCCGAAAGTTCTGCTAGACGATTGGTACGGACCCAGAACACATCCCTGTAGGGCTTGCAGCACGACGCAATGCTCCTTACCATTTATGTGAAAGTAAGGATCCAACATGGCAGAGTCAACCATCACCGCCAAGGGGCAGACCACAGTTCCGGCGGAAGTGCGAGAGCTGGTGCACGCCGTGCCTGGCACGCGTCTGGTCTGGACCGTCACCCCCGACGGGACCATCGTCGTGCGAGCAAAAACGAAGTCCATCCTTGACCTTGCGGGCGTCTTGAAGGCCCCCAAGGGAAAGCATGTCACCGTCGAGCAGATGAACGCTTGGCGATAGATGGCGGCCCTCGACACGAATGTCCTGGTGCGATATCTCGTGCAGGACGACGCTGCCCAGCTTGCTGCAGCAACGAAGCTCATCCGGAAGTGCGTGAGCGCTGGGCAAACGCTCTTCGTTCCGATTTCCGTCACGGTCGAGTTGGAATGGGTCTTGCGCTCCAACTTCGAGTTCTGCAAAGACGATGTAGTGCGGACGATTTCGGACCTACTGTCGGCAGCAGAGCTGTCTTTTCAAAACGAGCAGGCTCTTGAAGTAGCGCTTCTGCATTTCAAGAAGGGCACCGCAGATTTCGCGGACTGCGTGCATATCGCCCTGGCAGCTCAGGCAGATGAACAGCCCGTGTGGACATTTGACAAGAAGGCAGCCAAGGTCATCGGCGCAGAACTGCTGTCCGCGTAGGCTGCCTTTTAGAGGGCAGAGCCCGATTCACGGGCCTCTCAGTATGCAGGCGAAGTCACGACGACATCGAGCGAGAGCAACGTTCGAAGCAGTGCCCGCCCAAGTACAGGTTCAGTGGTAGTCGTCCTCAAGCTGATGGCGCACCGCCAGCACAGTGACCGTGACGGCATCCTCGATCTCGAACATGACAACATAGCCGCTACGCCCGACGGGAATCAGCAGTTCTCGCAAGAAGGGATCCGCGCCCGCCTTGCGATAGATGAAAGGCGCGTGGCGAAGGCTGTTCAGGCCATCCGCCAAGGCTGCCTGGGCTCGTTCGGCGTCGTCCAGTTCATCGACTGTTGTCGCACGGTCCAGCAAGAGGTCGTACAGGCGGGTGAGGTCCTCGCGAGCAGTCGCGGTGAACCGGACCTCATAGGTCACGGACGTCCCTTCTTGCCGCCCTTCTGCTGAAGAGCGCCGCGCGCCCGTTCCAGCCGGTCGGAAAGGTCGGCGAGGACCACATCTGCGGAGATGTAGACACCCGTGCGTTTGGCCTCCTCGCGAGAGGCCAGGCCGCGTGCGATGAACTCCGCGCGAGTCCGTCGACGCTCGATGGTCTCGCGTACTGCTCCCTCGATGAAGCTCGACAACGTCTCGCCGTCCTCCAGGACGCTCTCCGCAGCATCGCGCAGTTCGGGCTCGACCCGCAGCGAAGGAAAGGTAGCGGTCTTCATGATGACGAGGCAATGCGTTGCAATTGCGATGCAACATACACAGACGCGGCTCGGTGCATGCATGGGCGCACGCTTCGGAGTTGGCGTGCCTCCGCCAGCGATACCGGCAGACCGTATGAAAGTTGATCCGTGTCGCGCGTCTTCCTCGCGCCGTGGGTTGGGTCGTACTTGCCGATCACCAGCGTCTCACGACGCGCGTGAAGCCGGTAGTCGAAGCGAAAGCTGACGACGCCCGTGCGAGTGACGGCGGCATACAAGCCGTGCGCGTCTGCGACCTTGAAGACCTTTCCCGTGGGCTTGAGCGCCCTCAACTGCATGCCCCTGAGCATCTTTGGCCCCCGTTCGATACCGTCATCCGATACCGTCAGAGTGGCTGACGGTATCAACTCGGGTCGTCGGGGACCAGCTTCTTGATGCAGTCTTCGATACCGTCCAGCCCGTTGAGCTTTCGGGGAACATCCTGGGATGCCCTGGGACAACTAAGTCCCTGTCGCAATTGGGTTCATCAAGTTCACCGGATCGCGTTAGACGACCCGGCACGACTTTGAATCATTCCCACTCGATGGTCGCAGGCGGTTTGCTCGACACGTCGTAGGTGACGCGGTTGATTCCGCGCACTTCGTTGATGATGCGGCCCGAGGTGCGCTTGAGCAACGCGTAAGGCAATTCGGCCCAGTCGGCCGTCATGAAGTCGCTGGTCTGCACAGCGCGCAGGGCCACGACGTAGTCGTAGGTGCGGCCGTCGCCCATGACGCCCACGCTCTTGACTGGCAGGAACACGGCGAAAGCCTGCGACGTCAGCGCATACCAGCTCTTGCCCGTGGCCGGGTCGATGGTGTTGCGCAGCTCCTCGATGAAGATCGCGTCGGCACGACGCAGAAGCTCGGCAAAGTCCTTCTTGATCTCCCCCAGGATGCGCACACCGAGGCCCGGGCCCGGGAAGGGATGGCGGTAGACCATATCGGCCGGCAGCCCCAAAGCCACGCCGAGCGCACGCACCTCGTCCTTGAACAGCTCCCGCAGCGGCTCCAGCAGCTTCAGACCCAGCGTCTCGGGCAGGCCGCCGACGTTGTGGTGGCTCTTGATCGTCGTAGCCTTCTTGGTCTTGGTGCCGCCACTCTCCACCACGTCGGGGTAGATGGTGCCCTGAGCCAGCCACTTGGCGTTCTTCAGCTTCTTGGCCTCGGCCTGAAAGACCTCGACGAACTCGGCACCGATGATCTTGCGCTTGCGCTCAGGGTCGGTCACGCCGGCCAACTTGCCGAGGAACTGCTCGCTGGCGTCGACGTGCACGACCTTGGCGTGCAGGCGGCCGGCGAACATGTCCATCACCATGCGGCCCTCGTTCAGTCGCAGCAGGCCATGGTCGACGAAGACGCAGGTGAGCTGGTCACCGATGGCGCGATGGATCAAGGCCGCGGCCACCGACGAATCGACGCCGCCTGACAGACCGAGGATGACTTCCTCGTCACCCACTTGTTCGCGGATCTTCGCGACGGCTTCGTCGATGTAGCTGCCCATCTGCCAGTCGCCTTGGCAGCCTGCGATGTCGCGCACGAAGCGGGTCAGGATGGCCGCGCCCTGCAGCGTGTGCGTGACCTCGGGGTGGAACTGGAAGGCGTAGAGCTTGCGTGCTTCGTCGGCCATGCCGGCGATGGGGCAACTGGGCGTGGAGGCCATCAGCTTAAAGCCCGGCGGCAGCACGGTGACCTTGTCGCCGTGGCTCATCCAGACCTTGAGCATGCCGTGCTTCTCGGGTGTCTCGAAGTCCTGGATGCCGTCCAGCAGCTGGGTGTGGCCATGGGCCCTCACCTCCGCGTAACCGAACTCGCGGTGATCGCTCCACTCGACCTTGCCGCCCAGCTGAACGGCCATGGTCTGCATGCCGTAGCAGATGCCCAGCACCGGCACGCCCAGGTCCCACACCGCCTGGGGCGCGCGCAGCTCGTGGTCCTCGTACGTGGAGGCGTGGCTGCCGCTCAGGATGATGGCCTTGGGCGCGAAGCTGCGCACGAAATCGTCGGACACGTCGTTCGGATGGATCTCGCAGTACACAGCCGCCTCGCGCACGCGGCGCGCGATGAGCTGGGTGACCTGGGAGCCGAAGTCGAGGATGAGGACTTTGTCGTGTTGCATGGTGTTCTCAGACAGGTTGCAAGGCGAGGCGCTGGCGACGGAAGAAGCGGTAGGCGACGACCAGCCCGATCAGTTGCAGGGCGGCGCAGGTGTAGAAGGGCAAGCCCATCAGCGGGTCGCTCGCCGGACGGTGCGACACCCAGCCCAGCAGCGTCAGGCCGACAGCGGGCGCAATGACCGCCATCAGGCTGTTCAGCGAGGAGACCGCGCCCATGGCTCGGCCCTGATGCGTGGGACCGGCGGCGTTGGAGATGATGCTCTGCACAGCAGCTGCCGCGACACCGCCGAGCAGGTTGAACAGGATGACGGCGTACATCATCCAGCCCTCGGTGGCCAGCCCCCAGCCGAGATAGGCCAGCGAAGCCGAGCCCATGCTGATCAGGGCGAGACGGGGCGGGCTGAAGCGCGCCAGCAGCGGCCTGAGCAGCACGCCCTGGCTGATGACCGAAACGACGCCCACGGCGAAGAGCGACCAGCTCACCTCCAGGGGCCCCCAGCCGAACCTGAACTTGGTGTAGAGCACCCA
Organism: Roseateles sp.; assembly: GCF_036404855.1. GTDB lineage: Bacteria > Pseudomonadota > Gammaproteobacteria > Burkholderiales > Burkholderiaceae_C > Pelomonas. Next base: position 16,799 of record NZ_DASWYS010000016.1, read on the forward strand.
CGTCATGTGCAACATGAACTGGGCCATGGAGGCCAGCGCGATCACGAACACCAGCGGACCAACGTCCTTCAGCGCCGCCAGGCCGCGCAGCGCCGACACCGGGTTGGCCTTCTTCCAGTCGAAGGCGGTCCGCCGGTCCTTGGGCAACGACTCCGGCAGCACGAAGAAGCCGTAGCACCAGTTCATCACAGCCATGCAGCCGGCAGCAAAGAAGGGCCAGTGCACGTCGTAGTGGCCCAGCCAGCCGCCGATCACCGGGCCGAGGATGAAGCCGACGCCGAACATGGCACCGAGCTGGCCGAAACGGCGCGCGCGGTCTTCGGCCGGCGTGATGTCTGCCACGTAGGCATTGGCAATGGCCACGTTGGCCTGCATCGCGCCCGAGAACAGGCGCACGACGACCAGCACCCACAGCGCCGTGGCCATGGCCGTCACGAAGAAGCTAAGGGCCAGTCCCATGAACCCGATCAGCAGCACCGGCCGGCGGCCGAAACGGTCTGACAGCGCGCCAAGGATGGGGGCACCCAGGAAGTTGGCGACGCCGAACGCCATGGTCACCAGCAGGAAGGCCGACGTCTGCGCGTCGTTGCCCTGGGTGAAGGTGCCGACGATGTGCGGCAGCACCGGCACCATCAACCCGATGGAGATCATGTCGATCAGCACGGCGACCATGATGAAGCCCATGGCGGGCGCACGTTGCGGGGTGGGGCTCAAATGGTGCTCGTCACGTTTGCAGAAAAGAGAAACGGGGCGAACTGGCGTCGCCCCGTTGTCACCGTCATCAGCTCATTCGCTGCGGTAGTTGGGTGCTTCCTTGGTGATCTGCACGTCGTGGACATGGCTTTCGCGCATGCCCGCCGTCGTGATCTCGACGAACTCCGCCTTGTTCTGCATGTCGGCAATGGTGCCGCAACCGCAGTAGTGCATCGACGCCTTCAGTCCTCCGGCCATCTGGAAGATGACCTGCACGACCGAACCCTTGTAGGGCACCTGGCCCTCGATGCCTTCCGGCACGAGCTTGGAGGTGTTGGGGTTGTTGGCCGAGGTGTCCTGGAAGTAGCGATCCGCACTGCCCTTGGCCATGGCACCCATGGAGCCCATGCCACGGTAGCTCTTGAAGGTGCGGCCCTGGTACAGGATGGTCTCACCCGGGGCTTCCTCGGTCCCAGCGAAGGCGCCGCCCATCATGACGCAGTCCGCCCCGGCCGCGATGGCCTTGGCGACGTCGCCCGAATAGCGAATGCCGCCGTCGGCGATGACGGGCACGCCGGTGCCCTTGAGCGCCGTCACGACGTTGTCGATTGCCGTGATCTGCGGCACGCCCACACCAGCGACGATGCGGGTGGTGCAGATGGAGCCGGGGCCGATGCCGACCTTGACGCCGTCCGCGCCGGCCTCGACCAAGGCCAGTGCAGCGGCGCCGGTCGCGATGTTGCCGCCGATGACGTCAACCTGCGGATGGGTGCGCTTGACCCAGCGCACGCGCTCCAGCACGCCCGCACTGTGACCGTGGGCGGTGTCCACGATGATGGCATCGACGCCGGCGCGCACCAGCAGCTCGACGCGCTGCTCGGTGTCCTCGCCGAAGCCGACGGCGGCGCCGACTCGCAGCTTGCCGTGGCTGTCGCGTGCGGCATTGGGGAAGCTGGTCTGCTTGGTGATGTCCTTCACCGTCATCAGGCCACGCAGCTCGAAGGCGTCGTTGATGACGACGACACGCTCCAGCTTGTGCTTGTGCATCAGCGCCTTCGCTTCGTCCAGGGAGGCGCCCTCCCGGACCGTGACGAGGCGGTCAGCGGGCGTCATGATCTCGCGCACCTTGGCGTCCATGCGCGTCTCGAAGCGCAGGTCGCGGCCCGTGACGATACCGACAACGCGCTTGCCCTCCACGACGGGGAAGCCGGAGAAGCCATGCAGCTTGGTCAGCTCGACCGCGTCGCGCACGGTGGCGTCCGGGGTGACGGTCAACGGTTCGCGGACGACGCCACTCTCGTAACGCTTGACCCGGGCCACCTCGCGCGCCTGAGCTTCCGCGGACAGGTTCTTGTGCACGATGCCGATGCCGCCTTCCTGCGCGATGGCGATCGCGAGACGGGCCTCGGTCACGGTATCCATGGCGGCGGACACCAGCGGCAGGTTCAGGGGGATGTTGCGCGACAGTCGGGTCGCAAGGCTGGTGTCGCGGGGCAACACCTGGGAGAACGCCGGCACCAACAACACATCGTCGAAGGTGAGCGCTTTGCCAAGAAGGCGCATGAGGAAAGCTCCAGACGCAAAGCGGCATTATACGGAGGGTCGCACGGCTACACTGGCCGCATGCCCTGCAAAGCCCTTCGCCCCGCCGTTCTCGCCCTGCTCTGCCTGGCCGTCGCCGGCGCCGCACAGGCGCAATGGAAATGGCGCGACGCCAAAGGCAACGTGCAGTACAGCGACATGCCGCCCCCGGCCGGCACGCCCGAGAAGGACATCCTGCAGCGCCCCGGCAACGCCAGGCCGCTCATCATCGTCACGCCGCCAGGCACCCAGGCCAGCGCTGCGTCCGCGCCCAAGCCAGCCGCCAGCATGCCCACCAAGGCCGAGCTTGAAACCGCCGCACGCCAGAAGAAGGAACAGGATGGCGAGGCGGCCCGGCAGAAGGAAGAGGAGCGCCGCGTTGCCGCCCAGCGTCGTGACAACTGCGCTCGCGCCCAGTCCAATCTGCGCGACCTCCAGAGCGGCACGCGGCTGACGCGCACCAACGAAAAGGGCGAGCGCGTCTTCATGGACGAGGCTCAGATCGCCGGCGAGATCGGTCGCGCCCGCGACGTCATCACCAGCGAGTGCAAGTAGGCGCCCTACTCGCTGCGCGATCTCGGCCTGTGCCGTGACACGATGCGTTCGCCACGCTTGGCATAGCGCAGCCGTCGCGCCTCCTTCGGGTCGACGGTCAGCGGACGGTAGACCTCGATGCGGTCCCGCTCGCGCAGTGGCGTACTGAGCGGTCGCACGCGGCCCCAGATGCCAACGCGCAGTTGAGCCAGCGGCTCTCCCTGCGCCGCCATGAAGTCGGCGCAGCCTCGCAGCGCCGACTCCAGGGTGCTGCCCTCCTCCACGTCCAGCCAGCGCTGCTGCACGTCGCCGGCCTGCGGGCTCCAGACGAGCTCAACGCGGGCCATAAAGACTCTCGGCGCGCTGCACGAAACTGTCGACGAAGGTATTGGCGATGCGGTCGAAGACGGGACTGACCACTGCCTCCAGTGCGCCGCTGTTGAAGGCATAGCTCAGCTCGAAGGCGATCTTGCAGGCCGTCGCCTCGCCCTCCGTGCCGGGCTTGCTCAACGGCAACATCTGCCACAGGCCGTGGAGGTGCGAGAACGGGCCATCCACCAGTTCCATGCGCACGCTGCGGCCGGCCTCGTTGCGGTTGCGCGTCGTGAAGGCATGGCGAACGCCGGCGTAGGCGAGATGCAGCCGGGCCGTGACCGTGTCGTCGTCACGAGCCAAGACCTCGACCTTGTTGCACCAGGGCAGGAACTCGGGATAGTGCTCGACCGCGGTGACCAGCTCGTACATCTCCCGCGGCGTGTACCAGAGCAGAACGGACTTTTTGACCTGCTTCATAGAATGACGGGATTGTAAGAAGGGCCTCAGGCCTCACATTCCGCTTCATGTCCATCGCCGAGAACCGCCGCGCCCGCTACGACTACCACATCGAGGAACAGTTCGAGGCCGGCGTCGTCCTGGCCGGCTGGGAGATCAAGGCCATCCGCGCGGGTCAGGTCCAGCTGACCGATGGCTACGTGATGATCAAGGACGGCGAGCTGTTCCTGATCGGCTGCCGCATCAACGCGCTGCGCAGCGCCTCCACACACGTCAACCCGGAGGCCGATCGCACCAAGAAGCTGCTGATGCACAAGGCCGAGATCAAGCGGCTGGTGGGCAAGGTCGAACAGCGTGGCTTCACGCTGGTCCCGTTGAACCTGCACTACAAGGGCGGCCGCGTGAAGGCCGATATCGCGCTCGCCAAGGGCAAGGCCCAGCACGACAAGCGTGAGACCGAGAAGAAGCGCGACTGGGAGCGCGAGAAGGGCCAGCTGATGCGGCACAAGGTCTCGCACAAGGGCTGAGGCTGCACGGACGCTCCTGAAGAAATGTCCGGTGCCGAAGCCCCGGCATCGTAGCGATTGAGGATGGGCTTACGGCGCTGAAAGCCAAGAATCGCCGGCATTGCGCGCAACGCGCAGTGCTGTGTCGCCGTTTGCTGCCGGCGGCGATGCCAGCCCCAATATCAGGCAGCACAGGGGCCGCCATGCGCTTCCGCCACATCCTGCTTGCCACCACCCTGCTGCTCGCTGCAGCCCTGCCAGCCATCGCCCAGGACAAGCCCTACAAAGAGGGCACGGTCTGGTCGGTGTCCTTCATCAAGGTCAAGCCGGGCATGTTCGACGTCTACATGCGCGACCTCGCCTCAGCCCGCAAGCAGCTGATGGCTGAGGCCAAGAAGCAGGGGCTCATCGTGTCCGAGAAGATGCTGTCAGGCTCCTCGATGGGCCAGGGCGACTGGGACCTGATGCTGATGGTCGAATACAAGAACTGGGCCGCCTTCGATGGCCTGAGCGACAAGTTCGACGCGATAGCGCTGAAGACCGTCGGCACCGAGGAGAAGCAGGTTCAGATGATGGTCAAGCGCACCGAGGTGCGCGAGATCGTCGGCGACAAGGTCTTCCAGGAGATCTCGTTCAAGTGACCTCGGCCAGCACGCCCAGCGCCTGCTCGAGATCGGCCCCGAGGTCGGCGACGTCTTCGAGGCCGATCGCGAAACGCACGAGGGTGCCACCGTCGAAGGGCAGCGGCAGGTCGCGGCTGCGGCTCATGTCGTAGGGCACGGCCAGGCTCATCGGACCGGCCCAGGAGTAACCGATGCCGAAGAGCTGAAGCGCGTCGACGAAGGCATCCACCTGCGCCGGGCTGTAGCGGGGCTGGAAAACGGCCGAGAACAGGCAGGCCGCGCCCGCACCGCCGACCGCCAGCCAGTTCTCGTGCCCCGGCGAACCCGGCAGCGCCGGATGGAACACGCGTGCGACCTCGGGCCGGCCGGCCATCCAGCTTGCGAGCTGGCGCGTGACGCGATCCTGGGACGCGTAGCGCAAGGGCATGGTGGGCAGGCCGCGCAGCACCAGTTCCACGTCGTTCTGGCCCAGCCCGTAGCCCAGGTGTTCGTGAGCGTGATTGAGGCGGTCGTGCAGCCTGCGGTCGCGCGTGCAGACCGAGCCCATCAGGACGTCGGCCCCGCCGCTGGGGTACTTGGTCAGCGCCTGCATGACGATGTCGGCGCCCAGGCCCGGATGCGTCCCGGGCGCCGGCTCGAAGCCATTGAACGCAAGGCCTGCGCCCCAGGTGTTGTCCAGCGCCGTCGTGATGCCGCGAGCGCGGCAGGCTGCGAGCGTACCCAGCAGGTCGGGAAACTCCAGCGTGATCGAACCCGCGGCCTCAAGCCAGACTAGCCTGGTGTTCTCCCGCAGTTCCGGCACCGTCAACGGGTCGTAGAAGCGATGCGTCACGCCCCACTGCGGCAGCCAGGACTCGGTCAGGTAGCGGTTCTGGCCGTAGACGTTGTCCGGGACCAGCACCTCGTCACCCGGGCGCAGGATGGCCAGCGAAGGCAACGTCACCGCCGCCAGGCCGCTGGGCACCAGGAGACAGTGCTCGGCCTGCTCCAGCGTCGCCAGGCGCGCGGCCAGCGTGTAGCTGGTGGGCGTGCCGTGCAGGCCGTAGCGGTAGCTCAGCCCGTCGCGGGGCCGCGGCTTGTGCAGGTCGGCGGTGTTCTTGAACAGCACCGTTGACGCCTTGGCCACCGGCACCGGCACCGCATCCCAGCCTTCGGGGGCGCGGTAGGGGTGGTGGACCAGCGTTGTCGACGGACCGCGCGTCATACCAGCGAAGCCACCAGATCGTGGCCGTCCGCCGCGACGACACGGGCGCGCACGAAGTCGCCCACCTTCATCGTCTTGCTGGCTTTCTCGGGCGGCAGGATCTTCACGGTGCCGTCGATCTCTGGCGCGTCCGCATAGGAGCGCCCCACCCCGCCCTTGCGTCCCAGGGCCGGCGCGGCATCGACCAGCACCTGCAGCGTCTGGCCCACGCGGGCCTGCAGCTTGGCGGCCGACACCGTTTCGGCCACAGCCATGAAGCGCGCACGACGCTCCTCTCGCACCTCGTCGGGCAAGGCGCCGGCGATGTCGTTGGCGCTGGCGCCTTCCACCGGCGAGTAGGCGAAGCAGCCGGCACGGTCGATTCGGGCCTCGGTCATGAAGTCCAGCAGATGCTGGAACTCCGCCTCGGTTTCACCGGGGAAGCCGGCGATGAAGGTCGAGCGAATCACCAGCTCCGGACAGCTTTCGCGCCAGCGCAGGATCCGCTCCATGTTCTTCTCGCCGTTGGCCGGGCGCTTCATGCGCTTGAGCACGTCGGGATGCGAGTGCTGGAAGGGCACGTCCAGATAAGGCAGCACCAGGCCTTCGGCCATCAGCGGCAGCACCTCGTCCACGTGCGGATAAGGGTAGACATAGTGCAGGCGCACCCAGGCACCGTAGGGCTTGGCGATCTCGCCGAGCCGGGCGACGAGGTCCAGCATCTTGGTCTTGACGGGCTTGCCGTCCCAGAAGCCCATGCGGTACTTCACGTCCACGCCGTAGGCTGACGTGTCCTGGCTGATCACCAGCAGTTCCTTGACGCCACTCTCGAACAGCGCCCTCGCCTCGTTCAAGACGTCGCCGATCGGACGCGAGACCAGGTCACCGCGCATGCTGGGGATGATGCAGAACGAGCAGCGGTGGTTGCAGCCTTCGCTGATCTTCAGGTAGGCGTAGTGCTTGGGGGTCAGCTTGATGCCGTAGCTGGGAACAAGGTCGACGAAGGGGTCGTGCGGCTTGGGCACGTGGGTGTGCACCGCGTCCATGACCTCCTGCGTGGCATGCGGGCCGGTGACGGCCAGCACGCTGGGGTGGATCTCGCGCACCAGGCTGCCGGCGTCGCTGCTGGCATGGCCGGCCTTGGCGCCGAGACAGCCGGTCACGATGACCTTGCCGTTCTCGGCCAGCGCCTCGCCTATGGTGTCCAGGCTTTCCTTGACGGCATCGTCAATGAAGCCGCAGGTGTTGACGATCACCAGGTCAGCGCCCGCGAAGGTCTTGGAGGTCTCGTAGCCTTCAGCCCGAAGCTGGGTCAGGATCAACTCTGAATCGGTCAGGGCCTTTGGGCAACCCAGTGAAACGAAGCCAATCTTGGGCACCTTGGCATTCTCGGCGATGTCGTAAGTCGTTGTTTCCATTTGGATTTTGCCGAGAGACCGGGCTGATGAGCGGGGCATTATTCTACGATGGAGCCGATTTCACCCAAGGTGCTGACCAGCTTTCGGACAAGCAATGCCGCTGACCCACCGAGCGAACTTGCAGGGTGGACTGCCACGGATCGTGGGCACCTGCTCGTCCGTCCTGTCTGGGGTAGCTGGCGTTCGCGCGCCGACCGAAGACCGGTGCTATCGGCGCCAAGGACACGGCGAGGTCCACGGATTCCTGTAGCTCACAAGCCGGGATCGCAGAAACGTCTCAGGCGCTTTGCCAACTCGAGGACAGCCTGGCCAGCGGCCAGGCAACGGCAGACACGGGCGGCGATTGGGCTGAGCTTCACGTCATTGCTGACCGCCGAGATCCTTAAAGCCCGTACTTCTGACGCCGCAGTCAAGCAAGACCGCCGCGACGAAGTGCTCTCCTACCGCCAGGAACCCGGGGGCGCGAGTCGCGAACAATCTGGTCGAGTCCATGCAGAAGGCGCTGCATGCATTCGACCATCAGCCCGGGATGGACTCGCCGACCATCGGCCAGGAACTCAACATCGACGGACTGCGCGCCTGGCGCTTGAACGGCCTTCCGCTTTCACTCTGGTACTTCGAGCGCGCCGGTCACGTACTCGTCGTCCGCTTGGCTGGTCAGCGACAGGATCTTGAACATCTCGCAGTCGCGGGCAACTGAGCCCGACCACTTGGCTCGGTAGACCATTGCTCGCCCGGCGGTCAGCATGACATCGACACTCCCGTGCGCTCGCACTCCGCCACGGATGTCCAACCGGTCGAAACATGCCGAAGCGGTCGCTCGCGCCCGGCCCAGCTATCGCTGTGAGTGATCCCTCACGAGATGAGCCGTTGGCTGATCTCCCGTGGACACGCGGCAAATCCCCGCAGGCAGTGCCTTCTGTATGACGATGACGGTCGGGCCAGGCCAAGCCAGCCGGTCTCGGAAACGGAGATGCCCGATTCATTCATCGCCTATTGCGGCGATGCGCCCGGGCCTACTTCTTGGTGCCGAACGGGAACATCGAGCCCGCCTGCTTGAGCTGTTCCTGCCACTGGTTCATCAGCGTCTTGGATTGCTCGGCGTAGCCGCCCATCAAGCCAGTCCAGGCGTCCGGCGTGAAGGGGCTGCCCGGCGTCTGTTCCGTGAAGCGTTGCTGCATGTCAGCGAAAGCCTGCATCTGGCGCTCCAGCAGCCCGCCCATGACGCCCTGCATTGCATGGCCATAGAAGCGAATGATCTGCGCCAGAGAGGCCGTCGAGAACATCGGCACGCCCCCGGTCTCCTCCTCAAGGATGATCTGCAGCAGGATGGAGCGCGTCAGGTCTTCCTGGGTCTTGGCGTCGTGCACCTCGAAGTCGACCCCCTCCAGCACCATGCGCTTCACGTCGGCCAGCGTGATGTAGCTGCTCGTCTGCGTGTCGTACAGGCGGCGGTTGGGGTACTTCTTGAGGATGCGCAGCCCGGGCTTGGCGGGTGCATCGGCAGCGGGCTGTTCGGTCGTGGATGCCGGCTTCTTGCGGGCGGTCGCCATGCGGGAAATCTCCTGTGCAGTGCAGCAAATTCTAGGCAGGCGATCGGTGGTGGCGCGGACGGGTTTACCTGGGGCCGCGTTCAGAACAGCTCGGAGCCGCCATAGCTATCAGCCGCCATCTCACCAGCCTGCACGAGGGCCTGATAGTCGCACACTCGGTTGCGGCCCGTTCGCTTGGCGTGATAGAGGGCGCGATCGGCCCAGCTCAGCACCTGTTGAGGCAGGTCGCTGGGGTCGGCCATGCTGAAGCCGATGCTGACCGTCACCCGGCCCACCTGCGGGAAGCCGTGCTGCTCGACGGCCTCGCGCAGCCGTTCCAGGATGGCCGCCGCATCCTCGCGCGTGGAGGCCGAGAACAGCGCAACGAACTCCTCGCCGCCATAGCGGAACAACAAGTCGGAACTGCGCAATTCAGCCGCCATCACTCGCGAGACCAGCAACAGCACCTCGTCGCCGACGACATGGCCGAAGTCGTCGTTGATGCTCTTGAAGTGATCGACGTCAATGACGGCCATCCAATGGGCATGCGCCGTTGCCGGCGCACGGCGGGCGTCCGCCGTGCCGACGGCATCGGCCGAGCGCGACAGGATGGTCCAGATGCGCTCGAAGCTGCTCTCCAGTGCCTGGCGATTGAGCAGTCCCGTCAACCGGTCACGCTGGCTGATGTCGAGCAGGTCGTAGTAGTTCGAAAACACCTCCAGGACGCCCTTGATGATGGCGTCCTCCGTCAGCGTCACCTCGCGGTCACGACTGAAGACGAAGTAGCCGCAGATTTCGCGGCCGCCGAACAGTGGATAGGCGATCAGCAGATCCTCGCTCTGACCCCGCCGGCGAGTGCAGGGCCTGGACAACAGTCGCACGTTGTCCAACAACTGCCGGACGTCGCCCGCGATGCTGCTGGAGTTGAAGATCTCCTCGGTGCGCTCCACGAGACGCGACACGCCATCGGGCTCGATGACGCGCGACAGGTGGTGGTGCAGCACGCGCGTGGACATCGCGAGGTCATCGACACGGTACAGGGAGGAATCCAGCACGCCGAGCATGGGGCACAACGTCTTGAGAAGGCTCTGCTCTAGCAAGGCCGTGTCGCGAATGGAGGTCATCTTGCCCAGCTTGTGAAGCAGGCCGGGGATTTGCACTTTGGTCGTCTCGTTAGCGGCGGTCATGGTCATCTGAAACTGCGGGAGCCGCACCATCCTAGACCCGGCAACGCCAGATGGCGAACAAGAGGTCGCGCGTACCCGACAAAGGCGCGCACCGTGAAGTCCTCAGCGCCGTCACCCGGCTGAGGCAGCCGTTCCAATTCCTGACCTTGCTGACCTGCCTCAACCCGAAAGTCCGCGCCACGGGGTAAAGCGGCCAGGATCCCGCCAACGCCCGGACCGGCGTCGTGGCGGGGCTGGGGCAACAGCGGCACACGACAGGAACTTCGAGGCGGCGCGACGGGACGCCCCCCTAACAACAGCCCAAAGTGGCCATGCATTCCCAATCTTACGGATGCAAGATACGCCGGGTTGACGCACCGTCCATCTACGTGCAATCCGGCACCTCAAGTCGGAAAGCGGATGCGCCGTGCGGGAACTGCTGGACTGTCTTGGAAGCGTTACGCGTTTGTGGCGTCGGCCTTTTCCCGCCGGCGGCCACGCGCAGCGGTGTCAGGCATGGCTGGCCGATGGCACGGTGCTCGATGCGAGCGACGTGCACGGCGGGTCAACCTTGACCCCTAACTCATCTCGCCGGCTGCGTGGCCGGCCCACTGCGGCGCAATGAGGGCGCCGCGTCGAGGAGTGAACCATGCCAGTGGCCTTGTCCTTCCCCGGTGTGTACATCGAAGAGGTTCCCAGTGGTGTCCGCTCGATCAGCGGCGTGGCCACATCCATCACCGCGTTTGTCGGGCGGACCTTGCGCGGCCCGATCGACAGCGACGTGAAGAGCCCCGTGCGCATCAGCAGCTTTGCCGATTTCGAACGCAGCTTCGGCGGTCTGGCCAACAACTGCCCGCTGTCGTTTTCGGTGATGCACTACTTCGCCAACGGCGGCACCGACGCGCTGATCGTTCGCGTGCACAACGCCGCCGCCACGGCGCAGATGCCCGCCGCGCCCGCCGCCGCGATCTTCAGCGCCGCCAACCCTGGCGCCTGGGGCAGCCAGCTGCGCGTGCGCGTGGATTTCGACGTGGAAGCCGACATCGTGGCCGCCAACGCACCGAACTCGATGTTCAACCTGCGAGTGCGTGACCTGGGCACCGGCACGACCGAAACCTACCTCAACGTCTCCATCACCGCCGGCCATCCGCGCTTCGTGAGCCAGGTGTTGCTCGACCAGAGCCGCCTGCTGCGTGGCGCTGCCAGCTATGCCGCACGCCCCACTGCCAACGCCGCGCTCACGCCGGCCACGCCCGACCCGTTCGACCCCGCCAACAGCACGGCGCTCACCGGCGGCACCGACGGCAACGCCGTGGGTGCCACCCAGATCAGCAGCGGCCCCAACTTGCGCAACCTGAAACAGGGCTTGTTCGCGCTGGAGAAAGCCGACCTGTTCAACCTGCTGGTCGTGCCACCGTTCGCCGAGGACACCGATGTGAACAACACCGTGTGGAGCGCGGCGGTCGCCTACTGCACCGAGCGCCGCGCCATGCTGCTGGTGGACCCTCCCTTCAACAACAGCGGGTGGGACGCGGTGGACGACGTCACCCCCACCAACATCACCGGCGTGGTGGCACGCAGCGCCAATGCGGCCTTGTTCTTCCCACGCGTGCGCAGCGCCAACCCGCTGCGAGAGAACCGCGCCGAAGCCTACGCACCAGCGGGGGCAGTGGCCGGCGTGATGGCGCGCACGGACGCCCAGCGCGGCGTGTGGAAAGCAGCGGCGGGGATCGAGGCGACACTGAACGGCGTGCTCGCCCCCGAGGTGCCGCTCACCGACCCTGAGAACGGCTTCATCAACCCGCTGGGCGTCAACTGCATCCGCAGCTTTCCCAACACAGGGCCCATCGTGTGGGGCTCACGCACACTTCGCGGCGCCGACACCCTGGCGTCGGAATGGAAGTATCTGCCGGTGCGGCGCACCGCGCTGTTCCTGGAGGAAAGCCTGTACCGCGGCACGCAGTGGGTGGTGTTTGAGCCGAACGACGAACCGCTGTGGGCCCAGATCCGCATGAACGTCGGCGCCTTCATGCAGCAGCTGTTCCGTCAGGGTGCGTTCCAGGGCACGTCGCCGCGAGAGGCCTACTTCGTCAAGTGCGACAGGGAAACCACCACCCAGGCCGACATCAACCTGGGCATCGTGAACATCCTGGTCGGCTTCGCCCCGCTCAAGCCCGCCGAGTTCGTGGTGGTCAGGCTGCAGCAGATGGCCGGCCAGTTGGCATGAGGCCCTACCGAACGGAAGGAGAACGCATATGGCCCAGTTCAGCGTCAACGCCACCCGCTTCGACCCGTACAAGAACTTCAAGTTCCGCGTGAAGTGGGATGGCCGCTACGTTGCTGGCGTGAGCAAGGTTTCCGCCTTGAAGCGCAGCACCGAGGTGGTGGAGCACCGCGTCGGCGGCGATCCCAGCACCAGCCGCAAGAGCCCCGGCCGCACGAAATACGAGGCCGTGACGCTGGAACGCGGTGTCACCCACGACACCGAGTTCGAGAAATGGGCCAACAAGGTGTGGAACTACGGCTCCGGCCTGGGCGCCGAGGTTTCGCTGAAAGACTTCAGGAAGGACGTGATCCTCGAAGTCATGAACGAGGCCGGCCAGGTGGTGCTGGCCTACAAGCTCTACCGCTGCTGGGTCAGCGAGTACCAGGCCTTCCCCGATGCCGATGCCAACGCCAACGCGGTCGCCATCCAGACCCTGAAGCTGGAAAACGAGGGTTGGGAGCGCGACTATGAGGTGGCCGAACCCGCCGAGCCCAGCTTCGTGGAGCCGAGCTGAGCCATTGAAGGCACGGGCCCATGAACGACACCGCGCTGCTGCAACTGTGGGAAGCCGCGCTGCCGCTGCCCAGGGCACGGCGCACGCAACTGCTCGCTCAAGCCGGCGGCGCGCCAGATTCGGCCACGCTGGGCATGGCCAATCGCGCACTGCTGCACCTGCACGCGCACCTTTGCGGCACGGCGCTGCCGCTGCACGCGGCATGCCCGCAGTGCGCCGCCGAGCTGGAGTTCACGCTCGACACGACGGCGCTTGCCGCAACGTCCCCTCCCCGGTCCAGCGCAGCCGAACATGAGGTCAAGCTGGGCGATCTGCAGGTGCGATTTCGCCTGCCGAATGCCGACGACCTCCTTGCACTGGAAGCTGTTGGCAACACCGAGGCCGCGGCCCAGTCGCTGTTCGAACGCTGCGTGCTGCAAGCGGACACAGCCGGTCGCACACTGCGCGTGCACGAACTCGGCCCGACGGTGCGGGAGGCCGTGGCCGCGGCCATCGACGACATCGAACCGCTGGCCAGCCTCGCGTTCGATCTCTCCTGTGCCGAATGCGGCCATGCTTTTCAGGCGCCACTGGACTTGGCGGCCGTGACCTATGCCGAGCTCTGCCACGGCGCCGAGCAGGTGCTGGCGGACGTGGCTGCACTCGCGCATGC
>NZ_DASWYS010000017.1:0-9470 GCF_036404855.1 Roseateles sp.
CCGAGGCGCTCGTCCACGGCGGCGGGTGTCAGGCCGCTGCGGCGCATCCTTTCGCCCGGTAGGTGGTACTGCAGGTGCTCGGGGCGGCGCTCGAAATTGACGCGGTAGTAGCCGTCCCAGAGGTCCGCGATCTCCGGCACACCGAAAAGGCGCCGGGCCAGTTCCTCCAGGTACGCCGGCTGTCCCTGGGCACGCACGGTGGTCGGGTTCCAGGCGAGGTCGAACCAGTGGCTGAGGTTGACCTCATGGGGCTTGATGTCGCCCGCGTTGACGATCCACAGCCGCTGCGCGCCGGCGTCAAACGCACGCCCCATCTCCTCAGCCACCAGGGCGGGTGGCGTCGTACTCAGCCACAGGTAGGACAGCGGTGCGCCAAGGTAGCTCAGGTGGTAGTACACACCCGACCCACCCAGGCGTTTCGCCTGCACAGCGTTGGGGAACTGGCGCAGGTAGCCGAAGTTGTCGTCGGGCCAGACCAGCGTCACGTCGTCCGGCAATGCCAGGTCCGGCAGCAACGTCAGCACTTCCTTGTAAGGCACGAAGATCTGGGGCAGCTGTGCTGGATCGCCCACATGCCGAGCCAGCAGGTCGCGCTGGTCCTTGAGCAGGCCGTTCAGCAGCGCCTGCTTCTCAACCACCGTACGACCGCCCTGCATGCCGCTGTCGTGGATGCCGCGCATGCCCAGCGTGTAGAGGTTCTCGTAGCGACCGTTGGCCTTCAGCCGTTGGGCCCAGTACTCGCGCACCTGGGCAGCATGTGTCGCGTAGTTGTACTGGTCGTGCGGCGCAGTCCATTCGGCGACGTTGTTGCGCAACAAGGGCTCTGCGTGGGAAGAGCCCATGACGATGCCGTAACGGTGCGCGAGTTCGGCATTGCGCGGGTTGGCGTTGAAGGCACCCGACACCTGGTGCATGGCGGGCCACAACGTGTTGGCCTTCAGACGCAGCAGCAACCGGAAGACCTGCTCGTAGGTCTTGGGTCCGATGTTGCCGACCTCGGGCTCGAAGGTCCGCGCGGCCCAAGGGAAGAGGCCCCAGTCCTCGTCATTGATGAAGATGCCGCGGTACTTGACGGCCGGGCCGTCGCGCAGCGGCGCGTCGACGCTGATGTGCAGCGGGCCGCGCTTGAGCGGTGCGATGTCGGCCCACCAGTGCCAGGGCGACACGCCGAGCGCCCGACTCAGCGTGTAGACCCCGTATGCCGTGCCGCGGGAATCAGCGCCGACGATGACGAGGGCGTACTTCACGTCAGGCGCCGGGTCGCGCAGCAGCGCGATCTCGTAGCACTCCCAGCAGCCCTTGAGACCGCTCAGATCGAGATGGGCGGCATCGATCGCGGGGTGGCGTCCTGCGGTGCCGACCCAAATCTGCACCGGGCCCCTGCCACCGACGCTGGCTCGCAGGCCAAGACGCTTCAGGTCGTCGGCCAGGTCCCGGGCGACGAAGGCTTCAAGCGGATCGGCATCGGGCGCTGCGACGACGACGGCGCCGTCCAGCGGCACACTGCCCTGCGTGGGCTGGACGTTGACGCTCAAGTTCGCATGAACTGCACCGGCCAGGCTCAGCAACCAGGTCAGCAGCAACGCCCGCATCAGCGCGCCCCGAAGGCTTTGCGCAGGTCGGGGGGCGGCGCGTTGCGGTCAACGGCCAGCCAACCGTCCTTCAGCTTCAGCTCAGCCACCTGAATGACGGTGCGCTGGTGCCAGCGATCGTCGGTTTTGGCCTCGGGCTCGCCGCCCTGGTGTGTGAAGTAGAAGAGATAGGCCCGGTCGTCCACGACGGTCACGCCGGGGTGCTGGCCCTTGGCGCGGTCGGTGGGGTGCCGACCGATATCGGACAGCAGCCGCGCAGGCTGCTCCTCCCAGGCCTGGGCGTCATCGGAGCGCAGCACCAGCAGGCCCTTCCACAGGTCGGCCACCAGCCACCACTTGCCCGCGAAATGGAAGACGGTGGGGCCTTCGCCGGGAAGCTGGCTGACCGGGCCGCGCACGGTCCAGGTCGTCAGGTCGGCGCTGTCAGCCATCTTGAGCTTGCTGCCGCCCTGCTCGTCCTTGAACCACATGCGCCAGCCGCCTTGCGGCGCGCGGATGACAGACGCGTCGATGACCTTGGGCGAGCCCAGGTCCACGCGGCCTGCACACTGCCAGTTGCGCAGGTCGACGCTGGTCAGGTGCTCGATCCGGCGCTCGCCCGTCCAGCTCTTGTGAACGCCGGGCACGATGGTGAGCCACAGGTGGTAGACGCCATCGAAGTCCTGGATCTCGGGTGCCCACAGCGTGGCGCCGGTGCACTCGGCGGGGAACTTCGCCTCGCCCGCCGCGCGCCAATGGTTGCCGTCCTCCGTCGTTGCGATGCCGATGGGCGTGGCATGTACCCAGGTCACGTCCTTGGGATCGTCCAGCCTCAGCGCCGCGCGACGGTTCGTGTAGAACATCTCCCAGCGCTTCAGACCGCGGTTGAAGACGAGGGACACGTCGGCTGCGCCATCCAGCACTGGGTCGCGGTACAGCGGGCGCGGCGCAGGTTCGACGCTCGCGCAGCCGGCCAGGGCCAGCATCAGGCCCAGCAGGGCAATGATCTTCATGGCGTGGTGATGGGCAGGTAGCGCGGTGGCTTCATCGCGGCGCCGAGGTGGAAGCTGGTGTGCGGCGGCTGGTTGTAGCCCGCGTTCTGCGCAGCGACCTGCACACGGTATTGCGGGTCGTGCATCAGCGTGACGAAGCGGTGCTCGGTCGGTGCAGACGTCGAGAAGACCAGCAGCGCGGTGCTGTCTTCGTTGCGCCAGACGACTTCCTCTCGCCAGTCGCCGAACAGGTCGGCCGACAGCACGGGGTTGCCCTTGGTGCCGTTGTTGGACGCGGCCCCGAAGGCCTTGCCGTTCAGCAGGTTCTCGAACTTGAAGGTGGCGGGGTTCCACTTGTCGATGGAGACATGGTCCAGCGACTCGCGCAGCAGGTCGCCGTCCCACCAGGCCGCAAAGTTATAGCGATTGGGGTGCCTCTCGCTGATGCGCTTGCCGCTCGCGTTCATCAGGCCACCCACGTTGCCCCAGCATTCGGCGCCTGGGTAGGCAGGGTCGATGTCGAAGCAGACGCCACGGCCGACGTCGGTGTTGTTGCCGGACATGCTCCACAGCACCTTCCCGCTGGCCGCATCGTGCATCTCCAGGCCATGCTCGCCGTAGCAGCGCGGGCTCTCGTGGACCATGAAGATCTGCTGGCCGTCACGCGCCGGATCGAAGCTGCTGACGTGCAATGCATCACCGTGGCACAGGCCGGTGCTGTAGAGCAGCTTCCCGGTGCTGGCGACGGTGGCGGCGCCGTAGATGATGTCGTCGCGACCGTCGCCATCAACGTCGGCCACTGAGAACCAGTGCGCGCCCTGCCCTGCGGCGGGCTGACTCTCGGCGTCGGCATCGCTGTCGAAAACCCAGCGCTGCGCCAACTTGCCGTCGCGCCAGTCCCAGGCCGCCAGCACGGCGCGGGTGTAGTAGCCGCGCGCGAACACTGCGCTGGGGCGTCGGCCGTCCAGATAGGCCACGCCGGCCAAGAATCGGTCCACGCGGTTGCCGTAGGCATCGCCCCAGGCCTCGCCCTGGCCGCCGCGCGGCGGCGTGTAGGGCACGGTGGCCATGGCCGCACCGGTCAAGCCGTTGAAGACGGTCAGGAATTCCGGGCCGGCGAGCACATAGCCGGCGGCATTGCGGTGGTCGGCTTTGGCGTCGCCGATGACCTGGCCGGCGCCGTCCACCGTGCCGTCGGCCGTCTTCAGCATCAGCTCGGCCTTGCCGTCACCGTCGAAGTCATAGGCGAGGAAGCTGGTGTAGTGGGCGCCGGCGCGGATGTTGGGCCCCAGGTCGATGCGCCACAGCCGCGTGCCGTCCAGCTTGTAGGCGTCCAGCAGCGTGTGGCCGGTGTAGCCCTTGTGCGCGTTGTCGTGGGCGTTGGTGGGCTGCCACTTGACGATCATCTCGTACTGGCCGTCGCCGTCCAGGTCGGCGGCCGCGCCGTCATTGGCTTCGTAACGGTAGGCCACACCGTCGGGCGACATGCCGCCCTCGGGCTTTTGCAGCGGCACGCGCAGGTAGGGCTGGCTCCACGGTGCCACGGCGGCGGACGGCGGCAGCTCGTGGCCACCGACGACGGCCCGCACGCTGTAGAGGCTGTCGGTGCGGCCCTGCGCGTCGACGAGGTTGGTCAGCGCCTGCGGCTCGCGGTTGACGAGCTGACCGTCGCGGTAGACGTTGAAGCGCACGCCAGCCGGCTCTGTGCCCAGCAGTCGCCAGCTGGCGAAGACGCCGGAGGGCGTCGCCAGCGCGACGACGCCGCGGTCCAGCCGCTCCATCTGCCTGGGCTGGTGGGGCTGGGCCTGAGCCAGGCCGGCTGCGGCCAGCGACAGGCAGACGAAGAAGTGGCGCAGAAGACTCATGAAGGCAGTCACCAAAAAAAACGGCCCCTGCGTGAGCGGGGGCCGACGCGCTGTCAGCGCAACACAGGGGCCACGTCGGCCCGGAGAACGGGATGCGCTGATGCGATCAGAGCTTGTAGCCCAACGTCAGGTAGTAGCGGCGGCCCGACCAGGCGAGTTCATTGGGACGGCTCAGGTCGCCCGCGTACGTCAGCTCGGCCTGGTTGGTCAGGTTCTTGGCCTCGAGCGACAGCGTGAAGTTCTTCGTCGCCTTCCACTGGAACTTGGCGTCCAGGTAGCCCGTCTTGTCGCTGAAGTTCGGGTTGCCCGACACGTCGTTGCCGCCCGTGTAGTACTTGTCGCGGTAGGCATAGGCCAGGCGGGCGTTGAACATCTCGTTGTCGTACCACAGGCCCAAGTTGTACGAGTTCTTCGACAGGCCCGGGTAGGGCAGCACGGAGTTGTCGAGCGGGCTGATCAGCTCATTGCCCTTGGCGTAGCTGAAGGTCATGCGGGTGTAGTTGGCATCCACACCGAAGCCGCTCAGCCAGCCCGGCAGGAAGGTCAGCGCCGTGCGGCCGGCCAGCTCAATGCCCTGGGTCTTGGCGCCTTCGCCGTTGACGGCCTGCGTCACATCGAAGATGCGGCCGTCACCGTAGAAGTTGCTGCCGTAGGTCACGACGCCCTTGCGGACATAGGTACCGATTTCGGTGCGGAACGTGGCCAGGCTGACCTGCGTGTCGCGGCTGGGGTAGTACTCCACGCTCAGGTCGTACTTCGTCGCGCGGTAGGGCTTGAGATCGGGATTGCCGGCCGAGCAGGTGTCGGTGCCGTTGCCGCCGCGTGCCGGATCGCCGCTGCCGGTCGTGCAGGTGACGTTCGGGGCCAGCAGGTCGAGCGCCGGGCGCGCCATCACCTTGGCGAGGCCACCGCGAACCAGCAGCTTGCCGTTCATCAGCTGCAGCGTGCCGTTCAGGCTGGGCAGCACGTCGCTGTAGCTGTTGTTGATGGCCACAATCGTGTTGCTGTTCACCAGGACGGAGCACGTCGTCGGATTGGCAGGATTGCAGGTCCGGTCGGTGCGCATGCCGATCGACGTCACGTCGGTGCGGGCATAGCGCAAGCCGACATTGCCATCCAGCGGCAGGCCGAAGATTTCGGTGCCCCAATCCAGCCGCACATAGGCCGCCTTGATCTTCTCGCTGATGTCGAAGGCCGGGATCTGCGCGTAGGTCTTGCCGTCGTTGCCGGGCGTCTCGTACAGATACTTGTGGCTGAAGTCGCTGGTATCGAAGACGCCCGAGGCTGCTGCGGCCGAATAGCTTGGTGAGGTCCAGTTGGACGGCAGGCCTGAGACGTCGCCGTAGCCACCCATGAAGGTGCCGGGCGACTTGGTGCGAAGCCCATTGACGATCTCCTGCATGCGCGAGCCGGTCACATAGGACGTCTTGTAGCCGCTGTTGATGTAGGTCTGCGTATCGTTGGGGCGCTGCGCCGTGCCGGTGTACAGCGGGTCCCAGATGATGGTCTGGTTGACGTTGGCCGTACGGGCATTGATGTCCACTGCCTCGTCGGTGTTGGTCAGGCTGCCGTTGTTCTGCACCAGCCGGCCACCGCCGGTGTACCGCCGCGAGCTGGACTCGCGCGCCTGGCCACCGAACCACAGGCTGTGGAAGAAGTCGTTGTCCAGGTTGTACTGGAAGTCCAGCTTGCCCTGGCGCTCCTTGTTGTGGGTGGCTTCCGGACGGTACTGCAGCTGAGCCTGGACATAGGACGAGGCGTCGTCGGGGCTGTAGTTGGCCGGGAAGCTGAACTGCGGCAGGCGCGAGCCGTCGAGCTTGACGACCAGGCCCGGCGCGTTCTGCGTCAGCACGATGTTGTTGCTTTCGCTCCTGTAGTCGGACCTGGAATCACCCAGCAGGCCCTCGATGCGCCAGTCGTTGTTCTTGAACTTGAAGCCGGCGGTGGTGTACTTGGACTTGATGTCCAGCGCGAAGTCGCGCGCCGAGGTGCTGAAGGCACCCTGGCCGCCCCGCCCGGCCACGTTCAGGCAGTTACCCACCGTGTACTGCGTGACGTGGTGGTTCTCCACCACCATGCCGGCCGGCGTCGAGGCGCCGCTGACGTCCGTGCAGGTGCCGGCCGTGGCGACGGTGCCGTTGGCCGCATAGACAGGCGCGTTGCCACTCACGGCCAGACGGTTCACCGCAGTGAAGTCGGTGCCGAAGTTCATGTCGTTGAGCTTCTGCGCCTGGGTGTTGACCTGATGGCTGACGTAGGCGTCGAAGTCCTTGCTGAACTTGTACTGCGCCGTCACTTCGGCGGAGCTGCGCTTGTGATCACGCTCCCAGATGCCGTAGCGCGAGATGCGCGGCGCGTAATCGAACCACTGCGACAGGCAGGCGTTCTTGTCGGTGGTGTTGGTCAGCGAATTGCAGCCGGCCGAGGTCGTGACGGCGGCAGCTGCGGGGTTCAGGCTGGTGACGGTCTTCTCGGGCGAGAAGTCCCAGTCGCGCAGGAACGTCCACGACGTGTTGCGGGCGAAGTCGCCGCGCGTGTGGATGTCGTCGTAGACCAGGTTGGCCATGACGCCCAGCTTGCCGTCCAGGAATTTGTCGGCCAGCAGCAGCGTCGCGCGCGGCTGCGTGCCGCCGCGCAGGCTGCCCTGCTCGGCCGCCAGCGTACCGGCGATGGTGCGCTTGGTGAAGTCCAGCGGCTTGCGCGTGTTGATGCGCACGGTGCCGCCCACGCCGCCTTCGGTCAAGTCGGCGGTGGAGCCCTTGACGACGTCGATGGAGGCGATCAGCTCGGAGGCCAGCTCGCGCAGCTCGGCGCCGCGGCCGGCACCGCCGTTGGTACCCAGCACTGACATGCCGTTGATCTCGACGCGGTTGAGGTCGGGCTCGACGCCGCGGATGGCGACCTGCGAACCTTCGCCGAACGAACGCGACAGCTGCACGCCGGTGATGCGCGACAGCGCTTCGCCGACGTTCTTGTCCGGGAACTGGTCGATGTCTTCCGCGACGATGCTGTCGGTCACCGTGGAGGCATTGCGCTTGCGATCGATGGCGCTCTGGATGGAGCGACGGATGCCCGTGACGGTGACCGTGTCCAGCTGCTGCGTGGCCTTGTCGGCGACCTTGGGCTCGGCTTCGGCCTTCTCGGTGGGCTTCTCGGCGGTCGCCGGGGTCTGCTGGGCGTGGGCCTGGCCGGCCAACACAGCCGAGATGGCCAGTGCCAACGGCGTCCAACGCGAAACCGGCATGCCGCCGTGAATCTTCTTCAGCATTTTGTCTGTCTCCAGAATATCTACCAGGATGAGGCTCGATATGAGCCCTCTTCTTACTGCCCCGGGGACAGTCTAGGCCGAGGGTTTTACGCCGTGTTCACAAGCCGGCAAAGAATCACGACCGTGATTGCTTCGCCCCCGAGAAAACCCTTGAGGCACCGGCATTTCGATCACGTTCGTGATTATCCCGGCCCTTTTCGATCACCGCCGTCTCTGCGAGCGATCGAGCCAGGCACTCACGCCCTGCAGCGCCGGCATGGGGGCGCAACCAGCGAGCGATTGAATATGGGTCAAACCATTTCTCATAAACAGCTTGGCCCAAGAAAATTAGTATCAAATATTCCGGATGACAATGATCCGATGAATATTTTCACCCCAGGAAATATTTCAGGGCTTGCGGTCCAGCCAGGCCTGGGGCACCGGCACGATGCAGATATTCATCTCGCGGCCGTCGGCGGACAGCATGGCCGACTGGATCTGGATCTTCTTGCCATCGGGGCTGAAGGTCGGGTGCGGATGGTCGCGCGCCGTCGTCTTGTGACCGGTAGTGAGCACGATCATCTCGCGTGTCTTGCGGTCGATCAGATAAAGGCTGCGGCTGAAGTCGTCACCGGTGGCAAAGCGGCCGTCCGGCGAGCCGTGCACGTGCCACAGGCCGCTGCCAGACGGCGTCTGACCGGCAATGGTCATTTCCCGCGTGCGAAGGTTGACGATGGCCAGCCCGGTCGGCTTCTCCCGCGTGCCTGCATCCCCCCAAGCCGCGTCCTGGCCCGGGTTGGCGCCCTCGACGCCCGTGCCAGATGGCCGGTTCGGATCGACGACGCCCGGAATGGCGCGATGGCCCATGATCGCCATGGCCACCTCGTCCTTGCCGATGAAGGCCTCGTGCGTCACCCACTCATAGGGCGCCTCGGGGTAGAGCGGGCGCAGGCCGGTGCCGTCACCCTTGACTGTCCAGGTGCGCTGCGGGGACTTGCCGCCCGTCTCCCAGCTGAACACCAGTTCACCCGGGTTCCAGGTGTTGCTCTGGATATGCCCGATCTGGAAGGGCACGGAGACGACGTGCTGGATCTCGCCCGTCTTCACGTTTATCTTGCCAATGGCGTGCGGCCCAGCGCCCATGCCGCGCGGGCCGAAGGGCGGCTCGATTTTGGTGCCGGCCGGCAGCTTGGCACCCGCGTAGGCCTTGCCCTGGATGCGGAAGTAGAACCACTGGCCGTCGGCATCCAGCGCGTTGTCACCAAAGGCCTCCAGCTCGGCCGGCAGCGTGGCGAAGACGCGCTGATAGGCGTTGGCCGGCTTCATCGCGCCGGCCTTGCTGTCCGCGAACACGCGGTCCAGGTCCACCTCGACGGCCTGCCTGACCTTGTCATTGGCGGCGCCAGCCGGGTTCTTGCGCAGGAAATAGAGCTTGTTGCCGCCTGACTGGGCGAGATTGAGCATGCCCTCGTAGCCACCCTCGGTGACCTGCACCATCTCGCCGCTGGCCTCATTGACGGCGATGGCCTCGCCCTTCACGCGGTTGGAGCGGAACACCAGCCATTGGCCGTCAGCCGTCCACTGCGGGTGGCTGGGGTAGATCTTGGAATCGCCGCGCGGCTGCGTAGTCAGAAAGGTCAACGGTGTGCCCGTGACGGGGTCGGGCACAACGCGTTTCTCGGATGGGAAGCGCTGGCCGATCTGGGCCCATGCGGGCGCCAGTGCGATGAGCAGGGTCAGCAGCAGGGAGGTCTTGCGAAGCGCCATGATGGATGTCTGTGTCGAAGTGGCCGCG
>NZ_DASWYS010000018.1:0-2921 GCF_036404855.1 Roseateles sp.
CGCAACGATTCGGCGTCGCGATCCTGGGGCGTGCCCAGCGAGACCGGGTAAGGCTGGCGCAGCCGCCCCAGGTCTTCGGCGAGCACCCGCGGCAGCGCGTCGCGCAGCGGTTCGGCCCAGCGCGCCTCGGGCCAGGGGCGCAGGCCGGCGCTGCCGTCGGCAACCAGGATCTCGTCGCGGTCCAGCAGCTCGGGCAGCGCGATCTGCGGATTCAGCACCCAGGCGCGGCAGTCCTGGCCGGGTTGGGCGTCGAGCGGCAGCGGCGGCGTGCCTGTCAGGCCGTAGAGGCGGCGAGGCGGTGCGTCGCGCGTTGCGCAGCCGGCCAGCGTGGCTGCAGTCAGCAGCAGCAACAGGTCGCGGCGCTGAAGGAGATCGGTCTTCATCGGGCAGGCTCCACGGCAGGGACGGGGTCGGGCTTGCGGCCGCGCAGCAGCGCGTCGGGCTGCATGTCCAGCGTGTCGGCCAGCTGACGCAGCGCGCGCGCCGCCTGTGACAGGTCGCGCAGGGTGCGTTGGGACTGCTGCAGCAACGGGCCATCGCTGCTGGCGGCCTCCTGCAACGAGGCGCTGGCGCTACTGAGATCACCCAGCGCGCGCTGCAGGTCGCGCACGACGACACCGTCCGGATCGAGCAGGGCCCCGGCCTTGTCGGCACCCGCTCCCAGCTTGTCGGCGGCGGCGGAGACTTTGTCGCCGGCACGGTCGACGCTGGCCATCGCGCGTTCGGCGCCTCGCGTCAGCGGCACGGCGCGCTGCTCGAGCCGGGCGGCCAGTTGACGTGCGTGGCCGGCGGTGGCGGCGAAGTCCTTCATGCCCTGCTTGAGCTCCGGCGCGGTCAGCAGCGAGCGCGCCGCGTTGGCAATCTGGCTCAGGTCGTCGAGGATCTTGCGCAGGTCCACGCTCTCGAGCTGGTTCTTCAGCGCCTGGAAGGCGGTCGCGCTGGTCGGAATCTCGGTGGCGTCGCCCTCGTAGCCGCCGTGCTGCACGCCGGGCGGCTTGCTGCGGAAGTCCAGGTCCACATAGAGCTGGCCCGTTACCAGGCTCTGCGTGCCGAGCTGGGCCGTCAGCCCGCGCTTGATGAGCAGGGGCAGGGCATGGCCGATGTCATCGTGCGTGAAGCGCCCTTCGAGGCCGCGCACGGCGTCGTCGTCGAGCTCGGCGACGACGGGGATGGCGAAAGTGTCGGTCTTGCTGTCGTAGCGCACGCTGATCTCGGTCACGTCACCGACGCGAACGCCGCGGAAGACGACCGGGGCGCCCTTTTGCAGCCCGAACACCGAGCCCGAGAAGAACATGACGACGCGCTGCGGCTGCTTGAACCAGTGACGGCCGGGCAGGGCGATGAGGGCTGCGGCCAGCACGGCGATGGCGCCGACGACGAAGGCGCCGATGAAAAAGGGGTTGGCGCGACGCCGTTTCATGCGGCCTCCTTGTCCGTCCCGGCCTGGCCGCGCGTCAGGAACTCGCGCACGGGCCGGGGACCATGCTCGCGCAGCTCGGCCGGCGGTCCCAGCGCCGTGGCCGTGCGCGCCTCGACGTCGAGGAACAGCATGCGGTCGGCCACCGCGAACAGGCTCTCCAGCTCGTGCGTCACGAGGACGATGGCCGTGCCGACGTCGCGCTTCAGCTGCTGGATGAGGTCGTCCAGTCGTGCCGAGGTCAGCGGGTCCAGACCCGCCGAGGGCTCGTCCAGGCACAGCAGCGGTGGGTCAAGCATCAGCGCGCGGGCAATGGCCGCGCGCTTGCGCATGCCGCCCGACAGTGCGGCCGGCTCGGCGTCGAAGGTGGCCGGCTCGTTCAGCCCGGCCAGCGCGAGCTTGAAGCGCGCCTGGCGCTCGCGCTCGGCCTCATCGAACCGGGTGTAGAGCTCCAGGGGCAGCATCAGGTTCTCGCCCACCGTCATGCTGCTCCACAGCGCGCCGGCCTGGAACGCCACGCCGATCTCGCGTCGCGGCGGATCGTCGCCGTGCACGTCGCGTGCTTCGCCACTTGCGGTCCACAGCACGCGGCCGGTCTGGGGCACCTGCAGTCCGATCATGTGGCGCAGCAGCGTGCTCTTGCCGCAGCCGCTGGCACCGACGATGGCCAGCACTTCGCCGGCCTTGACCTCGAAGTTGAGGCCCTGCTGCAGCTGGCGGCCGCCGGCGTGCAGGCTGAGGTTCTCGACGCGCATCAGCACGTCCGAACTACGCGGATCGAGCGGTGGGACGCTGCCAGGCCGTCCCGCGCTGGCGGACGGCCTGCCGGTCGATCCGGCCGTCATGGCCATCCCCCCGGAGGACCGGCCGGCGGTGTCCCCGTTCGGCAAGGTGCGACCGGATGAAGCCCCCGTCATATGTCCAGCCTCTGGAAGATCACGGTCAGCGTGGACGCGGCCACCACCATCCACACGATGGCCTGCACGACCGCAGCCGTCGTCGCCTCGCCCACCGCCTGTGCGCTGCGCCCGGCGTTCAGGCCCTGGCGGCAGCCGGCCAACGCGACCAGCACCGCGTAGACGCTGCCCTTGAGCAGCCCCACGAACAGGTCCCAGCCGGCCAGCGCGTCGCGCGTCGTCGCCAGATAGGCCGCCGGCGGCACGTCGTAGAGCACGACTGCCACGCCCCAGCCCACCAGCAGCCCGGCGATGCCCGCGCACAAGGTCAGCAAGGGGCCACTGACCAGCAGCGCCAGCATGCGCGGCAGCACCAGATGCTCCACCGGGTCCACGCCCAGCGTCGTCAGCGCGTCGATCTCCTCGCCAGCGCGCATGCTGCCGATCTGCGCCGCGAAGGCCGCGCCGACGCGCCCGGCCAAGACGATGCCCACAACCAGCGCCGCGATCTCGCGTACGACGCCGATGGTGACCAGATTGGCGATGAAGCTCTGCGCACCGAAGCGCTGCAGTTGTTCGGCGCCCATGTAGGCCACGATGAGGCCGAC
>NZ_DASWYS010000019.1:0-1768 GCF_036404855.1 Roseateles sp.
TTTCATTCGGCAGGACCATAGGGCCGGGGATTCAGGCTGTCAATGTGGAGTGCCCTTGCCCGGCCGCTGCAACCCATCCCGGGTTCAAGGCGAGGCACAGCGCGGCGCAACGTCGCCCCCCTGCCTGCGCATCAGGCGAACAGAGGCTGGTGGGCGCCCCCACCGGGGGCGCTGCGACAACGTCGCCCAGGCAGAAACCGAGGGCCGGAGCCGCGGGCAGGCGCGCGTCAGCCGCGGCGCTTCTGGACGGCGGTGGCCAGTTCGCGCAACAGCGGCTCGGTCTGGGCCCAGCCCAGGCAGGCGTCGGTGATAGACACGCCGGGCTTGAGGTCGGCCCGGGTCTGGCCCTCGGCCAGGTCCTGGCGGCCAGGCTGCAGGTGGCTCTCGATCATGACACCGGTGATGCGCGCATCACCGCCCGCGATCTGGCCCGCCACGTCGCGGCCAACGTCCACCTGACGCTCGTACTTCTTGCTGGAGTTGGCGTGCGAGAAATCGATCATGACCTGCTCGCGCAGGCCGGACGTCTTGAGGGCCGCGCAGGCGGCGCCGACCGAGGCCGCGTCGTAGTTGGGTGTCTTGCCGCCGCGAAGGATGACGTGGCAGTCCTGGTTGCCGCGCGTCTCGAAGATCGCGGCGGTGCCCATCTTGGTCATGCCCATGAAGGCGTGGGCGCTGCTGGCGGCCAGCACGGCATCGCTGGCGACCTTGATGCCGCCGTCGGTGCCGTTCTTGAAACCGACGGGGCAAGAAAGGCCCGAAGCGAGTTGGCGATGGCTCTGGCTCTCGGTGGTGCGCGCGCCGATGGCGCCCCAGGCGATCAGGTCGGAGATGTACTGCGGCGACAGCAAATCCAGGAACTCGGTGCCGGCCGGCAGGCCCAGGCCGTTGATTTCCAGCAGCAACTGGCGGGCCAGGCGCAGGCCCTCGTTCATATGGAAGCTGCCGTCCAGGCGCGGGTCGTTGATGTAGCCCTTCCAGCCCACGGTAGTGCGAGGCTTCTCGAAGTACACGCGCATGACGATGAGCAGGTCGCGGCTCAGCTCGTCGCGCGCCGCCTTGAGCAGGCGGGCGTAGTCCATCGCCTGGTCGTGGTCGTGGATGGAGCACGGGCCGACGATGACGAGCAGGCGGTCGTCCTGGCCGTGAAGGATGGCGCTGATCTGCTGGCGGGCCTGCTCGACCAGTTCCAGCGCCGCATCCGACACGGGCAGTTCCTCCAGCAACAGGGCCGGGCTGATCAGTGCACGCACGGCGCCGATGCGAGTGTCGTCGGTGCGCGTCGTGTCGCGCGTCTCGTCGCGGGAGCCAACTTCATGGTCATGGCGGGGATCGTCCAAAGGTTTCATCGCGGTGCTCCAGGCAAGCCAGCGATTGTCACCGCTCGGCGGCAGACCTGCTCGTGCCGACTCGGAGGTGCGCCCCTAGAATCCTGCCGTGCTTCGCTGGTTCCGAGTCCTGGTCATTGCCCTGCTGCTGCCGGCCTACGGCTTGGCGGCCGTCGTGGCCCCGTCGTATCCGGACAGTGACGTGACGGCCCCCTCCAGCGTCGGTGAAGAGCCTGCCTCCTCGTCTTCGGACATCCTTGTGCTGATCGCCGAACTCGGCGACACGACGGACGACATGTCCGACCACTGCCTGCCCCACACGGTCGCCATCGCCGCAGCCCCGCCGCTGACCGCGCCGGCCAGCCTGGGCCGACGCCTCGCCGTCGAGGCCCCGCTCGCGCAGCCGTTGCGGCCGCCCCGTCCGGCCGCCTGAGGCCGAC
>NZ_DASWYS010000020.1:0-6616 GCF_036404855.1 Roseateles sp.
GAGGGAGGCCAGCCGGGCCGTGCGCTGCAGAGCCGGATCGAGCTGGCGAGGAAGGGGAAGCGGTATGTCGTCGTCATCGAGCAGCCCGAGGTCGGTTGCAGGTGCAGCCAGGTCGGGGTCGTAGGCGACGGTTTCGGAGAGTTCGGGCTGACGGCGCGGGCCGCCGTCGTCGGCCGAACCCAAGTTCTCCAGGCCATCAGCGGACGCCGCGGCCGGTGCGGCGGGAATCGCCAGTCCGCTCCAGTCGTCGGGACGCGATGGCGGCGCGTCGGCGTATCGCTCGCTCGCCAGCGCGGGCGGCGGCAACACGCGCCGCTTGAAATTGCTGTCCGCGTAGTAGCGCAGCTTCTTCGCCTTGATCGGCGCCACGCTGGACACCATCACCACGGCCTCGTCAGGCGGAAGCTGCATGACTTCGCCCGGCGTCAACAGCGGGCGCGCGGTTTCCTGGCGCGACACCATCAAGTGCCCGAGCCACGGCGCGAGCCGGTGGCCCGCGTAGTTGCGCTGCGCGCGCAGCTCGGTCGCAGTGCCGAGCGTCTCGGAGATCCGTTTGGCGGTGCGCTCATCGTTGGTAGCGAACGTCACGCGCACATGGCAGTTGTCGAGGATCGAATGGTTCTGGCCGTAGGCCTTGTCGATCTGGTTCAGGCTCTGCGCGATCAGGAAGCTGCGGATGCCGTAGCCCGCCATGAAGGCCAGCGCGGTCTCGAAGAAGTCCAGGCGACCCAGCGCCGGGAATTCGTCGAGCATCAGCAGCAGCTTGTGCCGCCGCGCGATGCCGTCCGATCCGTCCAGCGACTCGGTCAGCCGCCGTCCCACCTGATTCAGGATCAATCGGATCAGCGGCTTGGTGCGGCTGATGTCAGACGGTGGCACCACCAGGTACAGCGACACTGGGTGCGCGGTGGAGATCAGGTCGGCGATGCGCCAGTCGCAGCGCGAAGTGACTTCCGCCACCGTCGGGTCGCGGTACAGGCCCAGGAAACTCATGGCCGTGGACAGCACGCCCGAGCGCTCGTTCTCACTCTTGTTGAGAACCTCCCGCGCGGCCGAAGCGACGACGGGGTGCGGGCCACCGCCTTGCTCGTTCGCCAGGTGCGGCGTCGTCATCATCCGGTGCAGCGTCACCTCGAACGGGCAGGCTGGGTCGGAGAGGAAGTTGGCGACTCCGCGCAGCGTCTTGTCCTCGCCCGCATAGAGCACGTGCAGGATGGCCCCCACCAGAAGGGCGTGGGAAGTTTTTTCCCAGTGGTTGCGGCGCTCCAGAGCGCCTTCTGGGTCCACCAGGATGTCGGCGATGTTCTGCGCGTCGCGCACCTCGTGCACGCCGCGCCGAACCTCCAGCAGCGGGTTGTAGGCGGCCGAGCGCGCATCGGTGGGGTTGAACAGCAGGCAGTGCGAGAAACGCGAGCGCCAGCCGGCCGTCAACTGCCAGTTCTCGCCCTTGATGTCGTGGATGACGGCCGAGCCGGGCCAGGACAGCAGCGTGGGCACCACCAGGCCGACGCCCTTGCCCGAACGTGTGGGCGCAAACGCCAGCACGTGCTCGGGCCCGTCGTGGCGCAGGTACTGCAAGCCATGTTGTCCAAGGAGCACGCCGGACGGGCGGTTCAGCCCGGCACGCCGAACGTCATCGGCCGTGGCCCATCGTGCGGTACCGTAGGTGGTGACCAGCCGCGACTGCCGCGAGCGCCAGACCGACATGCCCACCGCCACGCCTACCGAGGCCAGGCCGCTGCCGCCTGCAATCGCCCCGCCCACGTCGAAGACATCGGGTGCGTAGGCGTCGAAGAAGAACCACCACTCGAACAGGCGCCAGGGGTGGTAGACCGGCGAGCCGAAGGCCTCGAACCACGGGGTGCCCAGGCGTGCCTGATGGCCGAGAGCAGCAGCGGTCCACTGGGTTGCACCCCACACGCCGACCACGACGACGCCCAGCACCGCCGCGACCTGACCGTAGAGAATCCCCTGGTGACTTGCGCCCTGAGCCTGCACCTTGACCTCCGATCCAGTGGCCCGCCACGCGGGGCCGTGCGCGCGGCACGAAGGTGTGTCGCACGCATGAGGATCAAGGCTGTCTATCGGTGGGTCAAAGTCCCAAATCGGCAGGCTCGCAGTCCGGCCTGCAAGAATGCAAGTGGCAGCGTGCTGCCGCGCGTCGTGGCTCCTTGCAGCGCTGCAAGTAGTACAGCGCCCATGCACGAAATATGCGTCGCCGAGTGTGGCGACGAGCGCACGTTCAGAACTTGGGTGATTCTTTGGGCGGGTTGTACGGTACCTTGCCGTCCCCGAAAAATCGCCGTTTCGTGGCCTCGGCCACGCGGCTACAAAGTTCGTCGCCCAGCTTGGTGCGCTCGGTCTTGCACTGCTCTCGCAGCAGCTTCAACCGTTCTGGATCGGCCATCAACGATTCCAGCGAATCGGTGGGCTGCGGCTTGCCGCAGGCCGACAGCACCAAAGCTGCGGCGGCGACCACCAAGGTTGCGGTCAAGTTTTGAAGCTTTCTCATGTGCTACTCCCTGGCAATATGTCCAACGCGTCGTCAGTCGCCCGACCGGGTGCAGCGATACGGGCCCTTTCCACGAAACGTCGCAAGGTCTCAGACGAGGCACCGATGCGGTGGATCAGGTAGGTGGTCAACATCGGTGTGCGGCCAGCCAGCGGCCTTGTGACGATCTCAGGATGACCGCAGGTCGAAACGTGAGCCTCGGTCGAGAAGCCCAGACCGTAGCCTGCTGCTACCAGGGTCACCATCAGCTCTTGGCTGGCCACCTGCTCAGCCACGATGGGTTCGCGATCCGTTGCGCGCAGCACACGTGCCATCTGGCGGCTGCAGCCCTCGCACACCTCGGGGTCGCAAAGCACCAGCGGATAGCGCAACACTTCATCCAGAGGCAGCGTCTTGTGTGCCAACAAGGGGTGGCGCGTAGGCACGGCCACGACCATCGGATCGTTCCACACTGGTATGGCAAGCAGCGTTTCACCAACTTCCGATGAGTGGGAGAACCCGGCATCGTACAAGTCGGCTTCGAGGCCTCTGATCTGCTGTGACAGCGGAACCTCGTAAAGCCGGATTTCCGTATCTGGCTCTTCCTCACGGCAACACGATAGCAATGCCGTGAGCCGGGCCTGCGAGAGGCCTTCGGACAAGGCGATGCGTAACTGCCCCTGATACCCGGCCGAAACGGCCCTAACACTGTCGCGCGCCTGGGCCAGCGCTGCGAACACGCGCGGCACGTGGTCCATGAAGACCTGACCCGCACGGGTCAGACGCGTGCTGCGGGTGTTGCGGTCGAAGAGGCGGACCCCCAGCTCTTCTTCCAGTTCCTTGATCGCCCTCGAAAGTGGCGATTGCTCAATGTGTAGCTTCTCAGCGGCTCTTGCGAAATGCAACTCCTGAGCGACAGCCAAGAAGCACCGAAGGTGCCTCAGTTCCATTGTTTTCCCTGAATTTTTTCATTTTTGTCTCAAGTCACTGTTGTTCTTAGATTGCGGCGACCAGTTCCGGCACAGCCGTGAACAGGTCGGCCTCCAGGCCGTAGTCGGCCACGGAGAAGATCGGGGCCTCGGGGTCCTTGTTGATCGCCACGATCACCTTGGAATCCTTCATGCCCGCCAGGTGCTGGATCGCACCCGAGATGCCGGCGGCGATGTACAGCTGCGGCGCCACGATCTTGCCGGTCTGGCCCACCTGCAGGTCGTTGGGGGCGTAGCCCGCATCGACGGCGGCACGGCTGGCACCGATGGCCGCACCCAGCTTGTCGGCCAGCGGGGTCATGACTTCGGTGAACTTCTCGCTGCTGCCCAGTGCACGGCCGCCGGAGACGATGATCTTGGCCGCCGTCAGTTCGGGGCGGTCACTCTTGGCGATTTCGCTGCCCAGGTAGGCGCTCTTGCCGTTGCCGGCTGCGGCGGCCACGGTTTCCACGGCGGCCGAGCCACCCTGGCCAGCGGCGTCGAAGCCGGTGGTGCGCACGGTGATGACCTTGGTGGCGTCGCCGCTCTGCACGGTGGCGATCGCGTTGCCGGCGTAGATCGGGCGCTCGAAGGTATCTTGGCTGATCACCTTGCTGATTTCGCTGATCTGCGCCACGTCGAGCCTGGCGGCCACGCGCGGCGACACGTTCTTGCCACCGGCGGTGGCGGGGAACAGGATGTGGCTGTAGGCGGGTGCCAGGGCCAGCACCTGGGCGGCAACGTTCTCGGCCAGGCCATGGGCCAGGCCCTCGGCGTCGGCATGGATGACCTTGGAAACACCGGCGATCTGCGCGGCGGCCTTGGCGGCTTCGCCGGCGTTCTCGCCTGCCACCAGCACGTGCACGTCGCCACCGATGGCGGCGGCGGCGGTGACGGTGTTCAGGGTCGCGCTCTTGATGGAGGCGTTGTCGTGTTCGGCAATGACAAGTGCGGTCATGTTCTGTGTTCCTCTGGATCGTTGGGTTCAGCGGTCTTCAGATGACCTTGGCTTCGTTTTTCAGCTTGTCCACGAGGGCAGCCACGTCAGGGACCTTCACACCGGCGCCACGCTTGGGCGGCTCGCTGACCTTCAGGGTCTTCAGGCGCGGCTTGACGTCCACGCCCAGGTCCTCGGGCTTGACGGTGTCCAGCTGCTTCTTCTTGGCCTTCATGATGTTGGGCAGCGTCACATAGCGCGGCTCGTTCAGGCGCAGGTCGGTGGTGATCACCGCCGGCAGGCTCAGTTCCAGCGTCTCCAGGCCGCCGTCGACTTCACGGGTGACCTTGACTTTGCCCTCGGCCACTTCCACTTTGGACGCAAAGGTGGCCTGCGGCAGGTCGGCCAGCGCGGCGAGCATCTGGCCGGTCTGGTTGGCGTCGTCGTCGATGGCCTGCTTGCCCAGGATGACCAGGCCGGGTTGCTCCTTGTCGACCAGGGCCTTGAGCAGCTTGGCCACGGCCAGCGGCTGCAAATCCAGGTCGGCCGGGGTCTCGACCAGGATGGCGCGGTCGGCGCCAATCGCCATGGCGGTGCGCAGGGCTTCCTGGCACTGGGCCACACCGCAGGAAACGGCGATCACCTCGGTAACCACGCCTTTTTCCTTCAGGCGCACGGCTTCTTCCACCGCGATCTCGTCAAACGGGTTCATGCTCATCTTGACGTTGGCGATGTCCACGCCGGTGCCGTCGCTCTTGACGCGCACCTTGACGTTGTAGTCCACCACGCGTTTGACGGGGACGAGGATTTTCATGGGAGGGTTTCCTTTCAGGATCATTCAGAGTTGATCGTCCGCCAGGGCCAGCGTGCTGGCGGCTCCGCCCGTGACGATGTCGCGCAACATCGGCGCCTGCACCAGGACATGCGCCACGTAGTGGCTGGCCGTGGCACGCTTGGCGCCGAGAAAGCCCGCATCGCCCGATCTCGCCGCGAGTTGCGCAGTGGCGGCTTCGGCCATGCGCGCCGACAGCCAGCCGCCGATCACCGTACCCGCCAGCCGCAAGAAGGGCACGGCGCCCGCCGCGCACTGCGCGGGTTGGTCGTCGTGGGCCAGCAGCCAGTCGGCCGCTTCCCCCAGCGCACGTGCCGAAGCCGCTAACACGCCGCCGATCTGCGCCAGCGCGGCATCGGGCATCTCGGCCAATCGGCGCGCATCGCCGTCGATGCGGCCCAGCAGCGCCTTCAGCGTGCGCCCGCCCTCGCGCGCCAGCTTGCGGCCAATTAGGTCGTTGGCCTGGATGCCCGTCGTGCCTTCGTAGATGGTCGTGATGCGCGCGTCACGCAAGTGCTGTGAGGCGCCGGTTTCCTCGACGTAGCCCATGCCGCCATGCACCTGCACACCATCGGACGTGATGCCCTGTGCGTTGTCGGTGCACCAGCCCTTGACCACCGGGATCAGCAGGCCGACCAGGGCCAGCGCCTGCTCGCGCTCTTGCGCGTCGGCGTGGCCTGCGGCTCGGTCCATCTGGCCGGCGCAGAAATAGGCCAGTGCGCGCATAGCCTCGGTGCGGGCCTTCATGTCCATCAGCATGCGCCGCACGTCTGGGTGGCCGGCGATGGTGGTGCTGCCGCTGAGCAGTGGCTTGCCCTGCACCCGCTCCAGCGCGTAGGCGCGTGCGCGCTGGTAGGCGCGCTCGGCGATGCCCACGCCTTCGAGGCCGACGTTCAGCCGCGCATGGTTCATCATCGTGAACATGCAGGCCAGACCCTGGTTCGGCTCGCCGACCAGGTAGCCGATCGCGCCCCCGCGGTCGCCAAAGCTCATCGACGCCGTGGGGCTGCCGTGGATGCCCATCTTGTGCTCGATGGAGGTGCAGGCCAGGTCGTTGTGTTCGCCCAGGGAGCCGTCGTCGTTGACCAGGTACTTCGGGCACAGGAACAGCGAGATGCCTTTCACGCCTGGCGGTGCATCGGGCAGGCGCGCCAGCACGAGGTGGACGATGTTCTCGGCCATGTCGTGCTCGCCCCAGGTGATGAAGATCTTGTTTCCGCTGACGCGGTAATGGTCGCCTTCGGGCACGGCGCGACTGCGCAGCGCGGCCAAGTCGGAGCCTGCTTGGGGCTCGGTGAGGTTCATGGTGCCGGTCCAGCGGCCCGCGACCATGGGCTCCAGGAAGCGGCGCTTGAGTGCGTCGCTGCCATGGTGCGCAATGGCTTCCA
>NZ_DASWYS010000021.1:0-8365 GCF_036404855.1 Roseateles sp.
CTCTGCACGTTGACGTTCTTGATCTGGATGCCGGCCTTGAGGCGGTCGAGCTGGGCCTGGATGGACTTGACCAGCTCGGCCGCGATGGCATCGCGCTGCTCATAGAGCACCGAGTCCATCGCGCTCTTGCCGACGATCTCACGCACGGCCGACTCGGCGGCCAGCACCACGGCCTGCTCGGGATCGCGGTTCTCGAACAGGAAGTCCTTCAGGTCACGGACGGTGAACTGCACCGTGAAGCGGATGTCGACGATGTTCTCGTCCTGGGTCAGCATGGACGAGTCGCGCAGGCCGGTGGCCGCGACGACCGAACTGCGGCCAACCTCGACCTGGCGCAATTGGGAGACCGGCTGCACCTCATGGGCCTGGAAGGGATAGGGCATGCGCCACTGGAAGCCGGCCTCCACCGTCTTGCTGTACTTGCCGAAGGACGTGACGACGCCCTGTTGGCCTTCCTGCACGATGAAGAAGCCGCTGGCCAGCCAGCCCAGCGCCACCACGCCGGCGATCAGGCCGACGCCGATGCCGGCCCCCTTCATGTCGGGAGTGCCACCCGAGCCGCTGGGACCGGTCGGGCCGCCGGACTTGCCGCCGAACATGCCCGAGAGCTTGCGGTTGAAGTCGCGCCACAGCTCGTCGAGGTCGGGCGGACCGTCGTTGCGACCATTGTTCAGCAGCCGGCCGGCGGCACGGGCAACCGGCGTCAGCAGACGCTGGGCCCACGGGCTGCGGGGCGGGGTGTGGGAAGTGCTGCTCATGCCTGGGAGGAGTCTGAGGAAGAAGGCTCGTCGGAGTCCGATGACTGCGACGGATCAACGTCGAAACGTGGGTCCCGCTCGTCGGGAATCAAGGGCTGGGTCTGCATGGCCGTCGCGATCAGTTGGCGCAACTCGTTCAGGCCGCCGCCGTCGATGGCGCTGACGAAGACGCGCGGCGTGGGCTCCGTGCTGCCATTGGCACGCAACACGGCATCGACGATCTCGCGCGGGCGCTGGTCGTCGGGCAGCAGGTCCTGCTTGTTGTAGACCAGGATCTGCGGCACGCCAGCCGCACCGATTTCCTCCAACACCCGCTCGACTTCGACCATCTGCTCGTCCAGCACCGGGCTGGCGGCGTCGACGACGTGCAGCAGCAGGTCGGCATCGGCCGCCTCCTGCAGCGTCGCTCGAAAGGCCTCGACGAGCTTGTGTGGCAGGTCGCGGATGAAGCCCACGGTGTCGGACAGCGACACGCTGGCGGCTGCCTGCTCCAGGTAGAGCGAGCGCGTCGTCGTGTCCAGCGTCGCGAACAGCTGATTGGCGGCATAGGCGCGCGCCTTGGTCAGCGCATTGAACAGCGTGCTCTTGCCCGCATTCGTGTAGCCGACCAGCGAGACCTTGAAAACGCCATTGCGCGACCGTGCCTTGCGCTGCGTGCCACGCTGACGCTGCACGCGCTTGAGCCTCTCTTTGGTCTGCTTGATGCGCTCGTCGATCATGCGGCGGTCCAGCTCGATCTGGGCTTCGCCGGGGCCGCCGCGCATGCCGATGCCACCGCTCTGGCGCTCCAGATGGCTCCAGCGCCGTACCAGCCGTGTGGCCAGGTACTGCAGGCGCGCCAACTCCACCTGCAGTTTGCCTTCATGGCTCTGCGCGCGGGCCGCGAAGATCTCGAGGATCAGCGCCGTGCGGTCGGCCACCGGCACACCAAGCACGCGCTCGAGGTTGCGCTGTTGCGCCGGCGAGATGGCCTGGTCGAACAGCACCGTGTGGGCCTGGTGAGCCTGCACGAGCAGCTTGATCTCGTCGGCCTTGCCGGAACCGACGAACAGGGCCGCGTCGGGTGCCTGGCGCCGCGCGATGATCTTGGCAACCGGCGTGTCGCCGGCGGACTCGGCCAGCAGCGCCAGTTCATCCAGGCTCTCATCGAAGCCCTGGGCGACGCGATGGCGGCCGAAATCGACACCCACAAGAATGGCGCGCGCCGCCTCGGTGGGCGGCGTCGCGTCGTTGGCAGCGGTCGAAGACAAGGGTCTGGGGATCAGGCGTCCGCGGGTGCGTCGCCGGCGTGGAAGTTCACTGCACGGCCCGGCACGACGGTGGAAATCGCGTGCTTGTAGACCATCTGAGTCACGGTGTTGCGCAGCAGGACGACGTACTGATCAAAGGATTCGATATGGCCCTGAAGCTTGATGCCGTTGACGAGGTAAATCGAGACCGGCACATGCTCTTTACGGAGCAGGTTCAAAAAGGGGTCCTGCAAAAGTTGGCCTTTGTTGCTCATCGGTATGCTCCGAGTTATCGGGGGGAAGGGACTACGGGTTGGACCTTAACACAGGGTTTTGCCCCACCCGCCGGTCACCCTAGGTCTTTTCGGTAAATGGATTCTTGGACGAGCGCAGCTCGATCTTCAGCGGTGTGCCGACGAGCTTGTAGTGGGCGCGGATGCGGCCCTCCAGGTAGCGCTTGTAGACCTCGGTGACGCCTTCCAGCGCATTGCCGTGGATCACGACGATGGGCGGGTTCTGGCCGCCCTGGTGGGCGTAGCGCAGCTTGGGGCGCGACACGCCGGAGCGCTTGGGCTGCTGGTGCTCCACGGCCTCCTGGATGAGGCGGGTCAGCACCGGCGTCGTCATCTTGCGGTAGGCGGAGGCGTAGGCGTCGGCCATCGCGTTCCAGAGCGCGGCCAGGCCCTGGCGCTTCAGCGCCGAGATCTGGTGCAGCGGCGCGAACTTCAGGAACGCCAGGCGCTGCTCGATCTGGCGCTTCAGCGTCTCACGCTGGTAGCTGTCGACGGCATCCCACTTGTTGACAGCCAGCACGACGGCGCGGCCGCTGTCGAGGATGTACCCGGCGATGTGGGCATCCTGGTCGGTCACACCCTGCGTCGCGTCCAGCAGCAGCAGCACGACATGAGCGTCGGCGATGGCCTGCAGCGTCTTGACGACCGAGAACTTCTCGATGGCCTCGAACACCCGACCCTTGCGACGCAGGCCGGCCGTGTCGATGAGCTTGAACTTCTGGCCGTTGCGCTCGAAGTCGACGGCGATGGCGTCACGCGTGGTGCCCGGCATGTCGAAGGCGACGAGGCGCTCCTCGCCCAGCCAGGTGTTGATCAGCGTGCTCTTGCCCACGTTGGGGCGGCCGGCCACGGCCAGGCGAATGACCCCATCGTCCGGCGCGCTCTCGTCGCGCTCGGTCGCGTCGAACGGCTCCAGCACCGCATCCAGCAGGCTGCGGATGCCCTGGCCATGGGCCGACGAGATCGGATGCGGCTCGCCCATGCCCAGTTCGTGGAACTCGGCCAGCAGCGGCGACTCCAGCATGCCCTCGGCCTTGTTGACGGCCAGGTGGACACGCTTGTTGACGCTGCGCAGATAGCGCGCAATCTCGGCGTCGTGAGCCGACAGGCCCAGGCGCACGTCGACGACGAAGATGACAGCATCGGCCTCGGCGACCGCCTGCTTGGTCTGCTTGGCCATCTCCTTGACGATGCCGGTGGTGCTGTCGGGTTCGAAGCCGCCGGTGTCGATGACGATGAACTCGCGGTCGCCCAGGCGGCCGTCGCCATAGTGGCGGTCGCGCGTCAGGCCGGCGAAGTCGGCCACGATGGCGTCGCGCGTCTTCGTCAGGCGATTGAACAGCGTCGACTTGCCCACGTTGGGGCGGCCGACCAGGGCGATGACCGGTTTCATTCCGCCTTGATCGCGAACAGGCCACCACTCTTGGTGGCGGCCAGGGCCGTGTCGCCCAGCAGGGCAATCGTGACGACGGGCGAACCATCGGTGGCCAGGCGCGAGCGGGTCTTGCCGGTATCGCGGTCCAGCAGGTGGACCTGCCCCTCGAAGTCACCGATCAGCACCTGCTTGGCGGACAGCACGGGCTCCGACAGCTTGCGCAGCTGGAACTGATCGGCCGACCAGGCCAGGTCGCCGTTGACCAGCTTCCAGGCCGACAGGCGGTCCGACGCGTCGCCGGCGACGACGACCTGGTCGTCTGCGCCAACACCGTTGGTGCCACCGACCACACGGTTCCACAGCGTGCTGCCGCGCTCGGCATTGATGCAGCCGACCGAGGACTGGAAGGCGCGCGCACAGACCAGTTCGCCCTGGCGCACGGCGGGGCCGACGAGGTCAGCCAGGCGCTCGACCTCGTTGGTGCCACGAGGCGTGGCCACGCTGGTCTCCCAGCGCAGGCTGCCCTTGAGCGGGTCCACGCCGGCCAGGCGCGAACCTTGACCGACGACCAGCGTGTCCTTGTAGGCCAGCAGCACGCCGGCCTTGGCCAGCGTCAGCGGCTCGCCAGGGCGCTTGAGTTCCCAGATCTTGCGACCGTCGAGCGCGTCGAAAGCCAGCACCTGGCGGTCCAGCGTCAGCGCGAAGATGCGCTCCCCCGCCACCAGCGGCGCGGCCACGACAGGCGTCGGCAGCGCCTTCTTCCAGGCCACCTTGCCGGCGTCCAGCACGACCAGCTCGTTATCGCGATTGACGACGGCGGCGAAGCGACCGTCGCTGCCGATACCGGCCAGCAGCTTCGCCCCGGCGTCGCCGCGCCACAGTTCGCGGCCGTCGGCAGCCGCCAGCGCACGCACGGTGCCGTCGCTGGATGCGACGACGAAGCGGTCACCCGGCGTCGCGATGCTGAGCGGGAAGTTGATGTTGTCGCCCTTGGCGCTCCAGACGATGCGACCAGATGCCGGACCCGACAGGGTCTCCAGCGCTGCCGGCTTGTTCTTGTCGTTGCCGAACCAGGAGTTCCACGTCGAGCTGATGGTTGAGCAGCCCGCCAGCGACGCGGTCAGCAGCGAAATCAGGACGGCGCGCTTCATTGCCGGGCTCCGGTGGCGTCGACCGCGGTCGGAACGCCCAGCGTAGAGAGCTTGGCCTCGACGACGCGGCGGTAATCCTGGGTCTTGTCCAGGGCTGCCAGCGCCTTCAGGTACTCGGCCTTGGCGGCGTCACGCTTGTCCTGCAACAGCAGCAGGTCACCGCGGCGGTCGGCGACAAGACCGGCGAAATCGCTGGCCTTGATCGCATCCAGGGTCTTGGCAGCCTCGTCAAAGGCCTTGGCATCGAGCTGCAGGCCCGCCAGGCGCAGGCGGGCGACGTCACGGTAGGGGCCGCCATCGGCACCATGCTCGGCCACCCAGGCCAGGCTCTGCTTGGCGTCCTCCACCTTGTCCTTGTCCAACTGCAGCTTGGCCACTTGCAGGCCGGCCTGAGTGGCATAGGCCGTGCTGCCGAAGCGCGCCTTCAGGTCTCCCGCGGCACCGGCAGCCTTGTCCAGGTCCTGGGCCGTGAGAGCACGGTCAAATTCCTCGTACATCGCGGCGGCCTGGGCGGCCTGGTCGCGCTGGTACCAGTTCCAGCCCTGCCAAGCTGCAAAGGCGGCCAGCACGGCGGTCAACGCCCAGGTGATGAGGTTGCCCCAGCGCTTCCAGAACGCCTTGAGTTGTTCGAGTTGTTCTTGTTCTTCGAGGTCGAGATGCGATGCCATGAGAGGAATACAGCGAGTGCGGGCAGGGCCCGGGATTATGCGGTGCGCAGTTCGGTCGCCCAGGCGGCCACGTCGGCGAGCGTGCGGGCGGCCTGTTCAGCCCCGTCACGCAGGGGTTTCACGGCCACCTCGCCACGCGCCAGCTCGTCGGTGCCGAATACCAGCGCGTAGCGTGCACCGGAGCCGTCGGCCTTCTTGAACTGCGACTTGAAGGAGCCGCCACCAGCGTGCATCTGCACGCTGACGCCTGCGGCGCGCAGTGCTTCCAGCGTGGGCAGGATGCGCGGCAGCTCGGCCGGGTCGGGCACGACGGCATAGACGTCGGGCGCAGCGGTTGGGGTCTGCAGGCCCAGCGTCTCCAGCAACAGTAGCAGGCGCTCGATGCCCATGCCGAAGCCCACGGCCGGTGTGGCCTTGCCGCCCAGTTGTTCGACCAGGCCGTCATAGCGGCCGCCGGCACAGACGGTGCCCTGAGAGCCCAGCTTGTCGGTGACCCACTCGAAGACGGTGAGGTTGTAATAGTCCAGCCCGCGCACCAGGCGCGGGTTGATGCGGTAGGCCAGGCCCACCGCGTCCAGCAGTGCCTTCACGCCACCGAAGTGGGCCAGCGATGCTTCGCCCAGGAAGTCCAGCAGCTTGGGCGCGCCCTCGGCCATGGCCTGCATGGCGGGGTTCTTGGTGTCCAGCACGCGCAGCGGGTTGGCATACATGCGGCGCTGGGCCTCCTCGTCCAGCACGTCCTTGTGCTGCTCCAGGTAGGCGATCAGGGCTTCGCGGTGCGCGCGACGCTCCTCGGGCTGGCCCAGGCAGTTGATCTCCAGCGTGACATCCTCGCCTTCCTTCAGGCCCAGCTCGCGCCACAGCGTGCGGGCCAGCAGGATGACCTCCGCGTCGACGTCCGGCCCCGCGAAGCCCAGCGCCTCGATGCCCATCTGGTGGAACTGGCGATAGCGGCCCTTTTGAGGTTTCTCACGACGGAACATCGGGCCGACGTAGTAAAGGCGACGCGGACTGTCGCGCAGATAGCTGTGCTCGATCATGGCGCGCACGACGCCAGCAGTGCCCTCGGGGCGCAGCGCGAGGTGCTCTGCCTGTCCATGCTTGTCGGCACGGTCCTCGAAGGCGTACATCTCCTTCTCGACGATGTCGGTCACCTCGCCGATGCCGCGCACGAACAGCGCGGTGGGCTCGACGATGGGCACGCGCACGTTCTGATAACCGTAACGCTGCAGCACGCCGCGCATGGTGGCTTCCAGCGACTCCCAGCGCGCCGATTCCGGCGGCAGGATGTCGTTCATGCCCTTCACCGCCTGCAGCGGCTGGACTTTCTTGGTCTCGCTCATGGGATCCGTGTTCAGGCCGCGGCCGTGGCGCCGAAGCGCTTCTCGATGTAGTTCTCGACCAGGGCATGGAACTCCTGGGCGATGTTGTCGCCGCGCAAGGTCACTGCCTTCTCGCCGTCGATGAAGACCGGCGCCGCCGGTGCCTCGCCGGTGCCGGGCAGGCTGATGCCGATGTCGGCGTGCTTGCTCTCACCCGGGCCGTTGACGATGCAGCCCATAACGGCCACCTTCATCTCCTCGACGCCGGGGTACTTGCTGCGCCAGACGGGCATCTGCAGACGCAGAAAGTCATCGATCTGCTTGGCCAATTCCTGGAAGGTCGTGCTGGTGGTGCGGCCGCAGCCCGGGCAGGCGGTGACGCTGGGGTTGAAGTGCCGCAGGCCCAGCGATTGCAGGATCTCGAGGGCCACGACGACCTCCTGCGTGCGCGACTCGCCCGGCTGAGGGGTAAGGCTGACGCGGATGGTGTCGCCAATGCCTTCCTGGGCCAGGATGCCCAGTGCCACGGAGGAGGCCACCGTGCCCTTGGTGCCCATGCCCGCTTCCGTCAGGCCGAGATGCAGGGCGTAGTCGCAACGGCGGGCCAGTTCGCGGTAGACCGAGATCAGGTCCTGCACGCCACTGACCTTGCAGCTGATGATGATGTTGTCGGGGTTCATGCCCAGCTCGCGGGCATAGGTGGCCGACGTCAGTGCGGACTCGACCAGCGCCTGGTACATGACCGGCTTGGCGTCCCAGGGCTGGGCGCGGCGGGCGTTCTCGTCCATGAACTGGGCGAGCAGCTCCTGGTCCAGGCTGCCCCAGTTGACACCGATGCGCACGACCTTGTCGTAGGTCATCGCGGCCTCGATCATCTGGGCGAACTGCTTGTCCTTCTTCTCGCCCTTGCCGACGTTGCCGGGGTTGATGCGGTACTTGGACAATGCCTGGGCCATGGCCGGGTAGTCGGTCAACAGGCGATGGCCGTTGTAGTGAAAGTCGCCCACCAGCGGCACGTCGATGCCCATGCGGTCCAACTGCTCGCGGATGTAGGGCACCTGCTCGGCAGCCTCAGGCGTGTTGAC
Source organism: Roseateles sp. (assembly GCF_036404855.1). Taxonomy (GTDB): domain Bacteria; phylum Pseudomonadota; class Gammaproteobacteria; order Burkholderiales; family Burkholderiaceae_C; genus Pelomonas. The sequence goes on from NZ_DASWYS010000021.1 coordinate 7,882, forward strand.
GGTGATGCGCACCATCTCCGACCCGGCGATGGCCAGTTCCTTGACCTGGATGGCGGTGCCGATGGCGTCCACCGTGTCGGTGTTGGTCATGGACTGCACGCGCACCGGCGCATCACCGCCGACCGTGACGACGCGGCTGCCCCAGACCACGCGGGCCTGGCGGCTCTTGCGCGGCGCGGGGGCGGCCTCGGGAATGATCCATTCGCTCATCAATTCAACTCCAGACGGGCGACGTTGTCCTTGCCGCGTGCGGCCAGGTCGACGGCGGCTCCGCGCCATTCGATCCGTGTGCCGCTCACGTTGCCGACGCGCACCTTGTAGGGCGACGCGCCGCTGTATTCCTGCTGTTCGCCCTCGCGCAGCACGCGCGACAGCAGCAACTGCCCCTGGGCGTCGACCACCTCGATCCAGGTGTCGGCCGTGGCCGTCACACGCAGCGCGCTGCCAGGCGCGGCGGCGACGGCCGTCTTCGCGGGCGCGGAAG
>NZ_DASWYS010000022.1:0-15803 GCF_036404855.1 Roseateles sp.
AGATGACGGCCACGGCCACCAACGTCGTCACCACCGGCGCGAACAGCGCCGTACGCAGCAGCGGCTTGAAGCGCACCAGCCGGGACTGCAGCAGCACGGCCGCGGCCAGCGACACGCCGATCGACAGCGGCACGCCCAGCACGACGAAATAGATGGTGTTGCCCAGAGCCTTCCAGAAGAGCGGCAGGCTCAACACGTGCTGGTAGTTGTCCAGACCCTGCCAGCGCAGGTTGCGCAGGTCGGCCAGCGCGTAGATGTCAAAGTCGGTCAGGCTCAGCACCAGGCCGGCAAGGACCGGCACGCCGAAGAACAGCGCGATGACGGTCAGGGCCGGGGCGGCAAAGGCCCAGGCGGCGAGGGATTCACGGCCGGAATGCGTCATCCGTGACGCTCCAGCATCCAGCGGCGCTTTTCCAGAATGCCGTCGACAAGGGCGTCCAGCCGACGCACCGTCGTGTCGAGGTTGGTCACGCCGTGCACAGCGCGCGTGGCGGCCAGTTGCATCTCCTTCTCGATGCGCTCCCACTCGGGCACGGCCGGAGCCGCGCGCACGCGCTGGAGCTGGCGGTGGAAGGCGGCGGCATGGCGGTCCTCGGCCAGCGTCGCGCCGTTCAGCGGCAGGGCCCATGCGCTGCGCCGTGCCGGCAGGTCGCCGGTCAGGCGATAGAACTCGAGTTGCACCTCCGGCCGGCTCAGATAGCTGATCAGCGCCCAGACCTCGGGCTTGTGGTGCGATCGTTTGAACATCGCGAGGCTGGCGCCGCCAGCGATGGACATGCCCGGGCCGTCGGGCCCGGGCAGCTCCGCCGTGATCCAGGCGTTCGCCAGCTCGGGCGGCAGGCGGCGCTTGAACTCGCCAATGTCCCAAGGCCCCGACAGGTAGAAAGCGAAATGGCCGCGGCCGAACTCCTGCCAGAGATTGCCGATCTGCACCTCGCTGACGCCAGGCGCCTCGCCGCGCTGGAAACGCTCGAGGTAAAAGGACAGCGCCTTGCGAAAGCCTGGACCCGAGAAGTTGCCGTAGCGGCCGCCGTCTCGCAGCACCTCGTCGGGCTGCTGCAGCGCCAGCGCCAGCAGCGGCGCTGACTCGTTGGTAGGCAACAGGATGGGCTTGTCCATACCCTGCTGCCGCAGTCGGGCCAGCGTCGCGCGCCAGTCGTCCCAGCTCACGGGCATGGACGTGATACCGGCGTGCGCCAGCAGGTCCTGGCGCACGAACATCAGCCGCGTGTCGACATACCAGGGCAGTCCCACCCGCTGGCCACCAGGGGCATTGGTGGCCCAAATGCCGTCGAAGTAGTCGCCGGCCGCCAGCGTCGGCGTGCGTGCCAGCCAGGGCTCCAGTGGCTCCAGCGCCCCGAGGGCCTGCATCTCGGGCAGCCAAGTGTTGCCGACCTGGGCCAGGTCGGGCGTGGCATCGCCGGCAAAGGCTGTAAGCAGCTTCTCGTGCGCGGCCGTCCAGGGCAGCTGTTCGACCTTCACGCGCACGCCGGGATGCTCGCGCTCGAAGGCCGGCATCAGCTCGGCCACGACTTCGCTCTCACGGCCCATGGCCCAGAAGCGCAGCGTGGTCGCGCCGCCGTCGCGGGCACAGCCCGTCAGCACGGCGGCGCCGGCTGCGGTGAGGAGGCTGCGACGGCGCATCTCTAGCCGAGCCAGCCGCCCGTGAAGCCGGCCTTCCTCAAGCCCTTGACCAGATGCTCGTTCTGGCGCATCACTTGCCAGATCAGCTCGCCGCGATGATTGCCCATCATGGCAAGCAGCGGGCCCTGGTCGATGCCCAGCATGTCCGTATCCACCCAGCCCTTGCCCGGCTCGATGCGGCCGTGCGTGAGCTTGACGTCGGGATAGTTGAAGCTGGGGTTGAAGGAGTCCCAGAAGCCGTAGCGGCCCCAGGTATGGGGGTGACGTTCCTTGATGGCCATCAGCGTGGGCACGACGATCTCGGGCGCGAAGGCGATGGAGCTGCCCGATGCATAGGGCGCCAGCGTGCCATCGTCGTAGAGGCCCATGCCGCGCCCTGCGTAGCTGATAAAGCGGCGCCTCTCGGTCTTGCCGGTGGTCGTCGTGTAGGCCAGCGTGATATCGGCGGGGCCATCGCTGGCGCTGATACCCCAGACTTCGGCGCTGTAGCCCCGCCAGCCCAGCGGGTTGGCCTGGCCGTAGGCCTGCTGAGCATAGGTGGCGCGGCGGGAGTTCTCGAAGTAGTCGAAGCCCTTCTTTGCCATGTAGGCGTCGCGGATGCCGCGAAAGTCCACCCAGCAATGCGTGAACTGGTGACCGAACAGCGGCGGGAAGCGCAGCAGTGTCTGGCCGTAGCTCTCGCCCCAGCTGTGAGCGTCGTAGGTGCTGAGCCAAGCGTCATAGGCCTCGGGCTTGACCGGCCGCGTCGGTGAACCCAGCGCCAGCAGATAGACCAGCATGGCCTCGTTGTAGCCCTTCCAGTCGTTGGGGATGTGGCCGTTCTCCGGCGTCCAGCCATGGCCGATGGACGGCGGACGCACCTGGGCCCAGGCCCAGTCGACGCGGCCGTAGAGCTCGTCCACCAGCGCGCGGATGCGGGCCTCGTCGGCATGCTCGCCGTCGAAGAAGCTCTGCGCGTGCAGTGCGCCCATCAACAGCAGTCCGGTGTCCACGGTGGACAACTCGCAGCGGTCGAAGCGCAGGCCCTCCTTCATGTCGAGGAAGTGATAGAAGAAACCCTTGTAGCCAGCCACGCCTCGCTTGCCGGGGCCTTGCGGCAGGCCGACGAAGAAGCGCAGCGTATTCAGCGTGCGCTCGCGGGCCTGGGCCCGCGTGATGTAGCCGCGCGCCACGCCCACGGGATAGGCGCTGAGCGCGAAGCCGACAGCTGCGATGCTGGCAAACGAGGGCGTGGGCCAGCGGTCCGGCGCGAGGCCGGTGCGGGCGTCGGTGGTCTCCCAGAAGAAGTCGAAGGTGCGGCGTTCGAGGTCGGCCAGGAAGGCGTCGCTCGAAGGCGCCTCGGCCCAGGCGGGCAGCGTGCCGGCCAGCGCGAGGCCGGCGCCGTGCACAAGCAGGGCGCGTCGGGTCAGCAGGTCCATGATGGGGATGATTGTGGGAGCCGGATCGCCCGGCTCCCGGGGACAAGGGTCAGAAGACGTAGTTCACGCCGAGCTTGAACTGCCGCATCGGGCCGCGCACACCAGTTCGCTTGCCGAGGTCGGCGTTGTCGCCGCCGATCGCGTTGACCGGCGTGGCCGTCGGGCCACCGCCCCAATCGTTGTAGTAGCCCCAGTTGGCCGTGTTGAACAAGTTCAGCACGTCCAGGCGTACCTGCAGGTCACCGCCATAGACCTTGAAGTTCTTGGAAAGGGCCATGTCGAATTGCTTGAACGAATCGGAGTCCGCCTCGAGGTAACGGCACTTGTCCCAGCCCAGGTGACAGTCGGTCACCTGGCGCGGGTTGCCGCTGCCATAGGTCAGCTTGCCCGACAACTGCATGCCCCAGGGCAACTTGTCGATGAGGCCGCCGACGACGAGGCGATGCTTCTCGGTGTCCTTGTTCGGGTTCCAGCCGTGGGTGGACTTGCCGTAGGTCCAGTCGAACACGTCGGCGTCGCTCCAATCGCGGTCCTTGGTCTTGGCGTCGGTGTAGGTGTAGGCCACCGTCATGCTCCAGCCGCTCGCAATCGTGTAAGGCTTGTCCAGCGACAGGTAAAGGCTGCTCGACTTGGTCTCACCGACGAAGTCGCCCAACACCACCGTACCAAAGCCGTTGGGGCCGCCCCACAACGGGTCGATGGAGCTTTGCGTGCCGTAGCCACCATTAGGATCACGGTTGCCGCCGAACCAGACAAACTGGTTCTTGGCATGGATATTGGACACGGCGATGTCCGCGTTCCACGAGCCCAGTGCCTGACGCACCCCGAGGCTGAACTGGTCGGCAAAGGGCATCTTGAACTTGTTCTTGATGAGCCAGATCTCACCGCCAGGCTGTGCGTTCTTCTGCAATTCGTCGAGCGCGTTGTTGGCCATCTTGCGGTCGTAGCTGCGGCCCCAGCCGCCGTAGACGACCGTGGCCTTGTCGCCCAACAAGTCGTACGACGCGCCGACACGCGGCGCGATCGCACTCTTGTAGGCCTTGCGCGAGCTGCCGGTAGAGATGTACTCCTCGATGTTGATGCCACCCTTGGCGAGCGACTGCGCGTAGGTCTGGCCGGCCGGCGCGGAGACACCGCCGACTGTGCGACCGTCCGCCCCCCGAAGCGCTGCCACACGATCGGCAGGCGTCGCATAGTCGTTGTTGAGCATGTTGTCCTCGTAGTCCCAACGGGCGCCGAGGTTGAGCTCCAACTGTTTGGTCAGCTTCCAGTCGTCCTGCAGGTACATGCCGTACTGGTTGTTGCGCAGATCCACCGAGACGGACGGTACAGCCAGCGTGATGCGGCACTGGTCGCTGCTCAGGCCGTTGCTCGCAATGGTGGTTCCCGTACAGGCAAGGCCGTTGAAGTACGGTTGGCCGGTCGTTGTGTTGACGACGGTTTCGATGGTCGGCACGCGGTAGGCAGTGCCGCCAAGCTCATACTTCATCGCACGGAGTTGCACGCCGCCCTTGATGACGTGGCCAGCGAGGCCGGTGAAAGTCAGGTCATCCTTGAAGTAGGCGCCGCTCTGGCGCCTGTCCTGCGCGTTGGGCGAGCCGCCGGTGAAGAAGATGTCCTGAACGTTGTTCAGCATGTTGGTCGGCGAGTACTTGTAGCGCACCAGCGGATCGGTGGCGTCCGACTGCGGGTTCCACTGTGATCGCTCCAGCCCTACGCGGGCCTCGTTGACCCAGCGGTCGCTGGCGTACTCATGCTTCAGGTCGACGCGGTACTCGTTGTTGTTGTTGTTGATGGCCGTGGTGGCAGACGTATGGTCACCATCGACCGCGTAGCTGGTCTCCTTGCGCAACGTGACCGACAGGTCCAGCCGCTGGCTTTCGTCGATCTCGGCGGAGAGCTTGCCGAACACCAGGTGTTCCTTGAACTTGTTCTTGAAGCCGATCTGCTGGCCCGCGAGGGACGGAATGACGCCAGGGCTGCCAGGGTATTTGTCGAGGTTCTGAGCGCTCAGTTGCTTGGGCTTATCGATGGTCTTGCCGTCATAGGCAAGGAAGTAGTGCAGCTTGTCCGGCTTGATCGCTCCGCCAACGCTGAAGCCGGCTTCGATCTGCTTGTACGACGGCGGCTCGATCTTGTTGGCCTTGTCCTGCTCTTGAATGGGGCTCAACGACGTCCAGTTGCTGCCCGTGCGATTGATGTAAACGTTTCCATGCGTGTCATTGCCGCCCGATTTGGTCACGGCGCTGATCGCCACGCTGGAGACCTGGTCGTACTCGGCTTTGTAGTTCTGCGTCAGCACGCGGTACTCGGCGATGGCCGTCTGCGGAAACGGGTTGCCCTGACTGGTATCTTGGCCGCCCACACCGCCGCGCAGGATGTTGTTCTTGCGGCCCACACCGTCGATGAACACGTTGACGTTGTCCATGTTCTGCGAACCACCACGCAGTCGTGTATTGCCGCTGGGGTCCGTGTCGAAACGCACACCAGGCGCGAAATCGGCGGCCGACAGGAAGTTGCGAGAGGCTTGTGGGATGGCCTCAATCATCTTGTTGGAAACCGTCGTTCCAACCTGGGAGTCGATGACACCCTGACGCTGCGACGAACCCTCGATGACGACGGTACCGAGCTGGGCGTTGGCGCTGCCGAGGTCGAGCGTGGCGCTCTGACCCACCGACAGCGTGACCAGGCTACCGCTTGTAGCTCCAGCAACGCGCACCTCATAGCTGCCCGGCGCGAGACCGGCCAGCACGTAGCTGCCGTCGGTCAACGTCTTGGTGCGATAGGTGTTGCCATTGGCCTTGTTGATCGCGATGACATCCGTACCGGCTGGCGCCGTGACGCCGGCCGCAGTGATGGTGCCGCGCACGGTGGCGTTGGAAGTCTGCGCTGATGCCGCACCTGCAAGTGCGAAGAAGACCGCCGTGGCTAGGGCGTGTCGGCGCCATGGTGTGCGGTTCGGAAGTTTGCTCATGTCCATGTCTCCTGTGTTGTCTGTGGTGTCGGACGGGATTCAGGTCTTGCGGCCGCCGCAGGAGCGACGCACGACGAGCTGCACGGGCATCACCGTGGCGGTCCGGTCGTCGCCTTCTTTCTCGAGGGCATCGGCCAGAGCATCGAGCGCCTGGCCACCGAGGGCGGCAATGGGTACTCGCATCGTCGTCAGCGCGGGGCTGACGTAGCGGGCGACGGGGATGTCGTCGAAACCAGCAAGGGCGACGTCCTCAGGCACGCGCACGCCGCCGGCCTGCAGCTCGCCCAGCAGGCCGATGGCCATGATGTCATTGGCGGCAAAGATGGCATCAGGCCGCTCGGCTGGAGGCAGCGCCAGGAGGGCCACGCCTGCGCGCTGGCCGCCGCCTTCGGAGAAGTCGCCTTCCATCACCCACGGCTCGGCGCTCGCGGGCAGTCCGGCGCGGTAGCCGCGCTCTCGCTCGCGCGCTTCGAAGTTTGCGCTCGGCCCGCCGAGGAAGGCGATGCGCCGACGGCCGCTGGCCACGAGATGCTCCGTCATGGCGCGCGCGCCGCCGAAGTTGTCGACCGCAAAGACCGGCCGGGTCGGTTGCTTGACACCGGAATTCAGCAGCACCGCCGGCAGCGCGGACGGCAGGTTCTGCGACAGGAAGTCGTCGTCGGCATGCGGCGACATGACGATGAGGCCGTCCACGCGGCCGTTCATCGCGCGCAGCGCGGCGGCGGCCTCGTCAGCGTCATCGTGGGAGCTGGAGAGCAGCAGATGCAGGCCGCGCGCTCGCGCCGCCTGGTCGATGCCGCGGATCAGCTCGGAGAAGAACTCGCCGTGCAGGTCCGGCAGCAGTGCTCCGACGGTGTCGGTGCGACGCGTGATCAGGCTGCGCGCGGCGCCCGACGGGCTGTAGCGCAGCTCGCGGGCGACGTCCAGGATGCGCTGGCGCGTGTCGGGCAGTACGTTCTCGGCGCCATTCAACGCGCGCGACACGGTGGCCACTGACACGCCCGCCACGCGAGCGACGTCCTTGATCGTGGCGGGCGAAACGGTCATCGGGACTCCAGATTCGCGCCATGCGTGGCGATGACTTCCGAGTAGAAGCGCGCGCTGGCCTTAGGCGTGCGCCGCTGGGTCTGGAAGTCCACGTGCACAAGGCCGAAGCGCTTGGCGAAGCCCAGCGCCCATTCGAGGTTGTCGAACAGCGACCAGGCGCAATAGCCGCGCACGTCAGCACCGCGGGAGATGGCGTCCTGCACGGCGGCGATGTGGGTGCGCAGGTAGTGCACGCGCAGCGGGTCATCAACGCGACCGTCGATGGCCGTGGGCGGGTCGTAGAAGGCGGCACCGTTTTCGGTCACGTAAAGCGGGAGGCCGCCGTAGCGCTCGTGCATCCACACCAGCGTGTCGGCGAGGCTTTGCGGATGCAACTCCCAGCCTGTCTCGGTGTACGTGCCGCCGGGCTGGCGCTGGGGCGCCGCAGGCACCGGCCAGGCCTTGGGATCGTGACGCACGACGGCGCGGGTGTAGTAGTTCAGGCCGAGGAAGTCGACGGGCTCCTTGAGCGCCTCGACCTCCGCGGCCGGCCAGTCCGGCCATGCCTCGCCGAAGACTTCGCGCAACTCGTCGGGGTATCGGCCCAACAGCGCCGCATCGAGGTACTGGCGGTTCATGTAGGCGTCGGCCAGGCGCGCCGCATGGCGATCTTCCTCGCTGGCGTCGGCGGGCACGTGCTTGGGCTCGATGTTGACGACCAGGCCGATGCGGTTCTTTCCCGTCGCACGGTAGGCCTGCACGCCCTTGGCATGCGCCTGCATCAGCCGATGGGCCGCGATGGCGGCCTCGAAGGCACTCTTGTGGCCGGGCGCCAGCGCGCCATGCATGAAGCCGCCGTCGGCCACGACCCAGGGTTCGTTCAGCGTGACCCACAGGGGCACGCGGTCGTCCAGAGCCCTGAAGCAAAGCTCTGCGTAGTCGGCGAACCAGTCCGGCATGTCGGGGTTGAGCCAGCCGCCGCGGTCGTCCAGCGCGGCGGGCAGGTCCCAGTGGTGCAGGGTCACCATGGGCTGGATGCCGGCGGCTAGCAGCTCGTCGACGAGGCGCTCGTAGAAGCCCAGGCCGGCCGCGTTCACGGCGCCCCGCCCCTCGGGCAACACGCGGTTCCAGGCAATGCTGAAGCGGTAAGTGTTCAGGCCCAGCTCGCGCATCAGCGCCACGTCGTCCTTCATGCGACGGTAGTGGTCACACGCCACATCGCCCGTATCGCCACCCAGCACACGGCCAGGCGTACGCACGAAGCGGTGCCAGTTGCTGACGCCGGCACCATCGGCCAGCGGCGAGCCTTCGATCTGGTAGGCAGAAGTCGCGCAGCCCCAGAGGAAGCCGGGCGGGAACGGTTGTCTCATCCGTCGGACCGGCATTGCTTGCGCATGCCAGCATCATGTAAACGTTTACATGCATTCTGCCGTGATCGCCCGACGAGTCAACAGCGTGTTTACCCGCGCGAGGTTTTCACAGAAGAAACGCCGGCTCGCACTGCCCGGGGTGGCAGTGCGAGCCGACGTGATACGGCTACAGGTCAGCCCGGGGCGCTCACGCACCGGGATGCTGCATTCAGTCGGCGTACTGGCCCGCGGCCTTGATGACGGGCCCAAGCTTGCCGATCTCGGCCTCGACGAACTTCTTGTGTTCGGCCGGCGACAGGCGGGCGTCGCTGATGACGACGGCTCCCAGCGCCTCCTGGCGCTTCAGGAAATCGGCGTCTTTCAATGCGACACGCAACGCGGCGTTGAGCTTGTCGACAACAGCCTTGGGCGTGCCCTTGGGCGCGTACAGGCCGTGCCAGACCGAGATGCTGAAGCCTTTGACGCCGGACTCGTCGGCCGTGGGCAGCTTCGCCAACACGCCGACGGGCAGGCGCTTGGGCGACATCACCGCGAAGGCCTTGACCTTGCCAGCCTCGATTTGGCCGGTGGTGTTGGTGGTCTGGTCGCACATGATGTCGACCTGATTGCCCAGCAGGTCATTCATGGCCGGCGCGGTGCCCTTGTAGGGCACGGTCGTCATCTCGAATTTGATGGCGGCCTGGTACATCAGGCCGCACAGATGCGAGGCCGAGCCGACGCCGGCGTGCGCGAGGTTGACATTGCCCTTGTGGGCATCTAGCCACTTGGCCAGTTCCGCGTAGTTGGAGGCGGGCAACGAGGGGCGGCCGATCAGCGTCATCGGCACCTCATTGACCATGCCGAGGTACTCGAAGTCCTCCAGCGTCTTGTAGGGCAGCGTGCGGTACAGCGCCGTGGCGCTGGCGATGCCGATGTGGTGCAGCAGCACCGTATAGCCGTCGGGCGCGGCCTTGGCCACCTTGTTGGCGCCCAGTGTGCCGCCGACGCCGCCGACATTGTCGATGACGAGGGTGGCGCCCAGGGGCTTGCGCAGCGCCTCGGCGAGGTCGCGGGCGACCTTGTCCGTCGGCCCGCCGGCCGCGAAGGGCACGACGATGGTGACGGGCTTCTCGGGGTATTGGGCCATCGCGGGCAGGCAGGCGAGCAGGCCCGCGGCAAGCAACAGGGAACGGCGCATCAAGACGTCTCCAACGGTTAGCGACGGTCTTCGATGAGCTTGCCGTCGTTGGGCAGGCTGCCGGACGGCAGGGCTTCCACCTCGACGCGGAGTTTGGTCAGGTCCCGCGCGGTCTGCATCAGGCTTTCCACGAAGGCTTCCGGTAAGGTTGACGTCACCTCGATCTGCAGCACGACGTGGTCCCGGGCCAGCTCACCACTGACAACCAGACGGGCCCGGCGCAGCTCGGGGTGGCGCTTCAGGATGTCGGCCACCTGGCCGGCATGCACGAACATGCCCCGCACCTTGGCGGACTGGTCGGCCCGGCCCAGCCAACCGCGCAGGCGCCAGTTGGTGCGACCGCAAGGGCTGGGACCGGGCAGCACGGCGGAGAGGTCGCCGGTGGCGAACCGGATCAGCGGGTAGCCGGGCGACAGCGTGGTCACGACGACCTCGCCCACCTCGCCGTCGGGCACCGGGTCGCCGGAGCCGGGGCGAACGATCTCGACGATGACGCCCTCATCGACGACCAGGCCCTCGCGTGCTGCAGTCTCGTAGGCGATGAGGCCGAGGTCGGCGGTGGCGTAGCACTGGTAGACGTCGACGCCGCGCTCGGCAAACCAGGCCACCAGCGCAGGCGGACAAGCCTCGCCACTGACCAGCGCGCGCCGCAGTCCGGGCAGCGCATGCCCGCCCTCGGCGGCCTTGTCCAGCAGAATGCGCAACAGGCTGGGCGTGCCGGCATAGGCCTCCGGCTGCAAGTCCAGCAGGGCCTGCAGCTGCTGCTCGGTGTTGCCCACGCCGCCCGGGAAGCTGGCCGCACCCAGGGCGCGCAGGCCGGCTTCCATCATGGCCCCTGCCGGCGTCAAGTGGTAGCTGAAGCCAACGTGCGCCAGCTGGCCGGCACGGACCCCGGCAGCGTGCAGGGCTCGGGCGATGCGCCAGGGGTCGGCGCCCTCGGCGACGGGCTCGGGCTCATAGAGCGGCCCCGGTGACTGGAAGATGCGCCGCGGCGTGCCGGCGGCATACCCGCCAAGCCGCAGCGCACGCCGCGCGGCCTGGGCCGCGGCCAGGCTGCTCTTGCGGGTCAGTGGCAGGGTCGCCAACGCTGCGCGCGAGACGATGCCTGCGGCGTCGATGCCGGCCAGCAGCTCGCTGTAGGCCGGGCTGCTGGTTTGGGCATGAGCGACCTGGAGCGGCAGCGCGGCCATCAACGCGGCTTCGCGCCGGGCCGCCTCACGGGCCTCCAGCGCGTCGAAGAAATCGACGCTCATGAGCGCACCCTCGGGCAAACCGGCAGGGTGCTCATTCCTCGTCCTTCCAACGCACGAGCCGGCGCTTGATCTCGTCCTGCACCTTGCGCGAGTCGGTCGCCGACTTGAGCATGAAGGTGTCCCATTCCGGAGTACGCGCTGGCCGCTTGGCCAGCTGGACCATGACCATGGCACCGTCCAGACGCATCTTCATCACCAGGTCGGCGCCCAGCAGCCAGCCTTCACTGCGCTCGGCAAGCACGCGCTGGTCGCGGGCGAAGCGCTTCATGGTCTGCAAGGCAGACTCCGCATTGAATGGCGGCGGGGCGATGTCCCAGGATTCGTCACTCATGCGAGCCACCTCTTCCTGCGTTTGTAGCTCTTCACGTCCTTGAAGCTGCGCCGACCTTCCCCGCCGACGCCAAGGTAGAACTCCTTGACGTCCTCGTTCTCGCGCAGCTCCGCGGCCGCACCGTCCATGACGACGCGGCCGTTCTCGAGGATGTAGCCATAGTCGGCATAGCGCAGCGCCATGCTGGTGTTCTGCTCGGCGAGCAGAAACGTGGTGCCCTCCTTGCCGTTGAGGTCGCGCACGATCTCGAACACCTCCTCGACGATCTGCGGCGCGAGGCCCATGGACGGCTCGTCCAGCAGCACCATCTTCGGATCGGCCATCAGCGCGCGGCCGATGGCGCACATCTGCTGCTCGCCACCCGACGTGTAGGCGGCCTGGCTGGAGCGGCGCGTCTTCAAGCGCGGGAAGTAGGTGTAGACCTTGTCCAGCGTGGCCGCCACCGCGGCGCGCCCGTCCCTGCGCGTGTAGGCGCCGGTCATCAGGTTCTCCTCGATGGTCAGGTGGGCGAAGCAATGCCGGCCCTCCATGACCTGCACCACGCCACGCTCCACCATGGACGCCGTGGACAGCTTCTCGATGCGCTCGCCGCGCAGCTCGATGCTGCCCTTCGTGACCTCCCCACGTTCGCCTTCGAGCAGGTTGGATACCGCGCGCAGCGTCGTCGTCTTGCCGGCGCCGTTGCCGCCAAGCAAGGCTACGACACTGCCTTCCTTGACCTGAAGGGACACCCCCTTCAGGACCAGGATCACGTGGTTGTAGATGACCTCAATGCCGTTCACATCGAGCAGCGGCGCCGTCATGTTCAGCTCTGACATTCGGTCGGCGTACGGCGGGTGATCTTCTTCTCGCCTGCGTACTTGTCGGCGGCTGCCTTCACCATGGGCCTGATGATCTGGTCATCCGCCTGGTACCAGTCCGAACTGAAGGCCCATTGCTTGCCGTCCCAGGTGTGCACACGCACCCAGGTCGATCCCTGGTGATCGGTGCAGCTGGTGCTGATGGGGCGAATGACGCCTGTCAGTCCCAGCGCGGCGAGCTTCTTGTCGTCCAGCGCCAGGTTCTCCAGGCCCCAGCGCACCTGTTCGCCGGTCATGACCTTGCCCTTGCCGAAGCGCTCCTGCGCGCGGCGAACGGCCTCCACCGCCAGAGCCTGGATGACCAAGCCGCGCGTGTAGAGCACCGAGCCGACCTCGTCCTTCGGGCCCGTACCCTGGCCCTTGCCATGCACAAACTTCAGGATGTCCTGGATGACCTTGGGCGCCTGGCCCGAGGTGTTGAGGTTCAACGCGTTGTAGCCCTTGGCGCCCTCGCCCACGTCCTTGACGTCGGGCTCGGCGCCCGACCACCAGACGCCATACATCTTCTCGCGCGGATAGCCCGTGGCCTGGGCCTCCTTCAGCGCCGTGGAATTCATGACTCCCCAGCCCCACAGCAGCACATAGTCGGGGCGAGCCTGGCGCACCTGCAGCCAGGCCGACTTCTGCTCCACGCCGGGCGCAGTGACCGGAATCTTGATGAGCTCGAAGCCGTGCATCTTCTGGCGCTCGTCCAGCAACGGGATGGGTTCCTTGCCGAAGGGACTGTCGTGGTAGACCAGCGCAATCTTCTTGCCTTTGAGCTTGTCCAGGCCTCCCTCCTTTTTGCCGAGATGCTGGATCAGCACGTCGGCCGCAGTCCAGTAGCTCCCCATCAGCGGAAAGTTCCAGGCGAACACGCCGCCATCGGCCGAGGCGGACAGCCCATAGCCCAGCGTGATCAGTGGGATCTTGTCGTTGGGGACCTTGTCGGTCAGTGCGAAGGTAATGCCGGTGGCCTGCGGGTCGAAGAGACTGGCGTTCTTGCCCTTCAGGCGCTCGTAGCACTCCACGCCCTTGTCGGTGGCGTAGCCGGTCTCGCACTCCTCAAAGGTCAGCTTCACGCCGTTGATGCCGCCGTCGCGCGCGTTGATGAGCTTGATGTAGTCCTGCTTGCCGTTGGCCCAGGGCGTGCCGTTGGGCGAATATGGCCCAGTGCGGTAAACCAGCAACGGGAAGAACTGCTCCTTGGCCTGTGCGACCGCGGCGGGTGCTGCGAAGAGTTGCAGGGCGGCCAGGGCCGCGCAGGTGATGAGAGTCTTCATGCCTATGTCTCCTGTCGTTGTGGTCAGTGAGGGAAAGGCCAGAGGCGCAACTTCTCCTTGGCCGTGGCCCAGAGTCGCGCAAGGCCGTGCGGTTCCTTGATGAGGAAGAACACGATGAGGGCGCCGAAGATCATCAGCGCCAGATGGGAGGCCGTGGCGGTGTCCATGGGCAGGCCCGTCCAATAGGGCAACTTGTCCAGGATCAGCGGCAGCACAACGATGAAGGCGGCGCCGAAGAAGGCGCCGGAAATGGAGCCCAGGCCACCGATGATGACCATGAAAAGCAAGTCGAAGGAACGGTTGATGCCGAAGGCCGCGGGCTCCCAGGATCCAAGGTGCACGAAGCCCCACAGCGCCCCGGCCACGCCGATGATGAAGCTGCTGACCGCGAAGGCGCTGAGCTTGGCCTGCACGGGGCGGATGCCGATGACGGCCGCCGCCACGTCCATGTCGCGCATGGCCATCCATGAGCGGCCGATGTGGCCGCGCACGAGGTTCTTGGTCGCCAGTGCGAAGGCGACGACAAAGCTCAGGCACAGGACGTAGCGCGCCGCCGGCGACTCGACACTGAATCCCGCGATGCTCAGATTGGCCACACTCACCGAGCCCGAGGTCGAGTCGTTGGTGACCCACTTCAGCCGCAGGCAGGCCCAGTCGACGAAGAACTGTGCAGCCAGCGTTGCGACCGCCAGGTAGAGCCCCTTGATGCGCAGCGACGGAAGGCCGAAGGCCACGCCCAGCACCGTGGCGCCCAGGCCGCCGGCCAGCAGCGCCACGATCAGGGGCATGCCGTCGACCCTTGCCTGGCAGTTGTAGGCGACGTAGGCCCCGACGGCCATGAACGCGCCCGAGCCCAGCGAGATCTGGCCGCAGTAGCCGACCAGCACGTTCAAGCCCAGTGCAGCGAGGGACAGGATCAGAAAAGGAATGAAGATCGCGCGCAGCAGGTATTCGCTGGACACCATGGGCACGACGAGGAAGGCGGCCGCCAGCATCAACGCCATCGCGATGCGGTCCTGGCGGATCGGCAGGATCTGGCTGTCCGCCGGGTATGTCGTCTTGAACTGGCCGTTTTCGCGATAGAGCATGGGGGCCTCGGGCTCAGAGCAGGGGGTCAGGGATGCGCCGGCACGCGGCCTCGTGGTCATCGGCGAGGTGGCAGCGGCAGCGGTCGGCCCGCAGCGCCTCCCTCACCTGCGCGAGCCTGTCGCGGCCCTCGCGCAGCGGCCTCAATCCGGCCAGCGGCAGCGCGCCGACACACCGCCGCGCGCGCGTCTGCCGGGCAGGGGATTGTTCAGACACGATCAATGATCTTCTCCCCGAACAGGCCCTGCGGCCTGACCAGCAGCACGACCAGCACCAACACATAGCCAAACCAGTACTCGATGCCCCCGCCCAGGTACGGTCCGAGATAGGCCTCAGAGAGCTTCTCTCCCACGCCGATCAGCAACCCGCCGACGATGGCGCCTGGCACGCTCGTCAAGCCGCCGAGGATGACCACGGGGAGCGCCTTCAATGCGACGAGGGACAGCGAGAACTGCACGCCGAGCTTGCTGCCCCAGATCATGCCGGCCACCAGCGCAACAAAGCCGGCCACGCTCCAGACGATGACCCAGATGCGCGACAGCGGAATGCCAATGCTCTGCGCCGCCTGGTGGTCGTCGGCCACGGCACGCAGGGCACGGCCGGTGGCGGTCTTCTGGAAGAACAGGCTCAGGCCTGCCACCAATGCCGCCGCGATCAGCGCCGCGTAGAGGTCTTCCTTGCTGACGAGGATGCCGCCCTCGAAGGTCTGCTCCAGCAGGAACATCGGATCCTTGGGCAGACCGATGTCGATCTTGTAGATGTCGTTACCGAACAGCATCTGGCCCGCGCCTTCGAGCAGGTAGGCGATGCCGAGCGTGGCCATCAGCAATGTCACGCCCTCCTGGTTGACGAGCTTGGACAGCGCCAAGCGCTCGACCAGCCAGGCGACGACCACCATCACCGCCAACGCGCCCACAAAGGCCAGCGCGTTGATGACCAGCTTGCTGTCCAGGCCGATCAGCCCGGGCAGCCATTCGGCAAAGCGCGCCATCGCCAGCGCCGCGAACAGCACCATCGCGCCCTGCGCGAAGTTGAAGACGCCGCTGGCCTTGAAGATCAGCACGAAGCCGAGCGCGATCAGCGAGTACAACATGCCGGACATCAGTCCACCGATCAGGGTTTCGAGAAACGGGCCCATCAGTGGCTGACTCCCAGGTAGGCGCGAATCACATCCTCATTGCGGCGCACCTCGTCCGGTGCGCCGTCGCCGATCTTCTTGCCGTAGTCGAGCACCACCACGCGGTCGGAGATGTCCATCACCACGCCCATGTCGTGCTCGATCAGCACGATGGTGGTGCCGAACTCGTCGTTCACATCGAGGATGAAGCGGCACATGTCCTGCTTCTCCTCCACGTTCATGCCGGCCATGGGTTCATCCAACAGCAAGAGGCTGGGCTCCATG